>NZ_JBSGBG010000069.1:0-33649 GCF_053601135.1 Actinosynnema sp. NPDC004786 | reverse complement strand
GCGCCGCGAGAACATGGTCGACACGTACCTGCGGTTCTTCGCCGAGACCGGCTACTACCCCCCCACCCCCCACCCGGCCCTGGCCGCCGGCGCGTGACCTGACGGGGGTGGACGGCCGCGGCCGTCCACCCCCTTGGGCGCTCGCTCGCCTCCACTCGTCGCCCGACCGCCGGGTCACCGGTTCGGCGAGGGCCGCGACCACGCTCGGCGTCCCCCGGTACGCGCCGGCAACGCGCCGATCAGGACCGACGCGCGGCCGTACGGGCAGTCCTGCGGCGAAGTGTCCGCGCGCCGGTGTCGTTCAACGCGCGGATGATCTCGGGACGATCAGCCGGCGACGTACCACGCAACGCGATCAACAGCCCGAGCACACGTCCGGTTACCACACCCAGAGTCACCAAGGCTCCCACGGTGCCGGCCACTCCCAGACTCGCCCACATGGCCACCTCCCGCTACCAGTGAAACACCGAACCGCGAGGCTGAGGCCACTTCCGTTGGGAGGACGGCGAAAATTCGATCGACCGCACTGCTGCTTTGTAAACAAGCGAATTGGCTACCGTCCGTACGCGGAAGGCGGTGGCTCGGCCGTCATTTTCGCAGGCAGCCGCTACCGGGCACCACCGCCGTGAGCAGGCGCGAACTCGAGCGCTGCCGGTGCGCGAGGCGCCGTTGCCGTAGCAGTTTGCCGACCCGTTCGACCTGGACAGGACAACGCCGGTTCAGCTGCTCCTTCTTCCAGATCCCGCTGATCAATACCGTTCTCGACCGCTGTGCTTCGCGCACTCCCGTTGGGCTGTCCGGTCCAGCCACACCACGTGCACGTGTCGCACCCCTGCCGACCGGGAGCTGATCTCGAACAGCGTCCGCGCGCTCTCCGCGCTCCGCGAGTGCAGTTGGAAGCCGCCTTCCACGGAGTTCACATCAGCCCGGTCGGCGTAGGCCAGGCCGTAATCCGCCACGCGCGCGTCTTCGGCCTCGCCGTACTCCTCCACGAGCGCGAACAACCGTGGTGCCTCGCCGGCCGCCAGCTCCCGCATGAGCCCGGTGAACTGCTCCGCGCTCCACGGCGGTCCCGCGATGGTCGGTGCGGAACGTTCAGCCGGCTCCGTCCCGGAATCGGTGGTGGCTGCCTCGACGGGGCGCAGGCAAGGGCCGCTGACGGGTCGTTCGTCCACGGGGTCGGCGAAGTGGCCGTCATGCCAGACGGCTCCCGGTGGGACGGGCCGGCCCGGTTCGGCGTAGGTCAGAGCGGCCTGCGAGGTCGTGGATGGTTCGGTGTTGGGTGCGCTGGTCGGCACAGCCTTGCCTTTCTTTCGAGTGATCTGCCGGGGAAGTGGAAGCGGGTACGACCGGTGCGGCATCACCGGTGTCCGGTCCTCTGTGGATGCGCATTCGGGTGTCATGCTCCCCATGTTGTGATCGTCGGTGAGGCGCATCGCCCGGCGCCGCGGTCGGCGATCAAGGGTGGAATCCGGATGGGGCGACGCCCAGCGCCGCCGTGCGGCCCGACTATCGCCCGAATGGGGCCCGCCTGGTGCACCGCTACCCTTCACCAGGCGGAATCCGCGCTGTGGAATGCGCAAGCGAACGCCAGGAGGTCACCCGATGGCAGTACGGCGAACCGGCTTTGCCCGGGCGAGGAAGGCCGCCGGCTTCACCCAGGAATCGTTCGCCGAGGCCATGCGCGTCGACCGCTCCACGGTGGCCCGCTGGGAGCAGGGAGCACGTGAGCCGCTGCCGTACCAGCGGCCGAAGCTGGCCCGGCTCCTGAAGATCGACATGGACGAACTCGATGCCTTGCTGAACCCTGCCGCTGAAGCCGTGCCCCACCCACGGACTACCGTGGAGACAAGCCCCGGCTATGCCGAAGGAGGCGATGACGTGGAGCGAAAGACGTTCTTGCGCGTGCTGGCTGGTTCAGTCGCCGGCCTGGCATTCTCCGATCCGATGCAGGAGTTCGGAGCCAGGACGGCGAGCGCCGCTGGTCGCGCCAGAATCGGCCAAGCCGATGTGGATCATGTGCGGCAGCTTTCCCGGCTGTTCGCCGACCAAGACCACCAGTACGGCGGGAAGCTGTCGTCCCGCGCCGTCATGACCCAGCTGTCGGCCTCCGCTGAGCTGACCGAAGGTTCGTTCGCCAACTCTCGCGTCCGCGGCAACCTGTTCTCGGCTGTGGCCGAACTTGCCGATACGGCCGCCGGAGTCTGCTTCGACGCGGGCTTGCACACCCATGCCGAACGCGCCTTCCGGTTCGGGGTGGGTTGTGCGACGGAATCCGGTGACTGGGCGATGCGCGCCAAAGCCCTCTCCGGCCTGGCGAACCTCGCCGTTCATCAGCGGCGGACCGACGACGCCTTGAGCTTCGCGGAGATGGCGCTGGTTCGTGCCGACCGGTTGAGCCCGAAAGTCGGCTCGATGATGCACACCCGCCATGCTCGTGCGCTGGGCCTGGCCGGGGTGTCCCGCAGCGAGGACTGCCGCGCTGCGGTCGACAAGGCCGAGAACCTGTTCGCACAGGCGACGACTGACAACGAACCGGCGTGGATCTCTTATTACAACGCTGCCCACCTGGAACGTGATGCCGGTCGGGCGCTGTTGTACGTGGCGTTGAACGGTGGCGGGCATGAAGAGGCGCGCCGGAAACTCGAAGCGGCCGTCGCCCGCTTCCCGGAAGGGCACTCCCGCGGCAAGGCACTCGCCAAGGTCAATCTCGCCATTCTGGTGATGACCTGTGACGACCCGTACGAGGCGGTGCGTCTGGGCAACGACGCGCTTGCTTCGGTCGGCTCTGTACGGTCTGACCGGGTCAATGACGCCCTTGGGCAGCTGGCCGACGAAGCGCGCAAACATTCCGACATTGCTGATGTGCGTGAGCTGGAGCAGCGGATCAGGGAAGTGGTCGGGGGCGCCGACAGCCGCCCGTGACGACGGTTGCCCGCTCAAGTCGCGGACCTGCCGGGGTCAGGTGGTGAGGGTGGCGGGGCCGAGGCGGAGGAGGCCGTCGTCCAGGGGGACGCAGCGCTTGCCGCCGCGGCCGCGCAGGGCTTTCAGCGCGCCCGGCGCGATGACGGCGTTCATCCAGCCGCACGGGTTCGCGGGGCGGTGGGTCTCGAACCGCACCGGGCCGTCGCCGGAGTCCAGGGTGAACACGGCGTGGCGGGCCAGCGCGTCCACGTCGAAGCCGCGCAGCACGATGTTGCGCCGCACGACCAGCGGGCTCGGCACGGTGGCCAGGCGCAGGTCGGCGGCGGCGGACTCCAGTGACTCGACGGCGAAGACGGTGACCGCGGCCGTGCGGTGGGCGGGGTGGTTGAAGTAGCGGTCGCCCTCCAGGCCCAGGCCCGCCCGGACCACGACGCGATCGCGCGAGACCGGCTCGGGATCGGGTCGCGGTCCGTCGCCGGGCCGTCCCTCGTAGGCGTGCACGGGGGACACGTGCAGCGCCACGATCTCGACGGCCGTGCTCACCGCTCGCCGAGCTGCCACTCCGGCCGGACGTAGTGGCAGGTGTACCCGTTCGGGTACCGCTCCAGGTAGTCCTGGTGCTCCGGCTCGGCCTCCCAGAAGTCACCCAGCTGGGAGACCTCGGTGACGACCTTGCCCGGCCACTTGCCGGACGCGTCCACGTCGGCGATGGTCGCCTCCGCGACCCGCTTCTGCTCGTCGTCGGTGTAGAAGATCGCCGAGCGGTAGCTGGTGCCGACGTCGTTGCCCTGGCGGTTGCGCGTCGTCGGGTCGTGGATCTGGAAGAAGAACTCCAGGATCTGCCGGTAGCTCAGCCGGGCGGGGTCGAAGACGATCTCGATCGCCTCGGCGTGGCTGCCGTGGTTGTAGTAGGTCGCGTTCGGGACGTCGCCGCCCGAGTACCCCACACGGGTGGAGAGGACGCCCGGGTGCCGGCGGAACAGGTCCTGCATGCCCCAGAAACACCCGCCCGCGAGGACGGCCTTCTCGGTCACGCTCGCCATGTGGTCGCTCCGCTCTTCGATCCGATGGATGTGCACCAGGGTGAACGCTCCCGCGCCCCGTTGTCATCCCCGGGCGGCTGTGACGCGCGACGGGACCGGCCCGGCGTGGGCGCCGGACCGGTCCCGTCGGCGGGCCGGACTACCTCGCGGCGCAGGTGGGGGTCATGCCCGAGCCGCTGCCGGTGGCCTGGTAGCCGAACTCGGTCGACTGTCCCGCGCCCAGCGCGCCGTTGAAGCCGACGTTGCCGAAGCTCACCGTGCCGCTCGTGCCGCTGCGGGTGGTGTTCCACGAGTTCGTGACCGTGGCGCCGGACGGCAGGGTCATGGTCACCGTCCAGCCGTTGATCGGCGAGGCGCCGGCCGTGACCTTGACCGTGGCGACGAAGCCGCCCGTCCACTGGTTCAGCGACACGGTCGCCGTGCAGCCACCCGGCTGCTGCGACGTGGTGGTCGTCGTCGTCGTGGTCGTGGTCGTGGTGTCACCGGTGGTCGTGGTGGTGCTGGTCGGACCGGTGCCCAACGTCGGAGTGGTCCAGTCGCGCCACTGGGCGAGGTTGCCGGTGGCCTTGCTGTGCATGGTCACGCCGCCGGTGAAGGTGCCGGTGTTGCGGAGGAACTTGGCGACGGCCTGCTGGAGGGGCGTGCGCCATTCGGCGCGGTTGGCGCAGTGGTTCCCGTCGGTGACGTTGGAGTGGTAGAGCAGGTTGTCGCCGGCTCCGAGGGCCTTGTAGACCTCGGCCCCGCCCAACGCCGCGACGGAGGCGGAGCGGGGGCCGAGGTTGGCGATGTGGGGGTTGTCCATGATGAACAGGCCGCGCGGCGCGATCATGGCGACGAGCTCGTGGGTGTCGATCGGGGCGGCGTTGGGGTTGCCCGTGTAGGCGCTGAAGGCGTCGCCGAACCAGGGTTGTTCGCCGTAGGCGCTGGCCAGGGTCTGGCCGCCTTCGGCGTTGACGCCGCGGTAGATCGGGACGCCGGCGGTGCCGGACTCGATGGGCATGGTGAGGGCGACGCGCTGGTCGAACACGCCGGCGGCGAAGGCCCCCTTGCCGAAGCGGGAGCAGCCGGTGACGCCGATGTCGGGGCGCAGGACGGTGCCGCCGGACTGCTCGATCACGTCGATGATGCGGGAGACGCCCCAGGCCCAGGCCATGAGCAGGCCGGTCGGGCTGGTGTTGCCGTAGAGGGTGTAGAACGCGCCCTGCTTGTTGTTCCGCGGGGTGCCCTCGCGGCCGACGGTGTAGGGGTCGAAGGTGATGGTGGCCGCGCCGGCGGCGCGGATGGTGGCGGTGTCGCCGCCGAACCCGCCGTACACGATCACCGCCGGGAACGGGCCGGTGCCCGACGGCAACTGCACGCCGGCGGAGAAGCTCGCGCTGCGGCCGTTGTGGGAGACGTTGACCGTGACCGCGCTGGTGGTGACGGTGCCGGTCACGGTCGGCTTGGCGGGCTTGTCGCCGTAGACGTGGCGTTCGGCCATCTCGCGGATCTCGGCACGGCGGCAGCGCCAGTCCGAGCGGGAGGTGATCCGTTGGCCGTTGAGCCTGGTGAACGGGTCGGGCAGCCGGGAGGTCGAGGGGTAGGAGCCCGGCAGGGTCACCGGGCAGTCCGCGCCGTCGTCCTCCACCCCGGCCGCCACCACGTCACCCGCCGCGACACCGGCGGGGGCGGACAGGGCCACCGCCGTCACCGTCCCGGCCAACCCGAGCATCGCCACCGAGAGCACCACCACCGCTGACCGCATTCTCAGGCGGCCTGAACTGAGCTTCACCACGACTCTCCTTTGAGACAGGGTGCAGGACCGACGATCCGAACGACGAACGCGCCTAAAGTTTCGAGCAGCATCTCGAAACATGTCAACGAATCTCGCCGTCTTGATGCAGGTGCCGGTCTCAGTTGGCGATGACTGCACCGAGTAGCCACGGCGTTCGCTCGATCATGGCCCAACGGAGCGTGCAGTGCCCTGGCCGCACAGGAAAACCGCAGGCCGCGCCCGGTGGCCGCGTGGTCAGCTCCGGCCGGTGAGCAGGAACCGGAGGTAACCGCGGTATGTGATCAGCCGGAACGCATTCGCCCGAACGGTGGCCTCGGCTGCCGCCTGGACGGCACGTTCGAGGCGCACGGCGGCTTCGGTGGCCGTGCGGTCGTGGTCCGCGCGGACGCGTGCGGTGCCCGTGTTGGCCGCTTTCATTTCGGCCGCGAGAGCGATTTGTTCGGAGCGCAGGGCGGCGCGCAGCTCGCGGATCTCCGCGTCGGCGTCGGCCAGCACCTGCCGGTGCTCGGCGTCGAGCCGCGCCCGTTCGGCGGCGAACCGCGTGGTCAGCTCCTCGCGCTCGGCCGGGCTCACCGCGGTCGGCCGCACGGCCGTGACCGCGGAGGTGACCTGCTCCCGCCAGTGGTCGATCCGGCCGGCGAGCACCTCCCCGACCCCGGCCGCGCTGACGCCGCGCCCGTCTGCCAGGACGAACACCGCCACCCGGTCGGGGCCGTCCACCTCGTAGCGGACGCCGACGAAATCGGCCGCGGTGCGGACGCCGACCGCGTCCAGGTTGCCGATCGACGTGCGGGTCACGCCGTCGATCCCGGCTTCGGCGAGGCGGAACCCGGCCAGTTCGGCGCGCAGGTGCTCCTTCTGCCGCCGCACCAGCAGCCGCTGCTCCTCCAGGTGCGCCCGCGCCGCCGACGCCTGCCGGTCGCGGTCGATCCGGTCGAGGTGCTGCTTGACGGCCCGCTGGTGGGCGCGCAGGCGCTCGTCGTGGCGGTGCCGCAGCTCCCGCCGCCGGCGGTCCTGCTCGGCCCTGGTGGCGGCGGAGGTTTCAGCGATCCGCCGCTGCTCCCGGTCCACCCGCGCGAGCCGGTCGGAAGCGGCCCGCCGGGCGGCGCGCAGCCGCTTGGCCTCCGCCCGCGCGGACCGCGCCTGCCCGTGCTCGGGTCGGCGGCGGTAGCCGGCGGCCGTGGCCGCCACCCACGCCAGCGCTTCGGACACGTCGGCGACCGCGAGCGCCTCGTCCACGAACACGGCCGCCGGCACCCCGAACGGCAGCAGCACCAGCACCGCCCGGGTCAGCGCGGCCAGGACCGGCGACCGCCGGCCGAACCGCACCGGGGGCGGTTCCGCCCGGTCCGCCGGCGGCGTGGGGTCGGCCGCCGAGGTCGGCCCCGCGGCGTCGAGGGGTTCGAGCGGCGGGGGAGCGGCGCGCCGGTGGAGCAGCACGTCCTGGAAGCGCTCGGCGAGCCCGCGCAGGCGCGCGTCGGGGTGCCCCGTGAGGGTGGCCAGCCGGAACGAGCCCGCCGGGTCGGCGAAATCGGACTCGGCCAGGAGCAGGTGCTCGGCGTCCTCGTCGCGCAGCTGCCGCCACAGCGCCGGGTCGGCGGCCACGGCCACCAGCGACAGGTAGATCACCCACGCCGGGAACCGGTCGACCTCCGGGCCGAAGTCGGCCGCGATGCGGTCCGGCGACTGGTAGTTGCGGTGCCCGGTCTCGGTCGCGGGCAGCCCGGCCAGCGCGGGCACGTGCATGCCGTCGTAGTCGACCAGCGTGATCGCGCCGTCGTCGGTGACGAGGAGGTTGCCGTGCTGGAGGTCGCCGTGCCCGATGCCGGCCTCCGCCAGCTCGGCCACCAGCCGCGCGAACCGCCCGGCGACGCGCGACACGGCCGCCGGGTCGTCGACGTGCCGGTCGAGCCAGCGCAGGAGGTTGACCCCCTCCACCCACTCCATCCGCAGCACCGGGTACCACGCGCCCTCCACGAGGATGCCCCGGTCCACGTACTCGAAGCCGACGGCCCAGTCGGCGTCCAGCCGGGCGAGGTGCTCGCCGATCGCCCGGTAGCGGGCCGCCTGCTCCGGCACCTCGCGGGTGAAGCACTTGACCGCGTACCGGGTCCCGTCCGCGCCGGTCACCGAGAAGACGCCGGCGAAGTTGCCCGAGATCGCCCGCGGCCTGCCCAGCGCGTCCACGCGCACCTCGGCGCCGGCCAGGTCGGTGCCGCGGAAGCAGACCCCCGTGTCCTGCAACGCCTCGACGTAGGTCGCCCCGGACGGGAACGCGCGCGTCGGCTCCTCAGCCGAGGTCGACGTGGACGACCGTGACGTCGTCATCGCGCACCACCCCCTCCGCCCGCGCGGTGGCCAACCACTCGGCGAAGCCGTCGAGATCACCGGTCCGGGTGAACTTCCCCAGGGCGTCCCACGGCCGGTCGCCGCGCTCGGCCACGCGCAGGAACCACGTGGCCAGCGCGTCGGTGCACAGGAACACCCCGTCGCCCGGCTCCGCGACGCCCGACGCCGTCCGCGCGTGCCGGGCCAGCCGCTCCCGGTCCCGGTCGAACGCGTTGACCAGGCCGGGCGAGTTGTCGAACGCCTCCGCCGACGTCAGCGGGAACGCGCGCAGCAGCCGGTCGTCGCGGGTGTGGAACAGGCAGCTGTCCCCGATCGCGGCGGCGGCCCACCGGGTCGTCCCGGACGGGTCGCGGTCGAACCGCGCGACGAGCACGGTCGCGTGCGCGCCGCGGTCGAGCTTGCGCTCCTCGTACCAGGCGAGGGGTCGCCCGGCGGCCTCCCGGTCGGCCACGTACCCGGCCAGCCACTCGCGCCACGCCTCGCCGGCCCGCGCCAGCGCGGACGCGAAGCGGTCCGGGTCCCGCGGCACGCGGTCGTCGTCGCGGGCGAGGTCGGCGACGGTCCGGGTCAGCAGCCCGGCCCACTCGCCCGCGAGCAGGCTCTCCGACGCGCCGTCGGCCACGGCCGCGACCAGCGGCGTCCCCGGCCCGGCGGGCACGACGAGAGCGGCGTCCTCGCACTCCTGCGGGGTGTGGTCCCGCTTGGGCACGCGGAGGGAGGTGGTGGTCATGCTCAGCGCAGGTCCGTGGCCCGCGTCCCGATGTCCAGGAACTGCACGAGCGAGGTGATGTCGGCGTTGTAGACGAACCCGCGCGTGCGGTCGCCCGCCGTGATGCCCTGCTGCATCGCGTAGAAGCGCATGTGCGGCGGCAGGGGGCTGGACATGCCGAACAGGGTGCGCGCGTAGGCGTCGGGCAGGTCGGCGTCGGTGTCCGGGAACGTCACCGGGACCGCGGTGGTGGCCGAGACGTGCAGGTTGAACAGCAGCGCCGCGCCGTCGGCGGTCACGTGCGTCTGCACCGCCCACGCCGCGCCGGCCGGGTCGCCGTCCGTGGAGTCGCCGTCGGTCAGGTTGAGCACGATCGGCGGGAAGCTGTCCGGGTGCCGGGTGACCCAGTCCGCCACCAGCGACTCGGCGGTGGCCAGCGCCCGGCACATCGGCGTCGGGCCGTGGGCGACCGGGTCGACCCAGACGGGGAAGCGGGTGATCGTCTCCACCACCCCGCCCGCGCCGTCGGGCACCTCCTTGACCCGCTTCTCGACCCGCGCGGGCTGGTCCGCGACCTGGCTGAGCGGCACCAGCTCGCGGCCCGCGAGCGGCCCGGTGAACGCCGAGCCGACCGCGTGCCCGTAGCCGATGACGGCGACGTGGAAGTAGTCGCGGACGCCCTCCTCCTTCGCGCACTTCACGCTCAGCTCGGCCAGCAGCCGGTTGAGCGCGTCGGCGACCACGTCCGCCTTGCGCCGGTGCGCGCCGCCGATCGGGTCGTTCATCGAGGCCGACTGGTCGACCAGGAACACGAAGCAGGACGGGTTGGCACGGCTGATCTCGGCTGCGTAGCTCACGGAGGGTGTCCGCCTCTCCCCAGGGACGGCAGGTGGATCACCCGGAAGGTTAGCCTCACCCCGATCGGCGGTGACGGATCACCCTGGGTGTCGGTCGGCTCCGACGCCGGACGTCCACCCACGTCGGTGACCTGTTGAGCGGCAGGGGGATCCGGCCCGGCGAGCCGCGCCCGGGGTCACCCCACCATCGCGGTCACCAGGCCGCCGTCGACGACCAGGTCCTGCCCGTTGACGTAGGACGCCTCGCCGGAGGCCAGGAACGCGACCGCGTCGGCGACGTCCTCGGCCGTGCCCAGGCGGCCCGCGGCGACCGTGGCGACGATCCGGTCACGCGCGTCGGCGGCCACGTGCGCGTGGTACATCGGCGTCTCGATGTAGCCGGGGCTGACCGAGTTGACCCGGATGCCGCGCGGGGCCAGCTCGGCGGCGAGGGTGCGCGCCAGGTTGCGCACCGCCGCCTTCGTCGCCGAGTAGAGGGCCGCGCCGGCCATGCCGCGGTGCGCGGTCCACGACGCGTTGAGCACGATCGCCGCGCCGTCGGACAGCAGCGGGAGCGCCTTCTGGACGGTGAAGAAGACGCCCTTGAAGTTGATCTCGACCAGGTGGTCGAACTCCGCCTCGGTGACCTCGCCGCCCGGCTGGAACGACGCGACGCCCGCGTTGGCGAACACCACGTCGAGCCGCCCGTGCCGGTCGTGGACCGCCTCGGCCACCGCGTCGAGGTCGGCCGCGCTCGCCACGTCGCCGCGCAGGGCCAGGACCCGGTCGCCGCCGCCCAGGACCTCGACGGCGACGTCCAGCCGGGCCTTGTCGCGCCCGGTGACGACCACGTGCGCGCCCTCGGCCAGCAACCGCCGCGCGGTCGCCAGCCCGATGCCGCTCGTGCCGCCGGTGACGAGCGCGATCCGGCCGTCGAATCGGGAAGGGTTGTGCTCCATGCGGTCGAGCGTGCCGACCGACGCGCGCCGCGGCCAGCAAGATCCAACTTGGGGGTGGCGACATCACCCGTTGGTGTCGGATCGAGGCCCTTACGCCGCGAAGTGCGCCTTCACGTTCGCGATCTCCCGCGCGAAGAGGGCTTCCAGGTCGGCCACGAACCCGGCCGGCGCGTCGGGCACCACGCGGAACTCGCGCCGCCAGTCGAGGAAGCTGCGGCCCGGCTCGCTGGTCACCGGCCGGACCCGGTAGGTGGCCAGGTAGTCGACGATGAACAGCACCTGCCCGACCGAGCGGTAGGTCAGCGACCGGTCCGGCTCGGACCGGCCCACGACCTCCTCGTCCGCCGGGTCGTGTCCCGGCAGGAGGGTGAACCCGAACCGCGAGGGCACCTTCCCGACCGAGCCCCGGTGGGTCCAGCGGGCGTTCTCGATGCCGTCGCCGAAGACGATGTCGAGGAGCACCATCATGTCCCGGACCTGCGCCCAGACCTCGTCGGCGTCGGCGTCGAGGACGGCGGAGTGGTAGACCGAGTACTTCGGCAGCGCAGTCATGGCGCATGGTTCCACCCGGTCGGGACGGCCGACAATCCGGCAGTCGTGTCCTCCGCGGGCCGTCAGGAGCACGTGACCTCCGGGCCGGGGTCGGTCATCGGCGGGCACGCGGTCCGGGTGCGGACGGGGTGCATCGTCCACGTGGTGGTCGCGGGCCGGTAGCCCATGCCGCCGCCGTCCTCGGTGGCGAAGAAGACGTCGTCGCCGTCGTTCACCGGGACCATGCGGAACCCGCCGCCCTCCACCACGCCGACCTCGACCCGGTAGGCGAACGGGCCGGTCGTGCCCGTCAGGTCCACCACGACGTCGAACCGGGCGTCCTCGCCCGGCCCCACCTCGTGCCGCTCGGGGAACGTGCGCGGCGCGGCGTCGCCGTTCACCGCGAAGTCGACCCGGTCGGGCCTGGTCAGCGGCGGTGTCGCGGCCGGCTCGGGCAGGCAGCGGAGCCGGACGACCGGCGCAGCCGCGCGGTCGTCGCCGGGGTAGGGCGTGGGGTCGGGGACGATCCGCACGTACGTGCTCTCGATCGTGGTGCGGCGGTCGGCCGACAGCGTGATCGTGTGCGCGGCGTCGCCGACGGGCAGCGCGCCCTCGCGCAACGCCCACGCGTGCAGGCCCCGGCAGTCCACGACGTCCGCGGGCGGCGTCCGGTCGGCCACCTCCTGCGGGGCCATCAGGAACCAGCCGCGGTCGGTGTCGTGGTCGCTGACGGTGACGTTCACCCGTACGGTGGGCTCGGCGGGCGTGTCCGGCGGGGGTGGTTCGGACCGGGGCCGCCAGACGATGACGCCCGCCGCGAGGACGGCGGCGGCGCAGACGGCGACCACGGCGGTCGTGCGGCCCTTCATCGGCACCTCCCTCCGGGGTGGCCTCCACCGTCCACTGTGGCACCACAGGCGCGCCGGCGGGTGCCGAGGTCGCCGGGTTCGGGATCGTCGGGTTCAGGACCGCCCGGCCGAGACCAGGCCCGTCTCGTAGGCGAGGACGACGAGTTGGGCGCGGTCGCGGGCGCCCAGCTTGGCCAGCAGCCGGCCGACGTGCGTGCGGGCGGTCGCCGTGCTGATGACGAGCCGTTCCGCGATCTCCGCGTTCGACCGGCCCGTGCCGACCTCGGCCAGCACCTCCCGTTCGCGCGGGGTCAGCGCGGCGAGCCGGTCGGCGGCACGCGGCGCGGGACCGGCCGCCGCCGCGCGCATCACCCGTCGGGTCACGGCGGGGGACAGCAGGGCGTCGCCGCCCGCCACGACCCGGACCGCGGCGCGCAGGTCGTCGGGCGAGGTGTCCTTGAGCAGGAACCCCGCCGCGCCGGCGCGCACGGCGTCCAACAGGTGCTCGTCGGTGTCGAACGTGGTCAGCACGACGACGTGGACGTGCCGCAGCCCGGGCTCGGCCACGATGCGCCGGGTGGCCTCGATGCCGTCGCCGCCGGGCATGCGGATGTCCATCAGCACGACGTCCGGCCGTTCCCGCCGCACGAGCGCCACCCCGGCCGAGGCGTCGGCCGCCGCGCCCACCACGGTGATGTCCTCGGCGCGGTCCAGCAGCGCGCGCAGGCCCTCCCGGACCAGCGGCTGGTCGTCCACCAGCACGACCCGGATCACGACGCCTCCACCGGCGGGAACTCGGCCTCGACCAGGAAGCCGCCGCCGGGCGGGGCCTGGGTGCGCAGCGTGCCGCCGAGCAGCGCGAGCCGTTCACGCATGCCGATGATCCCCCAACCGGCGCCCTCCCCGTCCGGTCCGCGCCCGTCGTCGCGGACGGTCAACCGCAGCCCGTCCCCGGAGTAGCGCAATCCTATGTGGACGACGCGGGCGTCGGCGTGCCGCAGCACGTTGCTCAACGACTCCTGCACGACGCGGTAGGCGGCGGCGTCGGCCACGGCGGGCAGCGGCACGCGCGACCCGGTGACCTCCACCCGCACGTCCAACCCGGCGGCGCGGGTCGAGGCGACCAGGTCGTCCAGCCGGTCGAGCCCCGGCACGGGCGCGCGGTCGTCGGACGCCCGCAGCGCGCGTACGGTGGCCCGCAGCTCGCGGACGACGTCGCCGCACGCGGCGCGGACGGCGGCCAACGAGCGGCGGGCGGTGTCCGGGTCGTCCTCCAGGGCCTCGCGGGCCACGTCGGCGTGCAGCGAGATCACCGACACCGTGTGGGCCAGCAGGTCGTGCAGGTCGCGCGCCACGCGCACCCGTTCCCGCTCGACCCGCCGGGCGGCCTCGCGCTCGCGCTCCAGCTCCGCCGCCCGCGCCTGCCGCCGCACCTCGGCCCGCCAGCCGCGCCGCGACCGCACGGCGTCGCCCAGCGCGATGACGCTGGCCATGAGCGCCGCGGAGCCGACGAACTCGTACCCCAGCAGGTAGGCCAGGTCGTCGCCCTCCCGCGCGCGGGCGGCGGTCGAGACCACCAGCAGCGCCACCGACACGCCGACCGCCCACCGCACCCGTCCCCGTTCGGCGGCCGAGTACAGGGCCGCCGCGACCGGCACCGCCAGGCCCACCGGCGGGAACGACGTCGTGTAGTAGGCCAGCAGCACACCGGTCGTGGCCAGCAGCGTGCCGACCGGCCACCGCCGCCGCACGAGCATCAACCCGCCGAGCACCACGGCCAACGCGTAGGCCACGGGGTCGGGCGGGGACGTGTCGCCGATGTTCGCGGCGATGGTCGCGCCGACCACGACCACCACGAGCACGGCGAGCGCGATGTCGGCCGCCACCTGCCGCCCGTCGGTCAGGACCCCTCCTCTCGCCGGCGCGTGCGGAACGCGGGCACCAGTCGGGCGACCAGCCACGCGACGACGCCCGCGGCCGCGCCGACCGCCGTGCCGGTGACCAGGCTGCTCAGCGCGGCGGCGATCCGCAACACCGCCTCCCCGAACACCGGGGGCGGCACGTCGGCGAGAGCCTGAGTCCACAGCAGCTGGTGCGTCGCCGCGAGCAGCACGCCGTGGCAGACCCCGACCGCCAGCAGGGTCACGAACGGGTTCGGCACCCGTCGCCACAGCGCCACGGCCACCCAGATCACGAGCGGCGCGAACACCAGCACCGCGTTGACCGCCGGCCCGACCAACCGCAGGTCGTGCGCGACCACGCGCGGCACGCCGAGCAGGGCCGGCGTCCACAGCCACGTCGCGGGCAGCCCCGTGCGGCGGCTCACGCCGGCGCCTCGGCCCGGCGGGACCGCTGGTGGGCGGTGAACGCGAGCACCGCCGTCAGACCGCTCACGGCCAACCGCGCCCAGTGCCCGGTCTCGAACTCCACGGCCGTGCGACGCAGCACCTCGGCCGAGTGCACCGCGATGCCCTCGGTGAACATGATCTCGTTGCGGGGCCAGAAGTAGAGCACGGAGAACAGGAACTCGCCGACGACCAGCGACGCCAGGCTCGCCAGCACCCACGGCCGTGCCGGCCGGACCCGCCACAGCAGGGCCGCGCTCGCGACGGCCAGCGCCACGGTCAGCGCGCCCATCGGCGGGAACAGGTCGGCCGGCCCCGTGACCTCGAAGAACCCGACCGCGCGGGCGAGCGACGCGGGCGGGTCGTGGAACACGTTGGGGTAGATGACGATCGTCTCGACCAGGATGCCGCCGAAGGCGACCATGGCCACCCAGGCGTACAGGGTGGTGACGATCCGGGACAGGGCGTGTAGGCGCACGGGAACTCCGCAGGTGAACGGGGAACCGCCCCGGGAGGGGCGTCGATGCGCTCCACGCTAGGTGGGGGAGGGGTGCCGGGGCATCGACCTGCGCGCTGGTCCCGCGTACGCAAATGAACGTACGTGATGTGCTTGAGTCTTCGCGTGCTGTTCCAGGAAGAACTGATCGCGCGTGTCCGCGACGTGTGCGCGGACGACGAGGGGTTGGACGCCGCCCTCATGTACGGCTCGTTCGCCGCCGGGGAGGCGGACGAGCACAGCGACATCGAGTTCTGGCTGTTCTTCACCCCGCGCAGGCGGGCCGGGATCGACCCGCGGTCGTGGTGCTCGGGCATCGCGCCGGTCAGCTACGGCCTGGTCAACGAGTTCGGCTCGTACGTGGCGTTCTTCCCCGGCCTGGTGCGCGGCGAGTTCCACTTCGCGACCGTGGACGAGATCGCCGACGTGGCGCGGTGGCCGGCGCGCGGCGCCCCGGTCGAGCGGATGCTGCTGGTGGACCGCCGGGGAGCGCTGGCCCCGGTGCTGCGCGGCCTGCCCGAGCGGCCCGTGCCGCCGGTCGACAGCCCCGAGGCCGTCGCGCGGTACTGCGACCCCTTCGCCAACTGGCTGGTGCTGGCGCACCACCTGGCGGCGCGAGGTGAGGACCTGCGGGCGTGGGACGCCCTCGGGCACGCCCAGCGGCACCTGCTGTGGATGGCACGACTGGCCGAGAGGTCCACCGCGCACTGGCTGACCCCGTCGCGCGGGGCCGAGCGGGAGCTGTCGGCGGACACGGTGGCCCGGCTGCGGGCGGCCACCTCCGCCGCGTCGCCGCGCGAGCTGGTCGGGGCGCTGCGCGCGGCCCTGGAGCTGGGCCGCCGCCTGTGGCCGGTGATCGCCGACCGGGTCGGGCTCGCCGCCCCGACCGCGCTGTTCGCCGAACTCGACGCCGCCCTCCGGCTCCGCGACCACGGCCGTGACACGGCCGGGTGACGCTCACGCCAGGACCGGGAACGCCCGTCGCAGCTCGGCGAACAACAGCCCGTGCCGGCCGCGGCCGAAGGCGCCGACGGCCGTCCAGACCGCGTCCAACGCCGCCCGCAACGGGTCCCGCTCCCGCGTCGTGAAGATCGCCGGGAGCGCCATGGCCTGCTGGAGGAAGTCGTCGTGCCGGCCGTCCGGCGTGGTCACCAGCGTGTGGGGCACCCGTTCGTCGGCGAGCAACCGGTCCCAAAGCCGGCGGTCGTCGTCGAACGGCGGGGGCAGCGGCTCGCCGCGGTCCATGGCGGCCAGCGCGGGCGCGATCCAGTCGATGTCGGCCAGCTGCGCCTCGACGTACGCGCGCCTGGCCGCCCACCGGGCCACCGCGCGCTGCGCGTCCGGTCCGACTTCGGCCAGCGCGTCCACCAACGGCCGGTCCAGCGGTGCCAGGTCGAGCGCGGCGCCGCGCAGCTCCCGGAGCCGTGCGACCGGCAGCCGACCGCCCCACTCGCGTTCCTCGGCCCGCAACCGGGACTCCGCCGCGGCCCGTTCCCGCTCCTCCCGCGCCCGGCGCTCGGCCTCGGCCTTCTCCTCCGGCGTGGGCGGCGGTGGCTGCTCGCGGGCGAACCGGTGCCAGTAGGCGGCGTGCTCGCCGGTCACCTTCACCACCCGGTCCGGTTCGGGCGGCGCGGGCCAGAACTGGAGGACGTAGCGCTCGCGTGAGGGCTCGTGGTCCTCACGGGCCTCGTCCATGCCCGTGGCGCAGTAACGAACCCGGTAGTCGACCGGCGCCAACTCCAACGGCCACGACTCCTCGCCCGCCCACGCCACCAGCGCCGCGGGCCCGGACGGCCGGAAGGACACCTCCACCACCTCCTCCCACGCGTCGCCCACCGGCGGCGGCACGTCGTGCAACTCCACCGCGAAGTCGACCTCGCCCGTGTGCAGGCCGGTCACCAGGAACAGCACGCCGGGAACCGCGCCACCGCACAACCCGTTGACCTGACCGCCGAAGCACTCGGCCATCCCGGGCGACTCATCCCCGCTCTCCACGTAGATCTGCCCGTAGTGCACCCAGGCCGCACCACTCGTCAACGTCCGCACGCCCGCCCCTCCCTCGACCCGTCGCCGAGATCATGGCGAAGCCCACCGACAACCCTCACCGCCCGCCCACGACCGGGGCGACCACGCCGAGGTCGCGCAGCAAGCCTTGCGCCTCGGGTCGGCACAGGTCGCTCCACCGTGCCAGGGCGCGTGCCGCCTTGACGCGGACGTGGCGCGGCGCCTCTGGGTCGTGGGCGATCTCCCTGGCGACCACGGCGGCAGCTTCCCTCCGGTCCCGGCGGTGCTGCGCGGCGGCGGACGCGGCACGCAGCCGTACCCCCGGGCCGGGCGTGCGGTCGCGCGCCAACCCCAGCAGCCGGATCGCGCCTTCGACCGGGTCGAACGCGCCGACGGCGTCGAGCACCTGGAAACGAACCAGCGGCTTCTCGGCGTCGGCGAGCCGCCTCAGCTGCTCCACCACCTCGGTCCGCAGGTCCGGACGCTTCAGGCCGAGCGCACCGGCGGCGTGGACGCGGACGAGCGCCGGCATCGCCTCGTCGGTGGCGATCTCCCACAGACAGGTGGCGCCCGCGTCACGACCCGGCCCGCCGAAGTCGAACAGGTCCTTGGCCACCCGCCACCGCAAGGTCGGTCGGCACGCGGGATCGGTGGCGATGCGGTGCAGGACTCGAAGACCCACGGCGCGATCGTCCACGGCATGCGCTCGAAGCCTGACCGCCGCCGCCCATCGGGTCGCGGGACGGGTCCGCTCGTCGTCACGCAGATCGCGCAGCCGCTGCAGCCCGTGCGACCTCCGCAGGGCGTAGAGCAGCTTCACCCGGTCCGCGTCGGACGTCCGGTCGTCGTCCACCAGGTCGCGCAGAACCGGGATCAACGAATCGGGCGTGTCACCGGTGAGGCCGAGGATCCGACTGACGGCGGAGTTGCGCTCATCCCGAGGCCGGCCGGTGTCGAGGGCAACCGCGTAGTCCTCGGCCAGTGGTCCAGGGCGGCTCAGCGGCGCCAAGCGCAGAAGGCCCCGACGGGTGTTGTAGGCGAGGGCCGGGTCGTCGGCCAGCCGCTCCAACACGGCGATCGCTTCCGGTCGTGAGCGCGGCGACAGCGCACCGAGCGCCTCGGCCGCCCTGACCCGGTCGGCGGGCCTGGTCTCGACGGCGGCCATGACGTCACGCAACATCGCGACCGCATCGGCGGCCAGAGCCGACTGCTGCCACTCGGAGATCCCACCGACCCGTTCGTCGGGCGATGCGGTGCGGTCGAGCAGGAGTTCGCGTTCGGCATCGACTCGGCTCTTACCCGGCAGGAACGATGCCAGCCACCGATGGTAGATCGGCCGGGTTGCGGGATCGTGGAGGAGGACCGACACCGCCTGGCGCACTTCCGGACCGCGGGACGGGAACCCGTGCACCGACCACGTGACGGCCAAGGTGCGTTCGTCCGTGGTGAACTCGGTGCTCGTGGTGAACCTTCGCAGGGCGGCCAGCGCCTTCTCGATCAGCGCGGGGTCGAGCGGCCCGAGCTTGGTCGCGGCTTCGACGCGGCTGAAGACCGGGAGCGACTCGTCGGCGAGCGTTTCCTCCTGGAAGGCGATCGCCGCGGCCACGGTGGTCGGGTCGTGCTCGGCGAGCCGTGTCACCGCGTCGATCCGGTTGTCGTGGTCCAGGTATTCGTCGGTGCCCTGCTGCCGGATCTCCGCGAGCGCTTCCTCCCGCAGGTCGGGGCGCAGCTCCACCAACGCGGAAGCTGCGACGAGTCGCTTGTCCTGGCGGCTGTCCGCGTCTGCCAGGTAACTGCGGAGTGCGGGTGCGACGTCCGCGCCCAGTGCGGCCAGCGAGCGGATCCGCGACTCCCAGCCGAACGTGCCGTCCGCGCCTTCACGCATCACCACGGCGACAGCGGACTCGATCGCGTCCGGTGTCGCGCGGGCCAGTGCCAGCGCGGCGTCACGGCGATCGGGCAGAGGCAGGAGCTCGTCGGCGACGATGTCCCTCAAGCGCGCCACCACTGCGGTGTCCGCCCAGTGGTCCACGTTCTCCATGGCCTTGGCCACCTGGCACACGGTCGAAGCCGTTGCCCGGGGGCCCATCGCCACAGCCCGCAACGCGGCCACGACCTGCGCGCGTGAACCACTGCCGAGCTTGCCCGCCTCCGCCGCCAGCCGGGGCAACTCGGAATCCGGTGTCTCGGGTGCTCCGACGAGGCGGACGACCTCGTCCGCCATCCTGCGGCGGACGCGCCGGCTCCCCAACGCGATGAGGTTCCTCACCGCGTTGATCCGCGCTTGGCCGTCCCACGCGGGGTCGTGCAGCACCGCGGTCATCGCTTCGGCGAACGCGTCCGGGTCCACGACGTCGAACTGGTTGAACACCGGGTAGTCCCGGTGGGAGGCCCACAGCGGGGCCTGCTCCGGCCTGACCAGCGCCAGCATGGCCTCGGACGCCCGTTCGCGGAGGTCGGTGCCCAGTCGCCGCAGCGCTCGCCACGCCGTCATCCGCCCCTCGGGGTCGGCGTGCCGAGTGGCGATCTCCGTGAGGTGCCGGGTCACCTCGCGGTGGAACTCCGGGCCCAGCCCGATCAGCTCGAACCCCGCGTTGACGCGGAACGAAGGGTCGATCGAGCGGTCCGCGAGCACCGCGCGCAGCGACTCCACGGGGTACGGCTCGCCCAACGCCGCCAGGTTGCCGAACGCCTGCACGGTGGTCGGGACGGAGGCGCTCGGGTGAGTGACCACGTCGCGCAGCGCGGCGGCGGCCTCGTCCCGGTGCTCCGGACCCAGGTCGGCGAGTGCCTGCCCGGCCCAGCGCCGGCCGTTGGCGTCGGTGGTCCAGTCGGCGAGGACCGCCCGGAGCAGGTCCAACGCCTGCTGCTGTGCACCCATGTCGGCGAGCGAACGGGCGATGCGCGTCCGCAGGTACGCGGTGACCCCGAACGCCCGGGACAGCGCGACGAGGTGGTCGACGGCCGTCACGCGGTGTTGCGGGCCCAGTTCCGAGAGCGCTTCCACGGCCGAGATCCGGTCGCCGATCGGCAGGCGGCGGTCGGAGATCAGCCGGGTCAGGGCGGTCACGGCCTCACCGGCGTGGTGCGGTCCCAGGGAACCGAGGCCCACCGCCGCGTCGCGCAACCCGGCGGAGAAGTCGGTGCGGGTGCGCAGGACCTCACGGAACACCTCGGCACCGCGCTCGTGGTGCTCGATGTCGATCTCGATCAGACCTGTGGCTGCGTGGACCCGGGCGTGGTCGCGGGCATCGGGATCGTCCAGGATGGCCGTCAGCGCGGCGACGGCGTGGTCGCGGGACTCGCCGTCGAACGTGGCCAGCACGACGGCGGCGTTGCGGAGTTGCTCCGCCGTGGCCGAGGGTGACGCGAGGACGGCCCGGAGGCCCTCCTGGGAGGCGCGATGGCCTTCCGGGCCGCACTCGGTCAGCGCTTCGGCGGCGGTGAGTCGGTGCTCCACCGGGATGGCCGGGTCGTTCACGGCGCGGCGCAGCAGCCGCACCGCGTCGGGTGCCTCCGCACCCCGGAGCCGGGTGGCCAGCGCGGAGGCTGCCTCGACGCGGGACGGCCAGGGCGCGTCCTCGGCCCGCATCAGGTCGAGCAGCCACGCGGCGGTGCCGGGGTGGTGGGCGGCGCGGCTGGTCTCGGAGAGGATCTTCAAGGCCGGGTGCTGGGTGGTCATCGCCCACGCCCGCACGGTGGTCAGGAACGCGTCCACGGCGGCGGCCCCGGTGGGCAGGTGTCGGGCCAGGAGGCGGGCGGCCAGGAGGTGTCGGTCCGCGCCGCCGGAGTGCAGGTGTTCGAGCAGCCGGCCGGCTTCGGCCGGGTGCAGCCGGCTGTGGTGCAGCAGCACGGCGCGCGCGTGGCGGCCCCGGTCCTCGGCGCGGGCGGCGTGCAGGAGGCCCGCGAAGTCGGCGTGCGCGGGGTCGAAGCGCTCCGGCAGCAGCCGGGCCTTGGCCGTGGCGGCGAGGTGTTCGGCAAAGCTGTGGTGCAGGAACCGCAGGTCGTCGCCGCGCCGGGTGAGCGGCCCGACCGCGGCGAGGTACGCGACCAGGTCCTCCGGCCAGGTGCCGGTGAGGTGGGGCAGGTGCCGCGCGGCCCAGTCCTGCGCGGCGACGACCAGCGACGTGTCGGCTTCCAGCCGCACGTGGCCGAGGTGTTCCAGCAGTGCGTCGCGCACCGGGTCGAACGGCCCCGGCTCGGCGTGGTGCGCGGTGCGCAGGTACTTCAGGTACGCCTCGTACAGCTCGTACCGGTTGTCCGGCAGGGGGCGGTGGCCCGGCTGGTCGAAGATGATCGCGGCGATCGTCGCCAGCAGCGGCACGCGTGCCAGCTCGTCCAGGTGGGCGGCGCGGACCTGGCGCACGAACCGGTAGGCGCGGTCGTGGTCGCGGAACCAGTTGCGGGCGAACTGCCGCAGCGCGTGCTGGTCGAACGGTTGCAGCTCGTAGCGGGCGGCGCCGATGCGCTGCAACGGGGCGAGCGCCGCGCCCTCGATCGGTCTGGTGGTGACCACGACCCGGTAGGGCGAGGAGGGGTCCGCGGTCCACGCGGCCAGCACGGTCACCAGCCGGTCGCGCTTGGTGGTGTCGGCGACCTCGTCCAGGCCGTCCACCAGGAGCAGCCAGCGGCAGCCCGCGATCCGCCCCTCCACCGTGCGCTGCTCCAGGGGAGAGGCGAGCAGCGCGCCGTACTCCTCGCCGGCGCTCTCCGCGACCGCTTCCGGGAACGGCCGGCCGAGCCGTTCGGCCAGCTCCCTGGCCGTCAGCCGCAGCGGCACCACCTGCTCGGCCAGGGACACCGGGTCGCCGTCGCGGGTCAGCCACCGCTCGGCCACGTCGGCGGCAAGCCGCAGCGACAGCGTCGACTTGCCCTGGCCGGGACCGCCGGTGACCACCACGTGGTCGTCGCGGTTCAGCGCCTCCCACACCGTCCGGGTGGGCGGGCGCACCGCTAATCGGGTGATCGGCGGGCTGGGTGGCTCCACGACCTGGCCCCGGCGGTCCACGATGGGCACCGGCTGGGGCTGCTCGGGCGGTGGCTCGTCGGAGCCGCTGCCGAGGTCCTGGCGGACGTGCACGGTCGCCAGCGACGGCCGGCGCGCGCCGGGCAGCCGGTAGGGCATCTCGCGTGCGGCGTCCACCTGGGCCCGCATCAGGAACCGGACCGGCGCGGGCAGTTCCGGCAGGTCGGACCACCCTGCGGGAAGGGGAGTCGGAGGCGCTTGCGCGGCGGGCGCGCCGGTCACCGTGATGTGCACGTCGCCGTTGATGGTCCCCGCCAGCACGGCGGCTCCCGGCACGTCACCGTCGATCCGGTTGGTGGCGGACGCAGCGCGCTTCTCCAACCCCGACCTCATTTCGCTCGCGGTGAACGCATGATGTCACAGCGTGCGCCCGAGGGCCGGTGAGTGGCGGGCGGCTCAGACCAGGGGACGGGCGGCTTCCACCGGCACCCAGTCCGGGTGCTTGCCGGTCGCGTCGTCGCCGGACGAGATGCCCCGCAGGCGGCGGTTCACCCAGGGCAGGACGTGCTCGCGGTAGTACCTCGCCTCGACGAGCAGGCTGCGCCGGGCGGCGGGTGCGGGGTCGACGGCGTGCGCCTCGGTGGTGTGCCCGAGCGCGTTGAGGACCAGCGACGCGACCCGCTGGTGGCCGGCGGCGTTCAGGTGCAGCCGGTCCGGCGACCAGTACTCGGGCCGGCGGACCTCGACGTCGTTGAACGCGTCCACCAGCAGCACGTCGTGCCGGCGGGCCAGTTCGGCGATCGCCGCGGTCAGCACCACGCCGCGGCGGTGGATCATGCGGCCGAACGGCAGCCGTTGCGACGGGTCGGCGCCGCTGAGCAGCACCAGCCGCACGCCGGCCGCCGCGCACCGCAGGATGGCGCGTTCGGTCAGCTCGACCAACCGCTTCAGGTCCACGCCGGGCCGCATCATGTCGTTGCCGCCGCCGTTGAGCGTGACGAGCGTGGGCGCGGGGGACAGGGCCAGCGCCGCGTCGAGCTGGGTGGTCGCGATCGGCTCCATCAGCCGGCCCCGGACCGCCAGGTTGGCGTACCGGACCGTCTCGCCGAGCGCGGTGGCGAGGCCCGCCGCGACCAGGTCCGCCCATCCCCGGGGTGTGCCGTCGGGGCGCTCGTCGCCGACCCCTTCGGTGAAGCTGTCGCCGATGGCCACGAATCGCACTGCCGATGCCTCCCGCCGTGACGTCGTCGCCCAGCATAGGAGGCGCCGCGAAGTGACTCAGCACACCTGCTTCGCGCGCAGGACGCGGCGGGTGGCCTCGTCCACGCGCGGGGCGGGCAGCGCGCCCGAGGCGACCGCGCCCTCCAGGTGGTCGAGCACCTCCCGCACCCGGCCGCCCGACGACCACAGCGCGATGTCCGCGCCGGCGGCGAGCGCCTGGGTGACCGCGTCGGGCAGGCTCGCCCGGTCCGTCACCGCGCGCATCGCGCCGAGGTCGTCGGTCATCGCCGGGCCGGTGAAGCCGAACTCGCCGCGCAGCAGCGCGTAGGCGTCCGGGCTCAGCGTGGCGGGCAGCCCGCCCGTGAGGCCGGGCACCTCGATGTGCCCGAGCATCACCACGACGTCGCCGAACCGCGGCAGGTGCCGGTACGGGACCAGGTCCGTGCCGCGCAGCACGTCGAGCGGGGGAGAGGTGACCGCGCCCAGGTGGGAGTCGCCGCTGGTGTTGCCGTGGCCGGGGAAGTGCTTGACCACCGGCGTGACGCCCGCCTCGTGCAGCCCCTCGGCGAACGCCAGCGCGTAGTCGACGGCGGTGTTCGGGTCCGCGCTGAACGACCGGTCGCCGATGACCGTGCGGTCGGGCTGGCCGCTGGTGTCCAGCACGGGGGCGAGGTCCGTGGTCACGCCGCGTTCCCGCAGCGCGACGCCCCGTCCCCGGGCCACGGCCCGGACCTGGTCCGGCGACATGTCGGCGGCCATCCGCCGGGCGCTGGGCAGCGACCCGTCGAGCGCGTCGAGCCGCTGCACCCGCCCGCCCTCGTCGTCCACGGCCACGGTCAGCGGCAACGCGGCGGCGGCGTGCACGGGGGCCAGCGCGCCGGCGGTGAGCAGGCCCACGTCGTCGCCGCCGATGAAGATCCCGCCCACCTGCTCGCCCTGGACCACGGCCAGCGCGTCGGCCGGTCCGCGCGGGTCCACGCCGACGACCAGGAGCTGGGCCAGCCGGGCGCGCAGCGGCAGCGCGGCGATCCGCGCCGCGCACGGGTCCGGGTCCGGGGTGGGCCGCGGCACCTCGGTGGACGACGGCGCGGCGGAGGACGACGACGGCGCGTGCGACGGGGTCCGCAGGGCCGCCGGTGTGCTCGACCGGTCGCCCGGCGCGGAGGTCACCACGGCGAACGACCCGGCGAGCAGCGCGCCGAGCGCCACGAACAGCAACATCGTGGACGTGCCGGCCTTGCGGCCACCCCTGCGCTTCACTTCCGGTCGGTTCCCTCGTCCCGCGGTCACACCGCGTTCCCGTGCCCGCCCGGTCGGCGGACCGCCCGGCCATCGTGCGAGCGGTCGCGCGCGACCGCAACCGCGCCGGAACGGGGGACGTGTGCACGTTTCTCGTCGCAGGACATCACCGACAGGGTATCCGTTGTCCGATTCGGGCGGTGATGACCGTGTTCCGCCTCCCTCGCGCGCGGCCCGGGACGGCTATCGTCGCGGTGGGGTGCTTTCACGGGTCGTGGAAGGCGGGTCGGCATGGTGGCGCACGTCGTGGTCGTCGGCGCGGGCGTCTACGGCGCGGCGGTGGCCGCCTCGTTGGCGCGCCGCGGCGCGCGGGTGACCGTGGTGGACGCGGGCGCGCCCGGCGGCGGCACGTCCGGCGCGACGTTCTCGTGGACCAACTCGTGCGGCAAGCAACCGCGCTCGTACCACGACTTCAACGTCGCGGGCATGGAGGCGCACCGCCGGTTGGCGGCCGACGTGCCGCACGGCGGCTGGTACCACGAGACCGGGAACCTGGAGTGGGCCGCGGCGGCAGGCGCGCGGGACGCGCTGCGCGCCAAGGTCGCGGGCGTCCTGGACTACGGTTACGAGGCGCGGTGGTTGAGCCGGGACGAGGCGCTGGCGCTGGAACCCGACCTGGACCCGGCCGCGCTGCCGGACGGCGGCATCGCCTACTTCCCCCGCGAGGGCTGGGTCGAGCCCGTCCCGCTGATCGGCCACCTCCTGGCGACGGCGGTGTCCCGTGACGCCGAGGTGGTCCACGACGACGCGGTGACCGGCCTGGACGTGACCGGCGACACCGTGCGGGCCGTGCGGCTCGCGTCCGGGCGGCGGATCGCCGTGGACGCGGTGGTCGACTGCGCCGGTCCGCGGGCGGCCCGGATCGCCGGGCTGGCCGGGTTGGCGCTGCCGATGCGCAACACCCGCGGCGTGCTCGTCCACACCTCCCCGGTCGCGGTGGCGGCGGCACGGGTCGTCCACGCGCCCGACGTCCACCTCCGCCCGGACGGCGCGGGACGGCTGCTGCTGCACACGCCCGACACCGACGGCGCGGCACGGGTGTCGGACGACGGCCGGATCGACGTGGACCCGACCGCCGTCGAGGACGTGCTGGCGGCGGGCCGCGCCCTCTACCCCGGCCTGCGCGCGGCGGCGGTGGAGGGCGTGCGGGTGGGCGAGCGCCCCATCCCCGACGACGGCCTGCCGGTGCTGGGCCGGGTGGCCGCGCTGCCCAACTTCCACTTCGCCGTCTCGCACAGCGGCGCGACGCTGTGCCTGCACGCGGGCGACCTGGTCGCCGCGGAGGCGCTGGGGGAGGACCGGGGCGACGCCCTGGCCCCGTTCCGGTTCGAGCGCCTGACCGCCGTCCACTGAGGACGGTCGGCTTCGGTCGGCCGTAGTGGCCGCGTGCCCGGTGATGGCGTGCCCGGGCCCGGCCTGGCACTGTCGCGCTGCCCGCGCGGACGGATGCGACCCCGGAGGACGGCCTTGGCGGACGACGCGAACGGCGGGCTGCTCCGCCGGCTGACGAGCCGCCAGATCGGCATGATCTCGCTGGGCGGCGCCATCGGCACCGGCCTGTTCCTCGGCTCCGGCCTGGCGATCTCGATGGCCGGCCCGGCGGTCGTGCTCGTCTACCTGGTCGGGGCGCTGGCGGCGGTCGGCGTGGCGTACGCGGTGTCCGAGATGGTGGTGGTGCACCCCGAGGCGGGCGGGTTCGGCGCGGTCGGCGCGCGGTACGCCGGGCCGATGGTCGGGTACGTGCAGCGGTGGTGCTACTGGGCCACCCAGGTGATCACGGTCGGCGGCGAGGTCGTCGCGGCCGGGCTCTACGTCCGCTACTGGTGGCCGCAGGTGCCGCTGTGGGCGTCGGTGTGCGTGTTCGCCGTGGCGATCGTGGCCGTCAACTTCGCCGCCGTGCGGCTGTTCGGCGAGGTCGAGTACTGGTTCGCCATGGTCAAGGTGACGGCCCTGGTCGTGTTCCTGGTGCTCGGCGTGCTGTACGTGGTGTTCGGGCTGCCGGGGCAGGACGCGGTGGGCCTGTCGGCGTGGACCGGTCACGGCGGGTTCGCGCCCAACGGGCTGGTGGGCGTGCTGCTCGCGGTCACCGTGGCGACGTTCAGCTACGGCGGCGTGGAGTCGGTGGCGATGACCGCCGCCGAGTCCCGCAGCCCCGGCCGGGACATCCCGCGCGCAGCCCGGCGGGTGGTGCTGCGGCTGGCGCTGTTCTACGTGCTGGCGACCGGGATCATCGTGGCGATCGTGCCGTGGACGGAGGCCGCGGCGGTCGACGGGGTCGCGGAGAGCCCGTTCGTGACGCTGTTCGCGTCGATCGGCGTCCCCGCCGCCGCGGGCCTGATGAACCTCGTGATCCTCACCGCCGCGTTGTCCGCCGCCAACACCACCCTGTACCTCGCGTCGCGCACGGTGCACTCGCTGGCGCTGGACCGGTACGCGCCGCCGGCGCTCGCGGCGGTGAGCCGACGGGGCAGCCCGGTGCGGGCCGTGCTGGCCTCGACCGCGGGCCTGGCCGGCGCGGCGGTGGCGGCGGCGCTGTCCCCGGACGCGGCGTTCCCGGTGCTGCTCGGCATCGCGATGTTCAGCGGCATGGTGGCCTGGATGCTGATCTTCGTGAGCCACCTGGCGTTCCGGCGGGCACGCCGGGGCCTGCCGCCGTCGCCGGTCCGGCTGCCCGGCGCGCCGGTGACCACGGTGTTGAGCCTGCTCTACGTCGTGCTGGTGGTGGTGGCGACGGCGTTCACCGAGGCGTTCGGCCCGGCGTGGCAGGTCGGGGTGCCGTTCGTGGCGCTGGTGCTGCTGTCGTACCCGCTGGTCAGGCGTCGCCGGACCGGCCGGCGGGAGGCCGCGACGGCTCAGCCGGACGCGGTGTAGCCCTGCTCGACGATGCGTTTGGCGGACGCGTCGTAGGCCGCCGGGTCGGTCGGCGCGAACGTGCCCAGGCCGTCGACGTACCGGTTGAACATGCAGAACGCGGCCGCGATCAGCACGGTGTCGTGGATCTCGACGTCGGTCGCGCCCTCCGCGCGGGCCCGGTCCACCAGCTCGGCGGTGACCTTGCGGCCCGAGTCCTGAACGGCGGCGGCGATCCGCAGCAGCGCCCGCAGCTTCTCCGACACCGGCGCGCCGTCCAGGTCGGCCTTCACCTGGTGCACCAGGGCCATGCCCTCGTCCAGCTGGGCGGCGGCGAACGCGGAGTGCGAGTTGTGGCAGAACGTGCACTCGTTCAACGCCGACACGTAGGACGCGATCAGCTCGCGCTCGCCGGGCGGCAGCGAGTGCGGCGCGCGGAGCAGGACTTCGGCCAGCTCGTTGAGCGGTTTCGCGGTCTCCGGTCGGAACCGCATCAGGCCGGTGATGCCGGGGAAGTGGGTCTCGTCCAAGCCGAGGTCGATGTGCGCCATGGCGGTCACGCTAGCCGTTCACCGACCGCTCGGGGGGTGGTCGGTGAACGGCCGCACTGCGTGATCCCGCAGTGGGCGGCCCGGTCCCGCCGCCAGGGGTGCGGCGGGACCGGGCGTGGTCGTCACCGGGCGTGGCCGCGCAGCGCCAGCAGCACCGCGCCGGTGGTCAGGCCGAAGCCGACCACGTGGCCGAACAGGCTGACCCACTGGGCCCCGCCGACCACGAACACCATGTCGCCCATCATCGGGTCGGCCGTCACGCTCAACCACAGCGGCATGACGACCAGCGCGCCGACCACCCACAGCGCCGCGCCGTAGACCAGGCTGGCGGCGTAGACCGGCGGCACGAGGCGGAAGTTGCGGGTGAGCAGGCCGAACAGCGCGCCGGCGAGGGCCGAGATGACCATGTGGACGAGGAAGCCGACGAAGGCGTTCTCCACGCCGATCAGCATGCCGACCATGGGCAGCATGTCGACCCCGGCCATCAGCAGGCCGAACACGAGGCCGCCGGCGAGACCGGCCGTCGCCCCGTCGCGGACGGGCGAGTCGGACCTCGTGGACGTCGAGGCGGTGAGTGTCGCGGTCACGTTCAGCTCCTTTGTCAGTTGTAAGGCATGGTCGGGAACCAGCCGACCCCGAAGAGCGACGGGACGCGGACGTCCCAGTACACGAGCAGGAACACGCCGAGCGCGATGAGCAGCGCCGCGCTGACCACCGCCGAACGGCGGCCGTTGGCGCTGAACCACCGCAGGAACCGGCCCCTGGTGCCCAGGGCCAGCGCCGCGAACACGACGGTGACGAGCAGGACGTTGCCGATGGACTGGAGGACGAACGTGCCCGCGCCGAACAGCGGGTTGCCGGACTCCACCGCGGAGCGGAACAGCTTGATGAACATGGGGTAGGGCCGACCGATGAGGAACGCGCCCACGAGCGCGCCGAGCACCACCACGCGCGCGACCGGCCGGTCCCGGAACAGGTCGGGCAGCACGCCGAGGGCCGCCAGCCCCAGGTAGGCCATGGCCAGGCCGACCACGCCGAACACGATCGCCGACTGCACCAGGCGCACCGGCATCGTGCCGACCATCGCGCTGGACAGCTGGGGCAGGTCCGGCCCGATCAGCACGCCGACCGCGCCGTAGGCCGCCGACACCCCGACCATGCCCGCGGTGAAGAACCCCAACGGGCGCAGCAGCGAGCCGAGCGTCCCCGGCCGGGACGCGCCGCCCGCCTGGCTCATCGGCCCGATCGAGGCGGCCATGGCGATGTTGCAGGCCGTGAACGTGCCGGCGAGGCCCGACACGAACGCGAACACCAGCCCGGCGGCGGTGCCCGCGATCGACGCCGTCGCGGCCTCCTCGCCGAGCAGCGCGTTCGCCACGTTCGCGCCGATCACGTGGTCCACGAACTCGTAGGACCACAGCACGGACAGCAGCACGCCGACGACCACGCTGCCGACGATCAGCCGTCCACGTCCGGTGGTGCGGTCGGTCCCGATGACGGGCCGGGCCTGGGTCATGGGCGTTCCCCCGTTGCGGTCGCGGCGACTCCGGTCGACCCAATGTCCTGGTCGGCGCGCCGGCCGGACAACTTCCATGCTGCTGTCCTGCGCCCCGCGCCGATCCCCGCCGGGAAAGGGCGGTCCGGGGCGATCGCGTCACCGCCAATACCGGCATCGCGGATACCAGCACCGGTGGTGCTCACGCGCGTGTCGGAGTGGCGGCATTGAAGCCGAATCACGTCCCCGGTGCCAGTGGCACGATCGGAAACCCGATGCGTGCTGCGGGAAACAGCATTCGCCGGTAGCCGGACAGCACTTAGCCGAGGTACGTTCGGGATGTTCTTTCCCCGTCAAGTGGAACGGCGCTCGACGGCGCGGCGGTCGTGGGCCGCATTGCTTTCGTCCGGGAACCGACTCGAATTCTCGTGAGCGGAAGAAGGTGACCCCATGGCCGGGGAAATGGTGCGCGGAGACGTCCCGATCGCGATCGTCGGAATGTCCTGCCGGTTGCCGCAGGCCCCCGACCCGGCCGCGTTCTGGCGGCTGCTGCGCGACGGCCGGGACGCGATCACCGCCCCGCCGCCCGGTCGTGAGGGCTCGCTGCCGGCCGGGTTCCTCGACGCGGTGGACGGCTTCGACGCGGCGTTCTTCGGCGTGTCGCCCCGCGAAGCGGCCTCGATGGACCCCCAGCAGCGGCTCGTGCTGGAACTGGCGTGGGAGGCGCTGGAGGACGCGCGGATCGTCCCCGACACCCCCGCCGTCGGCGGCGCCGGCGTGTTCATCGGCGCGACGTGGGACGACTACACGGCCCTCAGCCACCGCGCGCCCGTCACCCCGCACACCATGACCGGCACGAACCGGGGCGTGATCGCCAACCGGGTGTCGCACTTCCTCGGCGCGGGCGGGCCCAGCCTGACCGTGGACGCGGCGCAGTCGTCCGCGCTGGTCGCGGTGCACCTGGCGGTGGCGAGCCTGCGGCGCGGCGAGTCGTCGATCGCCCTGGTGGGCGGGGTGAACCTCAACCTCGGCGCGGGGCGGGAGGCGAGCGCGGTCGAGTTCGGCGGTCTGTCCCCGGACGGGCGCAGCCACACGTTCGACGCGCGGGCCAACGGGTTCGCCCGCGGCGAGGGCGGCGCGGTGCTCGTGCTCAAGCCGCTGGACCGGGCGCTCGCCGACGGCGACCCGGTGCACGCGGTGATCCTCGGCAGCGCGGTGAACAACGACGGCCCCACGCGCAGCCTCACCGTGCCGAGCGCGGAGGCGCAGGCGCGGGTCGTCCGGGACGCGATGAGCCGCGCGGACGTGCGCGCGGACGACGTGCAGTACGTCGAGCTGCACGGCACCGGCACCCCGGTGGGCGACCCGGTCGAGGCGGCCGGCCTCGGCGCGGCGCACGCCGGCCGCGCCACCGAGCTGCTGGTCGGCTCGGCCAAGACCAACGTCGGCCACCTGGAGGGCGCGGCGGGCGTGGTCGGCCTGCTGAAGGCCGTGCTCGCGATCCGCCACCGCGCCCTGCCGCCCAGCCTGAACCACGTCACGCCGAACCCCGCCATCCCGTTCGCCGACCTGAAGCTGCGGGTCCAGACGGCGCTGACCCCGTGGCCCCGCGCGGACCGGCCGCTGATCGCGGGCGTGTCGGCGTTCGGCATGGGCGGCACGAACGCGCACGTCGTCATCGCCGAACCACCACAGCCCGGACCCGCGCCGGACCCCGCACCGCAACCGCGACCGGCCGAGCCCGGACTGATCGAGCGGGGACCGGGCGAGCCGAGGCCGGCCGGGCAGCGACTCGCCGAACCGGGATTGGCCGAGCAGGAGTCGGCCGAACCGGCATTGGCCGAGCCGGGATCGGCCGAACCGGCATCGGCAAAGCCGGCATTGGCCGAGCGAGCATCGGCCGAGCCGGGATCGGCTGAGCGAGGGTCGGGCGGGCGGGTGCCGGTGCCGTGGGTGCTGTCCGGCAAGACCGAGCAGGCCCTGCGCGCGCAGGCCGGGCGGCTGCGCGACCACCTCGCCGCCCACCCCGACGCGACCGCGGCCGAGGTCGGGCACGCGCTGGCGACCACGCGCACCCACTTCACCCACCGCGCCGTCATCCTCGGCGATCCGCCGACCGACGCGCTCACCGCCCTGGCCGAAGGCCGGCCCGGCCCGCACGTCGTGACCGGCCGGGCCGCCGAACCGGGCCGGACGGCGTTCGTCTTCCCCGGCCAGGGCGCGCAGTGGATCGGCATGGGCCGGGAGTTGTACGCGGCCGAACCGGTGTTCCGGGCCGGCGTGGACGCCTGCGCCGCCGCCCTCGCGCCCCACACCGACTGGTCGCTGGTCGACGTCCTGCGCGGCGGCGCGCTGGACCGGGTCGACGTGGTGCAGCCCGCGCTGTTCGCCGTGATGGTGTCGTTGGCCGCGCTGTGGCGCTCCTTCGGCGTCGAGCCGGACGCGGTCGTCGGCCATTCCCAGGGCGAAATCGCCGCCGCCCACGTGGCGGGTGCTTTGTCGTTGGCCGACGCGGCCCGCGTCGTCGCATTGCGCAGCCGGGCCCTCACCACATTGGCCGGTCAAGGCGGAATGACTTCCGTCACACTTCCGTTTGCCGAAGCCGAGCAATTCCTGACGCGGTGGAATGGCTTGTTGACCGTTGCCGCCGTGAATGCGCCGGACTCCGTCGTGGTGTCCGGCCCACCCGCCGCGCTGGCCGAGCTTTCGGCGGCCTGCGCGGCGGACGGCATCCGGGCGCGCCCCATTCCGGTGGATTATGCCGCCCATTCGGCGCAGGTGTCGGCCATTCGGCGACGGCTGCTCGACGACCTCGCCGACGTGCGCCCGCGGTCGGCGGACGTGCCGTTCTACTCGGCGGTGACCGGCGGCCCGCTCGACACCGCCGGCCTCGACGCCGGGTACTGGTACCGCAACCTCCGCGAGCCCGTCCGCTTCGACCTGGCCGCGGCCGCGCTCGCCGACGACGGCCACGACGTGCTGGTCGAGGTGAGCCCGCACCCCGTGCTCGTGCCCGCGGTGGCACCCCGCACCCTGGTCACCGGCACCCTGCGCCGCGACCACGGCGGCCGGGACGAGTTCCTGGCGGCGGTGGGCCGGGTCTTCGTCGCGGGCGGCCACGTCGACCTCACCACCGCGTTCCCGCCCGGGACCCGCCCGGTCGACCTGCCCACCTACACGTTCCAACGCCGGCGGCACTGGCTGGGCGACGTCGCGCCCGACCTGCCGTCGGTCGAGCCGTCCGCCGACCCGGCCGACCAGGTCACCGCCGCCATCGCGGCCGTCCTCGGGCACGACGACGTCACCGACATCGACCCGACCCTCACCTTCAAGGACCTGGGCTTCGACTCGGTGATGGGCGTCGCGCTGCGCGACCGCATCAACAGCGCGCTCGGCCTGCGGCTGTCGTCCGGCCTGATCTACGACCACCCGACCCCCGCCCAACTGGTGGCCCACCTGCGCGACGGCACCGCGGACGTCCCGGACGCCGTCACGGCGGTGGACGACGACCCGATCGTCATCGTCGGCATGGGCTGCCGGTTCCCCGGTGGTGTGGCGTCCCCGGACGACCTGTGGCGGCTGGTCACCACCGAGGGGGACGCGATCGGCGACTTCCCGACCGACCGGGGCTGGGACCTGGCCCGGCTGTACGACCCCGAGCTGCGCAGCGGCGGCACCAGCGCCGTCGGCCGGGGCGGGTTCCTGGCCGACGCCGGCGGCTTCGACGCGGCGTTCTTCGGCATCTCGCCCCGCGAAGCCCTGGCGATGGACCCGCAGCAACGCCTGGTGCTGGAGACGGCGTGGGAGACGTTCGAGCACGCGGGCATCGACCCCACCTCGCTGCACGGCAGCCGCACCGGCGTGTTCACCGGCATCTGGTCGTCCGGGTACGCGGTCGGCACACCGGTGCCCGAGGACGTCGAGGGCTACCTCGTCACCGGCACGGCGACCAGCGTGACCTCGGGCCGCGTCGCCTACCACCTGGGCTTGCGCGGACCCGCGCTGTCGATCGACACGGCGTGCTCGTCGTCCCTGGTCGCCCTGCACGTCGCGGCGCAGGCGCTGCGGGCGGGGGAGTGCGACCTGGCGCTGGCGGGCGGCGTCACGGTCATGGCCACCCCGGTCATCTTCACCGAGTTCTCCCGCCAGCGCGGCCTCGCCCCGGACGGCCGCAGCAAGCCGTTCTCGGCGTCCGCGGACGGCACGAGCTGGAGCGAGGGCGCGGGTCTGGTGCTGCTGGAGCGCCTGTCGGACGCGCGCCGCAACGGCCACCGCGTCCTCGCCGTGGTGCGGGGCAGCGCGGTCAACCAGGACGGTGCGTCGAACGGGTTGACCGCGCCGAATGGTCCTTCTCAGGAGCGGGTGATTCGTCAGGCGTTGGCGAATGCGGGGTTGCGGCCGTCCGATGTGGACGTGGTGGAGGCGCACGGCACGGGTACGACGTTGGG
>NZ_JBSGBG010000068.1:0-34350 GCF_053601135.1 Actinosynnema sp. NPDC004786 | reverse complement strand
CGCCGTACGCGCCGGTGCGCTTCGCCTGCCCGCCGGAGGCGAGCCTGCTCACCCTGGTGCCGCGTCCTGTCGACGCAGGTCAGGACCCCGTCCACCACCCGGTTCCGCGCGGTCAGGGCTTGCGGCCGACCGCGCCCGCGATGCAGTGGCTCACCGCGTCGAGCGCCTTGAGCCGCGGGCCGTCCGGCCACCAGTCCGCGCAGATCACCACGCCCGGCTCGACCAGTTCGAGCCCGTGGAACAGCCCCTGCAGCTCGTTCATCGTGATGAACCGCCCGCTGCCCATCGGGGAGTGCAGGAACGTCTGCTCCATGCGGCGCGCGATGGCCGAGTGCTCCTCGGTCTCCGGGTCGAGGAAGTGCGAGATCGCGACGTACGAGCCGGACGGCAGGGCGTCGATGTACTCCGCCATGATCTCGGCCGACGTGGGCGAGTCGCCGTTGTAGTGGTGCAGCGTGCCGAGCTGGAACAGCGCCACCGGCTCGCTGAAGTCGATGTGCTTGCGCACGACCTCGTCGTTGAGGATCTCCCGCGGCTTGAAGATGTCGGCGGCGGAGAAGTGCGTCTGGTCGTTCTCCTCCAGCAGCGCGCGACCGTGGGCCAGTACCACCGGGTCGTTGTCCACGTACACCACTCGTGCATCCGGGTTGATCCGTTGCGCCACTTGGTGGGTGTTCTCGGCGGTGGGCAACCCGGACCCGCAGTCCAGGAACTGCGAGATCCCCGTCTGGCTCGCGACGAACCGGGTGACGCGGATCAGGAAGCTGCGGTTGTCCACGGCGAGCGTGGCCGCTTCCGGCGCGACCTGCTGCACCCGGCGCAGCACTTCACGGTCGATCTCGTAGTTGTCCTTGCCGTTCAGGAAGGCGTCGTAGACCCTGGCGATGCTGGCCTTCGTGGTGTCGATGTAGACGGGGGCGGCGGCGTCCGAGGACGAACCCGGCATTGTGGTGACCTCGCATTACGGGGATGGGAGTGATGTCTTGTGCACCGCGTCACAGTCCGCTCAGCGTAAGGGTATGGGCTCAACGCGTGAGTGGGACTCATACGTCTGACCGGGCAAGATCATGGGTGTACGTTCAGTGACGATGCGAGTCGGCACTCCCCGGACGCAACCGCTGTTCGGGTGGGACGGTCACAACGGGCGGGAGGATCGGCGATGGCGACGGACGAACCCACCCCGGAGCGGGACAGCGGTCCCACCGCGCTGCGCATCGTGCTCGGGGCGCAGCTGCGCAGGTTGCGGGAGGCGGCGGAGATCAGCCGCGCGGACGCGGGCTACGCCATCCGCGGCTCGGAGTCGAAGATCAGCCGGATGGAGCTGGGCCGCGTCGGCCTGAAGCCGCGCGACGTGGGCGACCTGCTCACCATGTACGGCGTCGAGGACCCGGGCGAGCGGGAGAAGTTCCTCGACATGGTCCGGCGCTCGAACTCCCCGGGCTGGTGGCACCGCTACACCGACCTCATGCCGGACTGGTTCCACGACTTCGTCGGCCTGGAGGAGGCCGCGTCGCGGATCCTGGTCTACGAGACGCAGTTCGTGCCGGGCCTGCTCCAGACCGAGGAGTACGCGACGGCGATCTCCAGCCACGGCCGGCCCGAGCTGGTCACGCCCGAGGTGCGGCGGCGGGTGGCGCTGCGGATGCAGCGGCAGCGGATCCTGGCCCGGCCGGGCGCGCCGCGGCTCTGGGCGGTGGTCGACGAGTCGGTCCTGTACCGGACGATCGGCGGCCGCCAGGTCCTCGTCAACCAGATCGACTACTTGCTCAGCGTGACGAAGGACGGCCCGGTCACGCTCCAGATCGTGCCGTTCCCGTTGGCCGGGTACGCGGCCAAGGGACCTTTCGCGATGCTCAGGTTCGGCGAGCCGGACCTGCCTGACATCGTGTACCTCGAACACCTCGCCGGTGCCCTCTACCTGGACAAAGTCGAGGAGCTGGAGATCTACAGCAGGGTGTTCGACCGGCTGACGGTGGACGCCGAGACGCCCGACCGGAGCCGGCAGATGCTGGCCAAGCGGCGGGCGGAGCTGTAGCTGTCGTCCAACCGGGCGAAGTTCACGCTCCGCATCTGCACGTGCATTTACCCGTGCAGTCGCCGGTGCTACGGTCCGTGCACAACCGGATGCACGTGCAGATGCATCACATGGCTCGGAGGGTGATCTCGAATGGCCATCAAGGTTCACAACGGCATGTCCGCGGCCGACCTGAACGGCGTCACGTGGACCAAGAGCTCCCACAGCGACGCGATCGGCAACTGCGTCGAGCTGGCCGCGCTCGACGGCGGCGACGTGGCGATGCGCAACTCCCGGTTCCCCGACGGTCCCGCGCTGGTCTACACGCGAGCGGAGATCGCCGCGTTCGTGGCGGGGGCCAGGGACGGGGAGTTCGATGACCTCGTCCACTGACCACTCGTCCCGGACGACGTTCCAGCTCCGGGAGCTGATCGCGCGCGGGTTCCAGTTCCTGCACCCGCGTGACGCCCGGGGCGAGTTGGCGGCCGTGGTCGGGGTGCGGGCGCACGACGCGGTCATCGACGTCGTGCGGTTGCACACCGAGGACGACGCGGTCGCCATGCGGATGCCCGCCGACGAGGTGAACGTGCTGTCGCCCAGCAGATTCTCGTGGCGCCGTTGCGGACCGGCCACGCACGTGCTCGAAGAGCTGCTCGACCTGCCCGACGACGACCGGGTCGGGTGAGGCTTCCCGTCCGCGTCCGCGGTGGCGGACGGGACCGAGGGGGTTGGCGGCCCCCTCACGGCGAACTTGACCTGGAGACGCAGCGGGAGTCGACTCCGCGCCCGAAGACGTCGACGCCACGCTCGGAGCGCAACTCCGTGTTCGTCGCATCAGCGGCGTGGGGGCCGAGGTCGGCTTCGGTCCCCACGCCGGCCACCCCGTCTCGGCCCGTCGTTCGGCGGCAGGCCGTTGGTCGGCGGCGGGTCGTTCCGGGGCGGGTCGTTCAGGGGCGGCGCAGACCGCTCAGCACCACGTCCAGGCCGCGGCGGAACTCGAGGTCCGGCGTGATCGTGCGCGCCGTCGCGGCCGTCTCGGCCAGCAGCGGGTACCGCTCGCCCAGCGCGGCCATCGCCTCCGTGCCCGGTCCGGGCAGCGGGCTGCGGTGCTCGATCTCAGTCGCCCCGATCACGTAGCTCAGCAGCGCCCGCAACGCGATGACCCGCTGCTCGCCGGTGAACCCGGCCGCGGTCAGGACCTCCAGCACGGACTCCGACCAGCGCAGCAGGCTCGGGCACCGGTGCCGGTGCGCCATCGTGAGCGGCACCGCGTTCGGGTGCGCGGCGATCGCCGCCCGGACCCGTTCCACCAGCACCGCGACCTGCTTGTCCCACAGCGCCCGCGGCGGCCGGGTGTCCACATCGGACAGCATGTGGTCGACCGCCAGCGCCTCCAGCTCGTCCCGGTCCGCGACGTACCGGTAGAGCGACATCGTGCCCATGCCCAGTTCCGCGGCGACCGCGCGCATCGACAGCGCCGCCAGGCCCTCGCGGTCGAGGACGGCGAGCGTGGCGGCGGCGAGCGCGGCCGGGGACAGCGACTTGGGACGCGGCATGGCGCACGACAGCGTACTGGAGTTGACAGCGTACGCAGTACGCGCATAGCGTCGTGAGCGTACAGCGCACGCTTACCGGACCAGGGGGAACGCCGTGAAGGTCGACGCACGCGAGTGGGAGTCCGTCTCAGGTGGCGCGGTGCGGGTGCCGGACCCGGACCGCCTGGTGCACCTGCAGTTCCGCCGCTTCGCCGGCTGCCCGGTGTGCAACCTGCACCTGCGGTCGATCGTGGCGCGGCACGACGAGATCACCGCGCACGGCGTCACCGAGGTGGTGGTGTTCCACTCCTCGGCCGCCGAACTGCGCCCGCACGTGGCCGACCTGCCGTTCGCCGTGGTCGGCGACCCGGAGAAGCGGCTGTACGTGGAGTTCGGCGTCGAGTCCGCGCCGCGCTCGCTGCTCGACCCGCGCGCCTGGGGCGCGATCGCGCGCGGCGTGGTCCGCGACCTCGGCCCGGTGCTGCGCGGTCGCCGCCCGCTGCCGAAGCCGGAGGGCGGACGGCTCGGCCTGCCGGCCGACTTCCTCATCGCGCCGGACGGCTCGGTGGTCGCGGAGAAGCGTGGACAACACGCGTACGACCAGTGGTCGGTGGAGGAACTGCTCGCCCATGCACAGGCCCTGACCAGCAAGGACTGAGTTGTCCACAGGGTTGTCCCCAGTTGTGGACGGTCGAACACCCGTTCGACCTCGGCCCGCGACGCCCCGACCCCCCGGCCGGGGCGTCGCCGGCCGGGCTCAGCGGGACGGGTCGCGGTTGAACAGGACCCGCGCCCTGGCGTACCCGACCGCGGCGAGGACCAGGCACCAGCCGACCGCCCAGTACCCGCTGTCCCCGATCGGCGTGCCGACGAGCCGCCCGCGCAGGGTGTCGCCGACGGTCATCACCAGGATGCCCGGCACCAGGTAGTCCACGTAGGACGCGCCGGCGCCGGCGGCCGGGCCGAGCGAGCCGCCGAAGACGTGCACGAACAGCAGCATCATCATCACCGGCATGCCGATCGTGCCGATCGACATCATCGGGAAGCGCTGCATGTGCCGCAGGTTGCGGCGCAGCATGGTGGTGGTGTCGCGGATGGCCGTGGTGCTCATCGCCGTGCGGTCCTCTCGGTGGTGAGGGCGAAGAAGACGTCGTCGAGGTCGGGCGTGTGCACGGACAGGTCCTGCACGTCGACCGCGGCGTCGTCCAGCCGGTCGAGCAGCGCCCGCAACTGGTGCACGCCGCCGTCGCCGGGCACGTCCAGGGTCAGCGCCGCGTCGTCAGGGGAACCGCCGAGCGCCCTGGTCGCGAGGTCGAGCGTGCGCGCGTCGGCGAACCGCAGCCGCACGTGCCCGCCCGGGACCAGCCGCTTCAACTCCGCCGAGGTGCCCTCGGCGACGAGCCGGCCGCCGTTGAGCACGGCGATCCGGTCCGCGAGCTGGTCGGCCTCCTCCAGGTACTGCGTGGTCAGGAAGATCGTGACGCCGTCCGCGACCAGGCCGCGGATGACCTCCCACATGGCGTGCCTGCTGCGCGGGTCCAGGCCGGTCGTCGGCTCGTCCAGGAAGATCAGCCGCGGCTCGCCGACCAGCGTCATCGCGAGGTCGAGGCGTCGGCGCAGGCCGCCGGAGCAGGTGGCGGCGGGCTTGCGGGCGGCGTCCACGAGGTCGAACCGCGCCAGCAGCTCGGCGGCGCGGCGACGCCGGTCCCGGCGGCCGAGGTGGTTGAGGTCCGCCATCAGCAGCAGGTTCTCCTCGCCGGTGAGGAGGTTGTCCACGGCGGAGAACTGGCCGGTGACGCCGATGGCCGCGCGCACGCCGGCGGGGTCGCGGACGAGGTCGTGGCCCGCGACCACCGCCTCGCCGCGGTCGGGGGAGATGAGCGTGGACAGGATCTGCACGGTCGTCGTCTTGCCCGCGCCGTTGGGGCCGAGCAGGGCGAACACCGTGCCGGGCGCGACGTGGAGGTCGAGGCCGTCGAGCACGACGTGGTCGCCGTAGGTCTTGCGCAGGCCGGAGGCCGTGATGGCCATGGTGGTGCTCCTGGTCGATGAGCGGCGGCAGGCTTCGCGCGCCGGTCAGGTGGGGGCGGGGACGTCGGCTCCCGACAGCGACTCCCCGGTGGCGGACGGGAGGGGCGATCCGCCCGGACCCGTGAGCCGGTCCGGGTGGGCGTCGAGGGCCGGCACGGTGGTGTGGTTCAGGCGCGGTGGATGACGATGTCCCCCAACGAGGTCCGGCCGTGCACCTCGACCCGCTCCTCGTGCTCGCCGGGAGCGTCCACGTTGGTCAGCTCGTTGCGCACGCGTCCGGCCGCGGACCGGATGTCGAGCCAGGCGGCCGTGCCCTCGCCGATGCCGACCTCCAGGTCGCCGGACTGCGTCCGCAGCACGACCGACCCGCGCACGACCTGGTCGAGCCGGATGTGGCCGCTGGCGGTCTTGGCGTCCACGTCGCCGCCGCAGCGGCCGACGGAGATGTCCCCGTTGGCGACGCTGATCCGCGCGTCGCCGGTGACCTCGCCGACGCGGGTCGCGCCGTTGGAGTTCTTGATCGCGCCCGAGCCGTCGAGCCTGCCGACGCGCAGCTCGCCGGAGCCGGTGGACAGCTCGGCGCGGCCCGTGACGTGGTCGACCACCACGTCTCCGGTGGACGTGCCGGCCTTGAGCGCGCCCGTGCGGTGCAGCCGGATGTCGCCCCGCCGACGTGCTGAAGCGGCACTCGCCCAGCTCGCCCTCGGCGCGGAAGTCGGTGAGCGAGCCGTGCGCGAGGACCGAGGAGCCGGCGGGCAGGTGCACGACGACGTCCACCGTGCCGGGCCGGCCGAAGAGGCTGCGCGACCGGGGTGTCCTGACCGTGACGCGGCGGGGGGCGAACTCGACCTCGGTGCCCTCGGCGGCCTTGACGCCCCGGTCGTTGTCCGGGGCGGCGGGCCTGACCTCGACGACCGTGTCGTCCCGGTCGGACGCGCTGATCAGGACGTCGCCGGTGAGCACGTCGAGCGCGAGGGTGATGGGTTCGGGCGTGGCGACCCAGGCCGGCCGCGGCGGCGCGCACCAGCCAGGCGTTGACGGAGACGCCCTCGCGGCTCGCCGCCTCCTCGACGCGCAGCTTCAGGGGCTCGGGCAGCCGCAGGTTGATCCGCGCGACCGGGCCCTCGTCCGGGCGCCACAGTGGTGCCATGGCAAGCCCGCGTGGCGTCACGGCAGTGTGTGGTGAGGGTTGAGGCGTCTCCACCCGTTCGGGTGGAATAGTGGGGTTATGGGACCACTGGTCCATTCCGGAACGTGACGGCGTGCGGTGATCGTTTTATTCCAGCTCTCCTGGGGTGGAATCGGGCACCTCGCGCCGCACGCGTGGCGGAATATGCGTCGGCAGTGTTCCGACTATCGGCCAGCACCCGCTTGACCAGCGCAGATGACCTGATCAACGGTCGATGGCCCGTAATCTTGCGGATCGGTACGAAAGTAGTGACTCGTTCGGCCTAACGGCCCATCTGCGTCGATGTGTAGTGAACTGCCAAGTAACTTCACTTCGTCCCGTGAACGCCTTGCCAGGATGTCGGCTCCCGGTGCAAGCTTCCCGCCATGAATTTCCGCCCCCTGCCCGACGGGCAGTGGTCGCCGGTGGCAGGGCTCCCCGGCATCCCCGAAGCACTGCGGCGTGAAGGCGCCTACCTGCCGCCGCCGCTGCCCTCCGACCTGATGCTGCCCGCCGCGACCTACCGCGCGTGCGCCGAGGCCGAGCACGCGCTCGGCCGGCTGGACGAGGCGGCCGACCGGCTGGGGGTCAGACCGGCGCTGGTGCGGGCCACGCAGGTCCGTGACGCGAACAGCTCGGCCGGCCTGTCCGGGGTCGCGGTGGGCCTGCGCGAGACGTTCGCGGCCGACCTGCTCGCGTCCGAGGACGGCCCGCCGCCCACCGACAGCGCCGCGCCGTCCCAGCTCGTCGCGCCGTTCCTGCGGGCCTTCGCGCACGGCCTGGCCCGCGTCCGCGCCGGCGCGCCGGTCGACGCCGACCTGGTCGGCGAGGTCGCCGCGATCATGACCGGCGGCGAGCCCGGCGGCAGCGCGCGGGACGTGCTGCGGCACGCGCCGGGCCGGCTCGGCCTCAGCGACGAGCGGGCCTACCTGCTGACCGCGACCGGCGCGCACCTGGTCGCGCTGCTGGAGCAGTGGTCGACGTGGGTGCGCGAGGAGGACGAGCAGCCGAGGATCGCCAAGATCGCGCTCGCGCACTACCAACTCGAGGTGCTGCAACCGTTCCCCACCGCCAACGGCCACGTCGCGCGCACGTTCTCGACGTTGGAGCTGGTGCGGTCCGGGCTGGTGCGCGACCAGGTGCTGCCGCTGTCGGTGTGGCTGGACACCGCGCTGGCCGAGTACCAGTGGCAGATCCGGGCGGTGGTCGACACCGGCCGGGTGGACCGCTGGGTCGACTTCTTCGCCGCCGCCGTCCGCGACCAGGCCCTGGCCCAGCTCCGGCTGATCGGCCACCTGGAGGCGCTGGCCGCCGAGTACGCGGCCCGCCTGCCGCGCAAGGGGAAGCTGCCGCTGGTCGCGGCGGAGCTGATCGGCTTCCCGGCGGTGGACCACCGGTCCCTGCGCACCCGGTACGGCGTCACCGCCAAGGCCGCCACCGACCTCACCGCCCGCCTGGTCGAGCTGGGCGTCCTCGTGCCGTGGGAGTTCCGCGGCTACCGGCGGGTGTTCCTGTGCCGGGACGTGCTGCGCCTGCTGGCCGACAACCCCGACACCACGCCCTGACCTGTCACGGGTCCCGGTCCGCCTCCAGCTCGGCCACCAGGTCGCGGACGCGTTGCGCCGCTTCGTCGTCTGCGCCGATGAGCAGCGCCAGCGCGCGGTTGAACCGCCGGTGCGCCACGGCCCGGTCGCCCGTCAGCCACAGCGCCCGGCCGAGCAGGGTCAGGCACTCGGCGCGTTCGACGGCGGTCGCGGTCGTGGGGCGGGGCAGCTCCTCGAACACCTTGTCCGCGCGGGCCAGGTAGGTGACCGCCGAGTCGGGGCGGCCCACCTCGACCATCAACGCGCCCAGGTGCGCCAGCGCCCGCGCCGTGCCGGGCCGGTCGTCGTGCAGCAGGCACAGCTCCAGCACCTCGTCCGCGCACCCGACGACCTTGTGCATCCGGCCCTCGGCGCGGTAGGTCGCGGCCAGGTCGTGCAGCGCGCCGGCGGTGGCGTCCGGGTCGTCGTCCCGCAGGCGGTGGATCGCCAGCTCGCGCATGCCCGCGACGGCGGCCAGGCGCAGCGACCCCCGCGCCCGCAGAGCCTCGGCGGCACGGCGGAAGCCCGCGGCCAGCAGCAGGGACGTGGGCAGCACGGCGGCGAGGTCCGCGCCGACCGCCAGCAGGTCGCGCGCCCACGTCTCGTCCACGTCGTCGGGCAGCGCCGGCCACACGTCGGCGAACAGCGCGGCCGCGGCCTCCGGCTCGGCCACCGCGTCCCTCAGCGCGGCCAGGAGCCCGTCGCGGTGGGCGGCGAACCAGGCCGGCCCGGTCGTCCGCCGGTCGGTCGGCAGCTCCCGGCGCCACCGCGCGACGGCGTGCCGTGGTTCGTCGCTCACCTCGTGCCACCCCCGCTCAGGTCACTTGATCACGAGTGTCGCCCAGACGGGTGAGGGCGCACACCGCTGATGTAGCGGACTCTCGGCGGTCCGGTGTCACACGGGCGCGGGACGGCAAGGCCACGGACCGTCATCACCGCTGCGTGGGGACGATCTCGAACAGGTCGTGGAACTGCATCGGCGCGAGGGCGGTCAGCGCGCCCCCGATGAACGCCGGGCCCGGCTGGAGGTCGCCGCTCAGGACGCGCGCGACCGTGGAGCGGTTGACGTCCATGGCCTTCGCCAGCGCGTAGTCGGACGAGAACCCGGCGAGCCGCGCGGCTTTGGTGAAGACATCGGTGCGGAGCTTGATCGTGTTCGGCATGGGCCAGCCTCGTGTTGTGCATACCCAACGCGTGTTGTGCGGACCCAACCTAGCAGTGAGTTGTGCTCGCGCAATGACAGTTGTGTGTGCACAACGTACAGGTCAGGGGTTACCTGTGGGGAGCGCGCAACACCCGTTGCGCACACGCATCTACGATGGCGCGGTGACCACAGACAAGAGCGCGAGCGCGCCCTGGTGGGACTTCGTGCAGCGGCAGCTGGACGACCGGGGGATGACCACGGCGGACCTGACCAAGGCGACCGGGATCGACAAGAGCCGCTTCACGCAGTGGCGGCAGGGCAAGCGGGCGTCGCTGGACAGCGCCCGGCTGATCGCCAAGGCGTTCGGCATGAGCCCGTTGGAGGTGATGGTGGAGGCGCGGCTGCTCACCGCCCAGGAGGTCAACCTCGACCGCGTCTCGCCGGACCCGGCGCAGTTGACGAACCAGCAGCTGCTGGCCGAGCTGGACCGACGGCTCAAGCGTTCGGACTGACCGGGCAGGTCCCGGGGCGGACCCGTGCGGGGGCCGCCCCGGGACCGGTCACGCGGTCTGCACCGAGAAGTAGCGCTCGGCCGTGGCAGAGAAATATCCCTCGGGCGTGCGGCTGAGCACGCGGACCACGAAGACGCCCGTGGCCGGCGGCGTGAACGTGACCGTCGCCCGGCCGTCCGGGCCGGCGGCGACGACCGTCTCCGCGTCGTCGTTGAAGCGGTACGCGTACTCCGTCGAACCGGTCAGCGCGGCGGTGAAGGTGAACTCGATCGGCTCGCCCACCCGGCCGCCGATGTTCGTGCCCGGCGGGAACTGCGGGCTCGTGATCACCGGCGCGAGACCGCCCGCGTAGAACACGTACGTCGTCTCGTCGGACACGATGCCGCTGCCCGACACCGCCCACGCCGTGATGCGGACGTAGCCCGGCTTGGTCGGCGTGAAGTCGAACGACGCCGTGCCGTCCGCGCCCGCGGTGACCGTCCGCTCAGGACCGTCGGCGACCGCGTACCGGTACCCGGTCACGCCCACGAGTCGGGTGGACAGCGTGAACGTGCCCCGCACGCCGGGACCGCCGGACGTCCTCCACTCCGGGTACTCGGCGCTGGTGACGGTCGGGGCCACGCTCTCGGCGGCGAACTCGGCCCAGCCGTTGCCCGACCGGACGCCGGCGGCGTTCGTGGTGAACACGAACAGCTCGGACCAGCCCGACCGCCGGGCCGCGTACGTGACCTGCGCGGTGCCGTCCGCGCCGACGGGCACGGTCGTCTCCGGGCCGTCGTCCACCCGGTAGGTGAACGACACCGCGTCCGGCATGGTGGCGGAGAAGGAGAACGTCCGCTCCTGCCCGACCAGGCCGTCCCACGGGGTGACCGACACGTCGGGCCTCATCGCGTCGACGTAGTAGACCTGGTTGGCGACCCCCGACTTCCGGCCGTTCGCGTCGGTGGTCCACACGTCGAGCCGGTGGAACTCGGGCTCCGGCCGGTCGAACGCGACCGTGGCCTTCGCCGTGCCGTCGGATCCGAGGGGGACGGTGGTCCCCGGCCCGTCGTCCAGGCGGTAGGTCGCGGTGACCGCGCCGTCCTGGCGCGCGGTGAAGGTGAACTCGGTGGACCGGCCCAGCCGCGGGTACTCGCCCTCGACCGACGGGGACGTGTCGCGGACCCAGAAGCGGAACGTGCGGCCGGGCGAGCGGTTGCCCGCGCGGTCGAGGCCGACCACCGTGATGCTCAGCGGTCCGTTCGAGGTCGGGGTCAACGAGACCGTGGCCGAACCGCCGGGCCGATCGGCCTCCACCCGGCCGTACGGCATCCCGATGCCGTCGTACTCGAAGGCCACCACGTCCGCGACGCCGTTCGCGCCGAACGTGAACTCGCCGGGCACGCCCTCCCCACCGTTGCCGGGCGGTCCACCGTCCTCCTGGTACACGGGGGAGGTGACCGTCGGGGCGACGTCGGGCGCGGTGTGGTCGACCGTGATCAGGCATGGCTCGGACCACTCGGACGTGGCGTGCCCGTCCTCCGCGCGCACCGCCCACGCGTAGGTGTTGCCGTCCTGCACCATGTCCGGCGGGAAGTACGTCGACGCGTGACCGAGGCCCGCCCAGACCGGGAACACCTCGCGCCGCCGGTCGGGCGCGGACACCGGCCAGAAGGCCATGCGCGCCTCGACGTCGCGGACGCCGTCGGGGTCGGCGACGGTGGCGGAGACGACCGGTTGACGTGCGGCGGTGATCAGCGGTTCGCCGGCGCACGCGGTGTTGTCGACCTTCAGGCCGGCGGGCCGTGCCGGGGGGTGGTTGTAGTCGACGTCGAGCGAGGCGCTGTTGCGGTACGTGCGGCCGTAGGCGGTGTCGCCCTGGAAGTCGCCGGAGATGCGCGCCACGACGGTCAGCGTCGTGCCGCCCTCGGCGAGCGCGTCCCGGACCGCGTCCGCGAGGTCCCAGGTGACGTAGGCGACGCAACCGGTGGTCGGCCGGGGCCCGGCCAACCGGGCCAACTCGCGCGGCTGCCGCGCCCACGACACCGTGCCGCTCGGCTTGACGAGCCACAGTTCCGTGGCGCGCGGCTTGGCGCAGTCGTTGGCGGCCGACTCGGACAACGTGACGGCCGCGGCGAAGACCGTGGCGTCACGGACCTTCGTCAGGTCGAACGTGAAGTACGACTTCCCGGTGTGCCGCTTGCCCTCGGCGTCCCGCCAGGAGCCGACCTTCGCGTCACCGGTGGTGGTGTTGTGGTGCGGGCTGCGACTGTCGATGGTCAACCAGGACGACCTGCTGAGCGTCTCTTGCCGGGGCAACGGCGCCGCCCCCGCGGTCCCGACCTGCGTCACAACAGCACCCGCGACGAGCGCGACGACCAACCCGGCGCGCACGACGCGCGCCGGTCTTCCGGACGATCTCATGTTCCCCCTCTGCACCGCGGACCGGCCCGACGCCGCCGCGATCGGGAATGGTGCCATCCGATCTGTCCATTGTCTCACCGTTCAGGGAGGTCAAGGATCCTTCGGGAGGCGTCCGGCCGATCGTCGGCGTGCCGGGGTGGATCGACCCTCGCCGTATCCGGAATCAGTCCGTGGTGGTTTCGCGAACCCCGGCCGACCGGGGCGGATCCCGGCTGACGGCGACTGACGGGAAAGATCAGGCCCCGAGCGCGTTGTCGCAGCTCAGGGCCTGATTCACCCGGCGAAAGGTGAGTGCCCCCGGCAGGATTCGAACCTGCGACACACGGTTTAGGAAGGCCCGCCGGACAAGCGGCCTCTCGTACCTCGTGACCTGCGCCAACACTGCCTTGCGCCTCAACACGTCGCCGACCCAGTCCGCGAGAAGTTTGCAGTCCGCGCACTGCCACTGTCCAGTGCCCTGCTCTCTCCAACCTCATGACCCGTTGGCAAGACGGCGAAGCCGTCGCGGCAGCCGATCGCCGTGCCCAGCTACCCCTAACCGCGTGACCGCGCGATCGTCCCGACCGGCGAACCTCGGGACTCCTCGGCCTCCAGCTCGCCATCACCTCGCGCGCCGCCTCCGGACCACGTGCACCGACTCCGCGCACGGCCGACGGGCGGAGCGAAGCGGGAGCCCGGCGTGCCGTGATGCGGGGGAGTCGGTGCCAAAGTGCGTCCGGCCCAGCCGCGCGCTGTCGCAGGCGGCGCGTGCCTTGATCCCGTAGAGCCGAATTCGGCAGATGTGGCCGTTCGCTGGTGGCTGCCTCGCAGTCCTTACAGTCCGAGCGTCTCGGCCTCGGACGGAGGAGTAGTTCCAACCGGTGTGTAGATGAAGGTCAATGAGGTCGAACCGCGTACCAAGATTGTCAAGTCGTAGAACGACCCCACGGTGATCGTGGTGCGTGTTTTTGTCAGCATGGAAAGTTGCGGTAGTGCGTCCCTCTGAAATGCCTCAAGCGCCTCGCTGGAAAGCGTGTTCAATGATGCGCCAATGCCGCTCAATAGGCGAGCAGGTGTCTGGACTGTGCCATTGTTGCCAGTCACGTGGGCCGTAACGGCCCGCGTTTTGCTGAACGCACTGCTCTCGGGTAAGAGATAAATCTCAGTAACTGGAGTGACTTTCCCGCCAAAGACGCCCGGCTTCGCGATGGTTGTCGGCAGAGGTGACGAGCCGGTAGCTAAAAGTGGCAGTTGAAGGTTGATTTGGTCGATCACATCATTTATGGACGAGTCGAACGTCTTGGCATGTGGCGACGTAGTTGTGGTTGTAGTGGTCTTTGCTTCGGTTGATTCACCGGTGGTAGGCAAATTAGAAGTGGGTGACAGCGCCGCGGTTCCACCTCCGCATCCCGTCGTCGCTAGCAAAATTAATGAAGAGCAGAGCAGAAGTCGCCGCAGCATCTAATTCGCCTGTCCACTGTGTTGGTCGGTCGGATCTCCTATCGGCGGTCGCGCAGTGGGCGTTACCGCATGGCTGTTAGTACCTCCAACTTGGAGGTGGCTAAGGTGGCCGCATGGCGGCATGGGCATTCAAGCTGGCGGCACACCTACTTGCGGGACCGCTTCCACGTAGGTGGGCGCATGTTCAGGGTGTTGCGGCACGGGCAGGTTCCGTCTCGGCGCTGTTCTCGGATAGCGACGCCTCAACTCTTGAGGAGGCGGCGGTCCTTCATGACATCGGCTACGCTCCAAATCTAGCGTTGACTGGGTTTCATCCGCTGGACGGAGCTGGATATTTGCGCGATTCCGGCTATCCTAAAAGTCTCTGTGCGCTCGTTGCGTATCACTCATGTTCTTACCGTGAGGCGGAGCTTCGTGCGATGGTGAACGAATTGAGTGAATGGGGCGACGAGAAAACGCCTTTCGGGATGCGCTCTGGTGGGCGGACATGACCACGACGCCGGATGGTCGTCGAACGAACGTTCACGATCGAATTGGCGAAATCGTGGAACGGTATGGTCCGGCTGACCTTGTGACATCCCTTAACTTGGAGGCGAAGTCAGAATTGGTGGCCGCGGTGGAGCGGACTGAGGAGCGATTGCGGGCGGCTGGGTTGGGTCACTTGGCGAAGTAGGGAGTGGTCCGCGGTTCGAAGCCGTGTTCGATGCGGAGGCGGATTGAGGGGTGGATGTTGAGGGCTTCGAGGTCTTCGCGGGCGACCCAGTGGACTTCGCTGGACTCGTCGCTTGTGCGCAGCTCGCCTCCGATGGGCTGAGCGCGGAAGCAGATGGAGAACTCCTGGCGGACTTCGCCGTCCGTGTAGGAGATGACGTGGGCCGGGTCGGAGTAGACGCCGATGATGTCGGTGGGGTCTACGTCGATGCCGGTCTCTTCCTTGACCCTCGCGGATGACGGTGTGGCCGATGGTCTCGCCTACGTCTTGGGCTCCGCCGGGGATGGAGTAGAGGTTGTTGTCGGTGCGGCGGATCATGAGCAGGCGGCCTTGGTCGTCTTGGACGAACGCGGTCACGGCTACGACGATGTTGGTCGCCTTGGGGGCGTTCGGGTCGTTGTAGTGGTCGGTGCGCGCCATGGTTCCCTGCCTACCACTTGGGTGGCTTGGCGTCGTCCCAGACGCCCTGGAAGCTCTCGGCGTAGGTCTCGAAGAGGTCGCCTCCGGAGAGGCGGCGCAGGTGGAGGACCGGGGCGTGGGCTGCCATGAAGCCGTGGACGTGGGTGTTGACCGGCATCTCGTCATCGAAGCGGTAGATCGAGTTGTAGAGCGTGGTGCGGTGGCAGCGGATCTCGGCGTGGCCGGTGTCTGCCGGCGGCTTGAAGAACGCCAGGGCGTTGCGAACCTTCGCGGCGAGGGTGCCCTTGTCACGCCACGGCGCACCAGTGGCGAGAGGACGGTGAGGAGACCCGGTTCAAGATCACTCGTGCCGGGACGGTCTCGTGGCTGCCCTGGATGCCCGGCCCGTTCGACTGCTGATCGGTGGTGTGGGCGGGCAGCGGGTGCGGCGGTGTCCGCCCACATTGGACGTAAGACCTGAAGAAGATCACTGGACCTGTCGTTGACGGACCTCAAGCTTGGGCATGCCTGTCAACGCTCGATGTCGAGTACTGACATGTGCCGAAGCATGTTGTCAGGACGCGCCGTCGTTGGTGCCTCACTGTTTCAGGTAGTGCACCCGGACAGCCGTGTCCAAGTCTCGGACGTCCGTCTTCAGGGCTCGGAGGACGGTCTCTTGGTCTCGTCCGAGCAGTCCAGCGATGTCGTAGGCGATCTCTGCCTCAACCAACTCCGGCCTTGCATCGAGGGACTGGCGGTTGAGAGCGGACGCCCTGTCGAAGATCCACCACTTGTGACCGGCGTCGTGCGGTTCGGTTGGCTTGAGGCGCTGCGGTCGCGGCGTCCACCGGCACGTCGTGCATGGTGTGGCGAAGACCCAGAGCGACCTGAACGATGGTCGCCCTATGTCCCGGAAGCTGCAGAAGGATCGCTTTCGCTTTTGCGATGTCGCGCCCGACCGGTGCACCGCCACCGGCGATGCTCAGTTCGAGTAGTTCCGCAAGAAGTCGGGCTTGATCCTTCCGGGCGTCCAGATTCCTCTGCTGCTCGTCCCGTCGATCTTGGCGTCGCCACCCTACGAGAGCAATCGTCACGGCTGTCGCCGATGCGACCACCGACCCGAGCAGACTCAGCGAGTTCATGGTTGGGACTGTAGTGATGCAGGTCACTCGAAGTGGGTGTGACGCGCAGACAGCTTGTGCGCTGGCACAACCGCCGGTTCGTGACCCGTGGCAGACGGGGATTCCGGCTGACGGCGACTGACGGGAAAGATCAGGCCCCGAGCGCGTTGTCGCAGCTCAGGGCCTGATTCACCCGGCGAAAGGTGAGTGCCCCCGGCAGGATTCGAACCTGCGACACACGGTTTAGGAAGGCGCGTGGCCCAGCTCTGCGGTCACGTCTCCTGACCTGCGCCGACGCGGCACCCCGTCGCCCACGTCCGCGTACCCGTTTCGCAGTGGCTTCGCGTTTCGCGCTGGGGCTCGCCAGACGGGCTGACCCTGCTCGATGGCAAGACGGCGAAGCCGTCGCGGCAGCCGATCGCCGTGCCCAGCCCACCCTAGCCGCGTGACCGCGCGATCGTCCCGACCGGCGACCCTCGGAACTCCTCGGCCTCCAGCTCGCCATCACCTCGCGCGCCGCCTCCGGACCACATGCACCGACTCCGCGCACGGCCGACGGGCGGAGCGAAGCGGGAGCCCGGCGTGCCGTGATGCGGGGAGTCGGTGCCAACATGCGTCCGACCCAGCCGCGCGCAGCCGCAGGCGGCGCGCGCCTTGATCCTGTAGAGCTGAATTCGGCACTATAGCCTAGTGCCGTCCTGTGCATAGACGTTTGATAGCGCTATGGACAATCTCGGCGCGGACTTCGATGAACTCGTCTAGCGTCGTCCTTGCGTAATCATACTGGCTCGGCAGTGGAAGCAGGTTGGAAAGGAAGACCTCGTCGGCGTTGTCCCCTAGGTCATTTGCCACTTCAGGTAGGTAATCCTGCGGGTCATCGTCGCTGACCAGATTGTTCTCTGAAGCTGCAAGCATGCAAAAGTTCAATACGTAGCTGCGCTCCAATTTCGGGTCGAGTCGTTTTAGGAAAGCTTCTGGGAAGATGTGGTGAAACTGCTTTTTATTGTAGACGGACAGGGCAACTGTGGTGTCGATCGTGTTGCCATTGGTCAGATTTCGTGGGTGCTGCTTGGCGAGCGTCAGAATGAAAGCGCGTGAGCGCGAGTTGTTCTTCCTGAATATCATACCTTTGAGTGTGTCGAGACTCGGTACTGTTCCGAAATGGTCGACCTTCGGCTTGCCTGTGAGCACGAACTTTTGCACTGCATCGAGATCCCGCGTTACGAAGTCATCAGGGGCGCCGCGATAGCGCTCAGCGAAGGATGTAAGCCAGAACCATTGACGAACTCGACGCACCTGCTCGGCGCTCAGATTCGTATTCTTGGCGTAGATGTAGGTGAGGATGACCAAGTGGGCTTCGTAGGGAAGGAAGTCCAGTGAATACATTTTAAAGTCTGTAACCAATTGGTCGACGGCTCGCTGTAGTGCACGAGTTGTCGTTTTGACCAACGAGTCCATGTCGTCGGGTTTCTCGCGAAGCTGCCTGAGTGAGAGAATTCGTTCCCTGTTGGTCGAGTCGTCGCGAATTGCGGCGAGACATTTCAGAACCGTGGTTCCCCGAATGTCGCCGTAGTTCTTCGGCTTCAGCGCGAGAGCGATGTCCTCGACGGTCGCGTTGAGGTCAAACCGGTTCGACCACGTAGCTGCGACCATTAGATCGAATATGGACAGCGGGGTGCCCGAGCTATTAACTCGTTCGAAAATGGGGCAGACCTCTTCGACGGTTAGATCTTTGAGTGTCACTACAGGAATCTGGTAACCGGTGAATACTTCAACCATATTGTCGAAGCGGTCTTGCAGTACTGACGCCTTAGGGTGTGTTTGCAGGGCGGTGCGGAAGTTCAACAGTCTGGTTGTTTGATACAGTGAGCGCATCGGAAAAAGGTGAATAGCTGGATCAACGTTCCGTGCCGAGACGAATCGCTCGCGCTCGAGGTCGTAGAGTGCTGCGAAGCCCGTCCCGTCGGGTTCGGCACCGAGAGACGAGTATAGAACCGTCAGACGCTGTTGTCCGTCTAGAACGTACTCGGTAGGCGACAGGTCGTCCGTTTCGGGTAGTAGAAACTGTCCCAGGTTTCGCTCGACTGCCAATTTCTCGCTAGTACGCCATAGTAGCAGGCTCCCGATCGGGTAATTGTTGGCGACACTGTCGAGGAGTTTTAGTGCTTGTTCGTCACCCCATACGAATGGTCGCTGGAACTGGGGAATCTTTATTTCGCCTTTTCGGATTTGAATATTGAGGTCACGAATGTAAGGCGTTGCGGTAGAAAGCCTCGTCCCGACGTTCGCGCTCATCGTCACTCCTTTGTTAAGTTCGCCCCGATGTTACGTTTGTGTTCGGAGTGTTGCAGGATGGTGTGGTTGGTCTATCGTTGCACATGTGAGATCGTTAACCGCCGAGGCACGACAGTTGGCTCGCCGTGTTCTGTCGAGTGAACTGCCGCGTCGTTGGCGACACGTGCAGGGTGTCGCCAACAGATCACTCATGGTAGTGCCTACGTTGAGTGACGCAGACGCTGACGTACTGCTAGCGTCATCGCTACTGCATGACATCGGCTACGCGACGAAGCTTGCAATGACAGGGTTTCATCCCTTGGACGGTGCGTCCTATCTGGAGGCGGAAGGTTTCCCGGAGCGGGTCTGTGCGTTGGTTGCACACCACTCGTGCGCATATATAGAAGCCCGTATGCGCGGTCTATCCGGTCCGTTGGGGAAGTGGAGTGACGAGCGCACACCGGTTCGAGATGCGCTGTGGTGGGCTGACATGACGACGACGCCCGACGGAGCAACGATCGATGTACATGACCGGATCAACGAGATACAGCAGCGCTATGGAGAGGGTGCACTAATAACGATCTTTATCCGTCAGGCACAGTCGGAGTTGGTTGCTGCGGTGGAGCGGACTGAAGGGTGGTTGCGGGCGGCTGGGTTGGGTCACTTGGCGAAGTAAGGAGTGGTCCGGGATGCGAAGCCGTGTTCGATCCGGAGGCGGATCGAGGGGTGGATGTTGAGAGCTGCTAGGTCTTCATGGGCTACCCAGTGGACTTCGCTGGATTCGTTGCTTGTGCGCAGCTCGCCTCCGATGGGCTGAGCGCGAAAGCAGATGGAGAACTCCTGGCGGACTTCGCCGTTTGTGTAGGAGATGACGTGCGCCGGGTCGGAGTAGACACCGATGATGTCGGTGGGGTCTACGTCGATGCCGGTCTCTTCCTTGACCTCGCGGATGACGGTGTGGCCGATCGTCTCACCTACGTCCTGGGCTCCGCCGGGGATGGCGTAGAGGTCGTTGTCGGTGCGGCGGATCATGAGTATGCGGCCTCGATCGTCTTGGACGAAGGCGGTCACGGCTACGACGATGTTGGTCGCCTTGGGAGCGTTTCGGTCGTGGTAGTGGTCCGTGCGCGTCATGGTTCGACCTTGTCAGAAGGTGGCGCGCTTCGCGCTGGCCCAGACGGTCTCCAGGCTTTCGGAGTAGGTCTCGAAGAGGTCGCCTGCGGAGAGTCGGCGTAGGTGGAGGGCTGGGGCGTGGGCTCCGGGGAAGCCGTAGACGTGGGTGTTGACGATCATCTCGTCGTCGAAGCGGAAGACGGAGTTGTAGAGGGTCGTCTTGTGGAGGCGGACCTCGATGCCGGGGACGTCGACCAGGGGGCGGACGAAGGCCAGGGCGTTGCGGATGCGGGCGGCGACGGTGCCCTTGCCCAGTTGCTCCTCCTCGCTGCGGCGCGATGCTTCGCGGGCTGTGGGGTCGCCGAACAGTAGGCGGATGCGGGTGCCGTTCTCGGCCTTGTGGCGTAGCTCCTTGGCGAAGGTTGGGCGTTCGACCAGGAAGAGGGCTGCTAGGGACAGCACCTCGATGTGCTTGGTGGCGTCGTTGAGGAGTCGGTCCCAGAGGTCCGCGGGGATGTTGTTGCGGTGGGGGTAGACCTTGACCACCTCGGACTCGGCGATCTCGGCCTTGCGGTCGGCGGCTACGGCGTCGGGCCAGAGGTAGTTCTCGGTCTCGCGGACCATCGAGGCGATGGTGTGGCGGTGGCGGGGGTAGGGGACTCGGCCCTTGGTGATCCAGCGCTCGACGGTCTTGGGGTCTACGCCGGTGGCTCGGGCTATGTGATCGAGGTCCAGGCCGTTGCGGAGCAGGGCCTCCCGTAGCCGTTCGTTGGCCATGTGTACCCCCGTGGTGACGACTTGGGACGTCTTGAAGCTAACAGAGACGTCCTCAGAAGTCCCGCTATGCGGTGCTTGCGTCCCGTCGATCTGCCGAAAGTGGTCGGTGTCAAGGTGCTGGACAGAGGGTCCAGCCGACACCGATGACAGGAGTACGGCTGTGGCGATCTCGGGCGGGAGCAGGCTCCCCACGTCGCACGACTTCGTGTTCCCCCGTGGCGCGCTGGTGATGGGCGTGGAGCCGGTGCTCAGGTTCCAGTCCGCCGAGGAGCGGGCGAAGGGGCTGCCGGTGCAGCAGGAGACGGACAAGGAGTCCGGGCTGTTGGTGTGGTCGGTCCTGGTGATCGACCAGGCGGCGGAGCGGAAGACGGACGCGGTGGTGACGGTGAAGATCGCGGCTCCTCACCAGCCGGTGCCGCCGGAGGCGATTCCCGGTACCGACGTGCGGCCGGTGGTCTTCGAGGGGCTGACGGTGACGCCGTGGATTGACGACAAGGCGTGCCGGGGGAGCCATGGTGGTGAGCGGCACCGGTGCCGGGCGAAGCTCGGGTACAGCCTGCGGGCGACCGGGATGAAGCCGGTTGTCGTCAAGTCCGCGCCCAAGGCCGCGTGACCCCGGTGGCTGACATGGTTCGTTTGCATGTCACGGCTGACCTGCCGATTCGGGTCGAGCCGCTGGTGTTCGCGGGGAGGGTGGAGTTCCGGCTCGGCAACGCGTTCCCGGCGGTGTTGGTCGTTGACCGTGACGCGTTGCCGCGTCTGGCGCAGGCGATCGCCGAGGGGCAGGCCGCGTTGGGTGCTCCTCCTCAGGTTGGGGGTGCGTGATGGCTCAGCCGAAGAAGGCCGATCCGTGGGTGGTGGCGTTCGGCGTGACGTTGCTCAAGGACGCGCACGAGGCGTTGACGCACCTGATGCCCGCGCCCGGTGCGTCCCCGGAGGTGTGGCGGGAGTTCTACCTGCGGTCGGCGGAGGTGTACGCGCGGGTCGCGGAGGTTGATCGGGGTCATCACCACGAGGCGCTGTATTGGGCCAAGCGGGAGCGTGCCAAGGCTGAGGGGGCTGTTTCGGATGAGCGTTGATCAGGCTGTGGAGCGGGCCGGCGGTGGGCTCGGCCGTGTGGTGCGGGACGGGTTGTCGTTGGAGCGGTTGTCGGGTGCCGGGTACACGCCGTTGATGTTCGAGGCGGTGATGCGCCGGCTCGTCGGCTACCCGCATGAGGAGTGGTCGTTGCGGTCGTTGGCGCGGTCGGCGGGGGTGTCGTACTCGGCGGTGCGTCACATCTGCCGTGATCTCGTTCAGCTGGGGCACGTGTCGGTCGATGAGGGGACGTTGCAGGGAGCCGCCTCCGTTCATCGGCATCGGCTGTCGCCCGAAGGGCTTGCCTACTGGGGCGGTCCGGTGGTGCCGCACGACTGGTTGAGTGGCGCGGACCTGTGGCGGGATCCGCGGTTGGTGCCGGTGATGGGGGCGCGTCTGTCGGCCGAGGAACTGGCGCGGGGCGACGCGGTGGGTTACTCGTTCCCGGTGGTGTACCGGGTGGCGGATGCGCTGGTGCTGGTGCCGTCGCGGGAGTGGAGTGTCGCGGACCTGGCGACGGCGGCCGATGCCGATGAGGGCATGGTGCGGCTGGCCTGTCTGGACCTGGTCGCGGCCGGTCACGCCACGGCGCACCAGTGGCGAGAGGACGGCGAGGAGACCCGGTTCAAGATCACTCGTGCCGGGACGGTCTCCTGGCTGCCCTGGATGCCCGGCCCGTTCGACTGCTGATCGCTGGTGTGGGCGGGCAGCGGATGCGGCGGTGTCCGCCCACATCGAACGTAAGACCTGAAGACGATCACTGAACCTGTCGGTGGTGGTCGTCGGTGAACGGACCTCAAGTCTTGGCGGGCCTGGAGCCGTTCACCGACGACACAACCGACCGGGCTTTCTCGCGCGCTTCTGTTGACACACAAGGGGTTCCGGTCATGTCAAGGCTATCGGTTCGTGGGGTGCGGGCGTCAAGTGGACGTGTTGCCCCGTCGGTGTGGAAGTTGTCCAACGGTCGCCCCTGCGGGGCGTGCAAGCGGTTCGGGGTCTATGCCCCTAACCAGCTCGTGTGCTGTGGGTGCCTGGGCTGGTTGCCGCTGATCTTCGCCCCCGTGGGGCGTGCGTGATGGGCGACGGGAAGTGGGTGGACCCGGCTCCGTTCGAGGGTGTCCGACCTCGGGTGCCGTGGTGGGCGCTCGTGCCGGGCAAGGCCAAGTGGATCACCGCCGTGGTGGCGTTGGTGTGGCTGGTCCTGGTCGGCGTCGTGCGCCTGGTGCTCGTCGTCGTCCGGTACCCGATGGTCACGGTGGTGCCGCTGACGGCGGCCTGGTGCTGGTGCCGATTCGGCCTCTCACCGCTCGTTCTCGCACTGTTGTCGCTGGTCGCGGCGTTGAGCATCTGGGCTGGCCTGGATCGCGGGTCGTTTCTGCGGCACGGCTGGTACCGGCTGGTGACCGAGTGGCGGCGGGCGACGGTGTACGTGCCGAGGTGGCGGTCGGTGATGCGGCTCGCCGACCTGGCCAAGCGTGACCGTGGCCGTGAGTACCGGCCCAGGCTGCGGCGGGTGCGGTCGGAGGGGTGGCGGGACCGGGTTCGGGTGCGGATGGTGCCCGCCCAGTCGCCGGAGGCGTGGGAGCTGCGGCGGGAGGGTCTGGCGCACTCGTTCGGTGCTCGGTCGTGTCGGGTGCGTGTGCTGCGGCCGAGGGTGATCGAGCTGGACTTCGTCCACCGTGACCCGCTCCTGCGGCCCCTGACGGTGCCCACGCTCACGGACTTGACCGAGGTGGACCTCAAGCGGGTGGTCGTCGGGCGGACGGAGACGGGCAAGCCGTGGCGGCTGCGGCTGCTGGGGTCGCAGGTGCTCGTGGTCGGCGTGCCCGGTGCGGGTAAGGGCTCGGTGTTGTGGTCGATCGTGTGGCAGCTCGCCCCGGCCGTCCGGGCGGGTCTGGTGCGGTTGGTGGGGATCGATCCGAAGGGTGGGATGGAACTGGGGCAGTGCCCGGACGCCTTCGATCGGGTGGCGTACGACAACGGGCCGGAAGCCGTTGGCCTGCTTGAGGAGATCGCCGCTGAGGTGAAGGAGCGGGCGGCGCGGTACCGGGGTGTTCGGCGGCTGTGGGCGCGCTCGACCGGAGAGCCGTTCACGGTCCTGGTGGTCGATGAGCTGGCGGACCTGGTCGCCTACCAGCAGGACAAGCAGCTCCGCGAGCGGGCCGCCCGGGCAATCCAGACCATCACCTCACAGGGGCGTGCGCCCGGCTATGCCGTGGTGGGCCTGGTCCAAGACCCGCGCAAGGAGGTCGTCGGGTTCCGGCACCTGTTCAGCACCCGCGTGGCGCTCCGCCTGGACGAGCCACAACAGGTGGACATGGTGCTTGGCGATGGCGTGCGGCAGCGGGGCGCGGCGGCGCACGAGATCAGCGAGAACACGCCCGGTGTCGCCTGGGTGAAGCAGGACGGACAGCGGGAGCCGGAGCGGGCTCGGGCCTTCCACGTCACCGACGCTGACCTGGTCGAGCTGAGCGTCTTCCTGGCCGATGCAGAGGTGCACGACTTCCCGACCCGGCCGGACGGCAGTGGAGAGGTCGCGGCGTGAGCGAGTACCTGACTCGTGCCGACCGGATGAAGCAGCCGGCGGCGCTGGATGTGGCTCGGGCGGTGGCTGAGGAGCACGGCGTGTGCGTCCGGCCGCTGGCCAAGGAGCGGATCGACCTGGACACCGGGCGCGTTGAGATCGTGCCCGTGGCGTGCGGCTCGACCGTGGCGAGCGTGTGTCCAACCTGCGCGGAGAAGAACCGGCGGCTACGGATGGCCCAGTGCCGCGAGGGATGGCACCTGACCGAGGAACCCGACTTCACCCCCGACCCGCCCAGCGACGACCAGCGGACCCTGACCGCCTACCGGGCTGACCTGGTAAAGGTGTACCGGCAGGCCGTCGAAGAGGGCGACGAGATCGGCGCTGAGGAGGTTCGAGAAGAGGTCGCGGGGGTCGATGCCGAACTCCGGCAGCTCGGAATCCGCGGTTCGCTCCCCGCTCTGGAGGCACGTCCACGGATCACCCGAAAGCGGTCCACCCGGCGACGGCAGGATGCGCCGAACCTGCCTCGGCGGCCAGTGCAGAAGCGCACGGTCGGACGGGTCTTCGGCGGCAAGTACCAGCCTTCGACGTTCCTGACGCTGACGCTGGACAGCTACGGCAAGGTGCGCGCGGACGGCACTCCGGTTGACCCTGCCCGGTACGACTACCGGCGGGCGGCTCGGGACGCGGTGCACTTCGCGGCACTGCTCGACCGGTTCGTGCAGAACCTGCGGCGGTGCGTCGGGTGGGATGTGCAGTACTTCTCGACCGTCGAGCCTCAGCGGCGACTGGCGCCACACTGGCATGCCGCTATCCGTGGTGCGATCTCGCGGGCGGAGCTGCGAGCGGTCGCTGAGGCCACCTACCACCAGGTTTGGTGGCCCAACCACGACGAGATCAAGTACAACGGCGACAACCGGCCGGTCTGGGACTCGCGGGCGAAGGGGTTCGTTGATCCGGCTACCCGCGAACCGCTGCCCACCTGGGAGGAAGCTCTCGACCGGGTGGAGCGTCCGGCGCACGTGGCGCGGTTCGGTGTCCAGGTGCACTCCAAGGGCATCCTCGGGGGTACCGAAGAGGCCGGTCGGCACATCGGCTACCTGACGAAGTACCTGACCAAGAGCATCGGTGAGTGCTTCGACGCTCGGACCAGCCGTCAGGAGGACCACGCCGAACGGCTGTGCGCGGAGCTGGCCGTCACGCCCTGCTCGCCGCAGTGCCCGGTTTGGCTGCTCTACGGCGTCCAGCCGCGCGGTGCTCGGCTGTCGATGGAGCCCGGCAAGTGCAAGGGCAAGGCACACAAGCGCTCAACGCTCGGCGTGGCCGGTCGGCGGGTGCTGGTGTCGCGGAAGTGGTCCGGGAAGTCGCTCGCCGACCACAAGCACGACCGCAGGGAATTCGTTCGGCAACTGCTCGCCGACGTGGGGATCACCGGGGACGACCAGCCGAAACGGGTCGTCTGGAACAACGTGCAGCCCGGTGACCCGAACGTGCCCCCAAGACCACACCTGCTGCTGCGGGCGGTCGCGGAGCGGCGTCGATGGAAGGCCGAGTACACGGCGGCGCTGCTCGCCTCGGCCAGTCCGCCAGATCGTTCGGCAACTGCTCAAGCTGCGTAAACGGGGGTCGGGGATGAGTGGCAAGGTGCGTGAGCTGGCTGGGTTGATGTCTGTTCCGGAGATGCTGGAGGCCCTGGGCGGGGAGGTCTCGCGGGACACGTTCTACAAGTGGCGGCAGACGGGGAAGGGGCCTCGGTGCTTCTCGCTGCCCAACGGTGAGCTGCGGTGCAAGCGGGTGGACTTCCTCGCCTGGCTCGATGACCTGTACCGGGCGGCGGCATGACCACCACGTTCAAGGTCCGGTTCTGGGAGATCGCGGACTGGTCGAAGAGGAAGGGCAGGAGGAAGACCCGGCCCTACGGCGTGCGGTGGGTCACCGACACCAAGTCGCACTCGGAGTGGTTCGGGACCAAGGCCCTGGCCAACAGTCGGCGGTCGGAGCTGATGCAGGCTGCTCGGCGGGGTGAGGAGTTCGACGTCGAGACGGGCCTCCCGGTCTCGGAGCTGAAGCGGCGCAACTCTCTGTCCTTCTTGGAGTTCGCGCAGTCCTACATGGACATGAAGTGGCCGGATGCTGCCGCAACCACGCGGGGCAGCACGGTGGAGGCGCTGGCTACGGCCGGGGCGGCGTTCGTCCGGGATGGAGCTGGACGGCCGGAGGTGAACGAACTGCGGGGTGTGCTCACGCGCAACCTGCTGCCTCCGACCACCCGAGACGACGAGCTGTCGCGTGAGGGCCGGGAGGCCGTTGACTGGCTGTTCCGGAACTCGCGTCCGCTGTTCGAGCTGACGGACGCCGTGGCGGTCCGTGAGGTGCTGGACGCACTGGCGGTCAAGCTCGACGGCAAGGCGGCGGCTGCGACCGTCTACCAGCGGAAACGGGCGGTGTTGTTCAACCTGCTGTCCTACGCGGTGGAGCTGGGTCTGATCCCGGACAACCCGTTGACCAGGGTGAAGCGCAAGATCGCGAAGGTGGTTGAGCAGGTTGATCCGCGGGTCGTCGCCAACCCCGGCCAGGTGGAGCGGCTGTTGACTGCGGTGACTTATGTCGGTCGGCGGAATCAGGATCGGGGCGCGCACCTGGCGGCGTTCTTCGCGACCGGCTACTACGCGGCTGCTCGGCCCGCTGAGGGCCTGGGGCTCCGTGAGGACGACTGCACCCTGCCGAAGGAGGGCTGGGGCCTGCTCATGCTCGGTGAGTCGCGTCCGGCGGCCGGGAAGCGGTGGACGGACTCGGGTGAGGTCCACGACCGGCGCGGCCTGAAGCACCGTGGGGTGAAGGACGTAAGACCGGTGCCGATCCCGCCGGTGCTCGTCCGCATGCTGCGGGATCACCTCGACCGGTTCGGGACCGGGCCGGACGGGCGGCTGTTCCGCTCACCCGGTGGAGGGGTCGTCTCCTCGTCCACCTACTACCGAGTGTGGGACGAAGCTCGCCAGTACGCCCTGACGCCCGCTCAAGCGGCCTCTCCGCTGGCTGGGCGGCCGTACGACCTTCGGCACGCCGCAGTCTCGCTCATGCTCAACGGTGGCGTCCCGGCCACTGAGGTGGCGGAGCGGGCGGGGCACTCGGTGGACGTGCTGCTCAAGGTGTACGCGAAGTGCATCGACGGGCAGCGCGAGAAGGTCAACAAGCTGGTCGAAGCGCTGTTCGGTGGCGAGTAGCGCAGGTCTCACCGCGACCCCCTGGGAACCCGACCCAGGGGGTCGAGCCGTTTCGCAGTGGTTTCGCGGACGCCGGCAAACAGGGGCAGATTCCGACTGACGGCGACTGACCTGAAAGATCAAGCCCCGGCCGCGTTTCCGCTGGCCAGGGCCTGATTCACCCGGCGAAAGGTGAGTGCCCCCGGCAGGATTCGAACCTGCGACACACGGTTTAGGAAACCGATGCTCTATCCCCTGAGCTACGAGGGCGCGGGCATGAGCCTACCGGGTGCCCCCGGCAGGTTCGGGTGGTGGGGTTGTCACTCGGTGAGCCTAGGATCGTGCACCTTGGGTGAGGGCGGGGGCACCGAGCGGTCGGCTGTCCGGGCGAAGTGGTCCCCCTCGTCTTCTCCGCATCGGTCCAGTGAGGTACAGAAGGGGCATATCCCTCTCCGACGAAAGCCGACCCATGAGCAGCCGACCCTGGCCCGACTTCCGTCCCGGCCCGCTGGGCTCCCTCGGCGCCTGGTGGCGGCGGCTCCGGGCCCGCCCCAACGCCGAGCAGTACACGTTCGTGCCGCCCTCGACCACCCACGAGCACCCGTTCGAGTCGCCGCTGCCCAGCGCCGTCTACGGGCTCGACTTCCACGTCCGGATGACGATCCACTGGCGCGTGGACCTCACCACGGGCGTCCGGCACAACGCCCCGCGCAGCGCGGCGGTCAACGACATCGTCAACCGGGCCAAAGCCCTCACCGAACGGGCGATGCTCGTGCACCACGCCCCGCTCCGGTACCGGCTCGGCGCGGAACTCGCGGAGGAGCGGCAGGTCGAGGGCACGCACGTGTGGGCGCGGGCCGACGCGGTCGAGTTGACCGTCGACGACAACGACCTGGCGATGGCCCGCAAGCACATCGAACTGCTCCAGACCACCACCATGCGCCAGGCCGAGCGGGACGCCGAACGGGCCGAGATCAAGTACCTGCGCGACGAGGTGCTGACCGACCTGTCGACCGCGACGATCTGGTGGCTGGTCCGCAACGGCTACGAGGTGGAGCAGGCCGTGGGCCTCAGCAGGCACCTCGCCGAACTGGTCGGCATCGCGGCCCAGCGCCGCGACCAGCACTGGGCCGACACGCTGGTCACGTCGTTCGAGAGCGCCCTGCCCCGCCTGGACGACGGCCACCGCACGGACGTCCGGATGCACCTCGCCAAGGCGCTCGGCATCTACGGCGGCTCGACGGTCGCCGAGGAGTTCGCCGAGCAGGTCGGGTTGCCCGCCCAGCCGGACCAGCAGGTCGAGGGGAGCGCGCAGATCCAGCCGAACCGGCAGGCGAACGCGCAGATCCCGGCGGGCCCGCAGGGGAGCCCGCAACTGCCCGCGAGCGGCGCGCCGCGGCCGAACCACCAGGACCACCGGCCACTGCCGCCGAACCACCGCCGGAACGGCGCCAAGCCCCTGCCGTGATTCCCTAACCTGTGATCGTGACCCACAACCTGACCGAGGTGCGCGGCGCGGCGGTGGCCGGCGCGTTGCGCGTCCTCGCCCGGCTCACGCCGTACGTCGAACCCGAGCTGATCGGCTTGCGCGAGGTGGTGCGGCCGGGTGACGTGTGCGTCGACATCGGCGCGGCGCTCGGCCTCTACACCGTCTCGCTGTCCCGCCTCGTCGGTCCACAAGGGACAGTGCACAGCATCGAGCCGCTGGTGTTCGCGCACCCCGCCCTGTCCTTCCTGCTGCGCCCGCGCGAGGGTCGCAACGTCGTGCGGCACTCCGTCGCGCTGGGCGTCAGCGAGGGCCGTGACGTCATGAGCGTCCCCGTCCGGCACGGCACACCGGTCACCGGCCGTTCGTTCCTCACCGCGGGCGCGGACGGGCTCGGCTCCAACGAGGAGTTCACCGACCACCTGGAGGTCCTGGTCCGCACGGACACGCTGGACCGGTTCTGCGCGGCCAACGCCATCGACCGGCTCGACTTCGTCAAGGCCGACGTGGAGGGTGCGGAGCTGCGCGTGCTGCAGGGCGGCGAGGAGACGCTGGAACGGTTCCGGCCGACGCTGCTCCTGGAGATCGAGGAACGGCACGTGCTGCGCTTCGGCTACCGGGCGCGCGACGTGCAGGAGTGGCTGGCCGAGCGCGGCTACCGGATGCACGCCTGGCACCGCGGCACATGGCGGCCGGTGGAGCGGATCGACGATCGCGTGCGCAACTACCTGTTCACCGCGCGATAACGGCGCACCACAAGCCCGCACGACAAGCCCGCACGAGAAGGCCACGCGAGAAGGCCGACAGGGCACGAGCACAGCGGAAGACCCCGGTCCCTGGGGGTGGACCGGGGTCTTCCTGTGGGCCGGTCTACTTGACGTAGACCTCAAGTTCGTACAACGAGTATCCGTACCCGGTGGCTCGTTGGATACCCGTCATTCGTACGAATCGTGCCGCATCAGGCGGGAACGACGCAAGGTCCTTTCCACCGTCTCCGGCGGAAGTTTCGTACGCGGTCCGCCACGTGCTGCCATCGGTCGACAGCTCTATGCGATATGCCTTGGCATAAGCGGCTTCCCACGACAGCGCGACGCGGCCGACGGTGCGCGTCGCGCCCAGGTCGACCCGGATCCACTGCGGGTCGGACCAGTCGCTCGCCCAGCGGGTGTCCGGCTTGCCGTCCACCGCGTTCGAGGGCGGCGAGTCGTACCAGCCGCGCTCGTGGCTGCTCGCGGTGGCGGTGGCGCCGGCGGCGAGGTTGGCCAGGTCCGTGCCCCGACGGGACGGGAACTGGACCACCTGCTGGTAGGTGGGCCGGTTCTGCCAGTTCACCTTGTCGTGCGTGATGCCGCCCATGGCGCGGTGGATGATGGTGTCCGCGCACCACTGGTCACCGGCGGCGCACGACGCGTCACCGGGGTAGACGGCGGTCGCGGGCACCGCCGCCGCGGCGCGGAGGCTGTCCAGCAGCACCTGGCGGCACGCCGCCACCGCGCCACCGCCGCAGTAACGCGCGCCGAGCGCGCCGTCCACCCGGTCGCCGAGCAAGGCGCGCAGGTCCTTGTCGACGTAGCTCCACCAGCCGTTCTGGAACGACGAGCCCTTGTGCGGGGCCGCGCCGTGCGTGTCCGACGGCGGTTCGTCCACCTGGACGGCCCTGGTCAGCTGGTCGTAGAGCGCGTCGCCCAGGCCCGGCCGGAACTGCGCCTCGACCAGCCGCGGCCACCACGCGTCCAGCACGCGGATCGCGTCGGCGTGGGCGTAGGTCTTGCTGCCGCGCGAGGTTTCCTTGCGCAGCGAGCCGGAACGCTGCCAGTCGCGCAGCTTGCCGATCACGGACACCAGCGCCGGGTCGGTCACGGCCGCCGTGTCGATCACCCGCAGCAGGTCCGGCAGCACCTGCTCGGCGCGCAGGTCCGCCACGCCCGCCTCGGCCATGGCCTTCGTCAACGACGCCCGGCTGACGGGCCCGCGGGCGATGAGCGCCCGCACGCGGTCGTCCAGCAGGTCGCCGCGGTGCACCGAACCCATGCCGTAGCCGGACGCGGAGTAGTCCAGCGCCTGCTTGTTGTTCCAGCTGATGTAGAAGTCCTGGTTGACGGAGTTCGGGTGCTGCGCGAACGGCGTGTACGTCGCGGTGTTGCGGTCGGGGTTCCAGCCCTCCCACTCGTACGCGGGCTCGGCCTTCACCGGCAGGTGCGGGTCGACCGCGGCCTTGCGGACGGGGTTCGCGCCGGAGTTGAAGTACGCCGTGTCGCGCGAGTCCACGTAGAACCAGTTGAACGCGTACCCGATGTGCTCGGCCGCGCGCTGGAAGTCCGCCGCCGACCTGATCGCGTCGGGGTCGTTGAACTCCTGGAACCCGATGATCGAGTCCACCTCGTGCAGGTAGGTCGACCGCAGCGAGGTGTACGCCACGAACTTCCCGTCCACCTTGGCGCGGCTCTGCACGAGCCCGTACTTGGTGCGGTGCATGACGAGCGTGTACGACCCGGCGGGCGTCGGGTCGGCGACCGTGGGCTTCCAGGAGTTCCTGCGCTCCAGGCGCTCCATCGGCAGGCACTGGCCGTGGTAGCGGTAGTGCGCGGACGTCGCGGTGGCGGGCGCGCCGGACGGCTCGCACAGCTCGACGGCGTAGGTGTCGGTGATGTCCTGACCGGCCGACGTCGCGCTCCACGAGTAGTCGACGCCCCGTCCGAGCTGGACGTACATCGACACGCCGGCGAACGACACGCCGCGGGCGCGCAGGCCGGGGCCGTTCAGCTCCTGGAGCATGAGCAGCTGCGGCGCGAAGTAGCCGGTCTGCGGGCCCCACACGGCGACTGGGTTGCCCGTGTCGGTGTGCCGGCCGGACACGACCAGCGCGTTGGACATGCCGTGCTTCTTGGCGAGCAGGTCGCGGGGGAGGACGCCGTCGGCGAAGAGACCTTCCAACGGCTCGAGGTCCGCCGGGATGTCCACTGTGGATGCTGCGGTGGAAGCCTGGTCGTACACCATCGGTTCGGGGGTGACGACGCCGCCGTCGGGCAGCGCGACGCCCTGCGGCGAGGCCGGGGTCGTGCCGTACGGGAAGCGTTGGCCGTCGTGGAGGGTCAGCACCGCCTCGGGGTCGTTCTGCTCCCGGAAGGACCGCCACACCTGCTCGCCCGCGGCCGCGCCGTACCGGTTCTGCGCGGCCAGCTTGACCAGCGCGTTCTGCACCTCGCCGCCACCGCCCGCGCCGAACAGGCCGCCCACGACGGCGGCGATGGCCACCAGGTCGGTCGGCTGGAACGGCTTGATGTCGTTCCAGTTGGTGATCGCGTCGGCGTGCCCGGTCAGCACGTACTCGCCGGGGAACGTCCGGTTGTTCACGGCGGTGGCGATGTAGGCGTTGATGCCCGCGATGTAGTCCTTGACGTCCTGCAACGCCTGCGCCCCGCGCGGGCCCCGGGCGGCCACCTGGTCGATCTGCGCCTGGAGGTCGGCCTCGGTGTAGGGGATCTGGTTGTAGAAGCTCTGCTCCAGCGCCCGGTTGCCCTCCGCGCCGCCCGCGAACCCGGACAGCTGTCCGCGGCCGAGGTGGCGGAACAGGTCCATCAGCCAGAGGCGGTCCTGCGCGGCGGCGTAGCCCGCGCCGAACTCCGTGCCGGACCGGGTGGTGCCGTAGATGTGCGGCATGCCGATCGCCTTGTCCCGCACGATCGTGACGTCGGCGCGCGGCTTGATCGTGCTCGCGACCTGGTCGGCGGGGACGCCGAAGGAGGCGTCGTTGAAGAACGCGCCCAGTTGGTCGTTGGTCAGGCCGCCGTAGCCGGGGACGAGCGAGTCGTAGCGGCCGAGCTGGTCGGCCGAGTGCGCGGGCCGGGTGCCGAGCAGCTGGTGGGCCAGGATCTCGGCGAGCGTGGCGTTGCCGTTCTGGCCGGGTGGCAGCACGTCGTGGCACTGGCCGAGGCAGTGGTCGTCCGGGGTGAACGCGCCGGTCCTGACCTCGGGCGGGGCGGCGGCCTGGGACGTGGTCGGGACGGTGAGGGTGGCCGCGGCGAGGAGGGCGACCACGGCTAGCGATCGGGCGGCTCTCCGCATGCGCGAAGCTCCTTCCAGGCAGGGATCGTGTGACGCACGTTACTGGCGCGTAACGATTCGCGAAAGACCTTCGCGTTTTGTGGGTGGTGAGCGGGGCGGGTTGGCCCGGATGGGTGTGGAGACTTGACCTGGTGAGGTTCGGTTGGGAAAACAGTTCACATGGTGCGACGTCGATCGCTGTTGACCGGGCTCGCCGGTGCGGGGGTGCTCGTGGGGGTGGGCGCCGCGGGTGCTTCGGGCGCTTCCGCGTCGCCGGGGTCGCCCGGGTCGCCCGGTGTCGCGGCGTCGCCTGTTCTGCCCATCCGGAGTTGCGCCGACTGGGGCGCGCGGCCGCCGGCGGAGCCGACGACCGTCGTGAACACGCGGCCCGTGCGGATCCTCGTGCACCACACGGCTTCGGCGAACGTCACGGACTACTCGGAGGCGGCGGCGTACGCCAACGCGCGGTGGATCCAGGACTTGCACATGGACACCAACGGCTGGATCGACTCCGGTCAGCACTTCACCAACAGCCGCGGCGGTTTCCTCATGGAGGGCAGGCACGGCAGCCTGGCAGCGCTGCGCGCCGGCGATCGCGTGGTGGTCGGCGCGCACTGCCCCGGGCAGAACACGGCCGCCATCGGAATCGAGAACGAAGGGCTCTACATGGACGTGGAGCCGCCGAAGTTGCAATGGGACTCACTGGTGTCGTTCTGCGTCTACACGTGCCAGCAGTACGGGATCCCGCCATCGGCGATCGAGGGCCACCGGGACTACCGCGACACCCTCTGTCCGGGCGACAAGCTGTACGCCCTGCTGCCGCGACTGCGTCAGGAAGTGGCGCGCATCCTCGGTTGAGCCGGTTATTTCCTGGCAACTGTGAACAGGCGGAACCCGCGTGCTTCCGTGGTGAGATAACGGGGAATTAACGTCAGCTTGCGTGTTCGTGCGCGAGGCTGGACGGGTACGAACACGAAACGCCAACGCGGGGAGGCGTCGTGATCAAGGTGATGCTGGCCGATGACGAAGACCTCGTCCGGTCCGGCCTTCGCATGATCCTCAGCAGCGCAGGCGACATCGAAGTCGTGGCCGAATGCGACGACGGGCACCTGGTGGCCGACCTGGCCCGCCGGCACCGCCCGCACGTCGTGCTGCTGGACATCCGGATGCGGTCGTCCGACGGGTTGATGGCGCTGCGCAGGCTGCGGGCCATCCCGGACCCGCCGAAGATCGCCATGCTGACCACGTTCGACGTGGACGAGTACGTGTCGGAAGCGCTGCGGTTGGGCGCTTCGGGGTTCCTGCTGAAGGACACCGAGCCGGAGCAGCTGGTGCGGGCGGTGCGCGACCTCGCGGTGGGTGGCGCGGTGCTCGACCCCGGCGTGGCGGCGCGGGTGCTCGCGGCGGTGGCCGACGGGGAGCGGGCGGCCGAGCCCGCCCGGCGGTTGCTGGCCTCGTTGTCCGAACGGGAGCGGGAGGTGCTGGTCCTCATCGGACAGGGCATGTCCAACGCGGAGATCGGGGGGACGTTGCACCTGTCGGAGGCGACGGTGAAGGGGTACGTGTCGTCCGTGTTGGGCAAGATCGGGGCGGTCAACCGGGTGCAGGCGGCGTTGGTCGCGTTCAGGGGTGGGTTGATCGCGTGAGGCGGCGTGGTTGCGGCTCGGTGGGTGCGTCCGGCTCGATTTGACATGGGGCCCTTACGGGTACCAGGGGCAGGCCAAAGCCGGCAGGCCCGGCGGGGTAAAGCGTCCCGCCAGGCCTGCCGGCTTCGTCCAGCCTAAGGC
>NZ_JBSGBG010000067.1:0-34839 GCF_053601135.1 Actinosynnema sp. NPDC004786 | reverse complement strand
CCCTCCCGCGCATTCCCCGACCGGGTGGTGGCGGTCCCCGGCGATCACGCTTTTCGATCGCCGGGGATCAGGGCGCGAACGGTCGACTCTCAGGCGACCTCGCCCGCGACGCCGGAGGCGGCGCAATCCAACACAGCGGCGCAGTTCGACTCTGTATCTGACGCGGCGCTCGAAGCTCCGTAGTGTGTGGCGAGAAGTGTGCAGTCCGTGGCCCGGCAGGGGTCCGCGCCGGCGGGGTCCGGTGCGGAGGCGCGGCACCCCCTGGACCAGAGGAGGGGACGTGAGCCCTGCATCGCCGATCGCCGAGCTGGTGAGCGCGGCGGCGGAGGGCGATCAAGGCGCGTGGAACGAGATCGTCGAGCGTTACACGCCCTTGGTGCTGGCGGTGGTGCACCGGCACCGGTTGCGCCCCGCGGATGCGGCGGACGTGCACCAGACCGTGTGGTTGCGCCTGGTGGAGCAGGTCGGCAGGCTCCGCGAGGCGGACGCGCTGCCCGGTTGGATCGCCACGACCACCCGCAACGAGTGCCTGCGCGTGCTGCGGGCGCAGCAGCGCACGCAGCCGTTCGACCCGCAGTCGGAGGACGAGCCGGCGAGCCCGGACGACGCGGTGGCGGACCTGGACGAGGAGATGGAGGCCGCGCAGCGGCGGCAGGCGCTGCGCGAGGGCTTCCGCTCGCTGCCCGAGCAGTGCCGCGAGCTGCTGGCGAGGCTCATGGCCGACCCGCCGCCGAGCTACGCCGAGGTCGGCGAGGAGCTGGCGATGCCGGTGGGCAGCATCGGGCCCACCCGGATCAGGTGCCTGGAGAAGTTGCGCAAGACTCCCGCGGTGCTGAGGCTGGTCGAGCCGCGGCCGGTGGGCGGAGGAGGTGTGGTCGGTGTTGAAGGACGATCCGGGGTGGGAAAGCGATGAGGTGCTGCTCCGCGAGCTGGGCGAGGCCCTGGCGGAGGAGCGGGACGTGCCCGCGCACCTGCTGGAGGCGGCGCGGGCGGCGTACACGTGGCGCACGGTCGACGCCGAGTTGCTGGCGCTGACCAGCTACGACTCCGTCCTCGACCCGGGGCTCACGACGCGGGCGCGGGCGGCGCAGACGGCGCGGCAGCTGGTGTTCGACGCCGAGGGCGTGTCCGTGCAGGTGGAGGTGACCGAGGCGGGCGTCGCGGGCCAGGTGCTGCCCGCGGGGCCGGGCCGGGTGGTGCTGCTGCGGGCGACGGGACCGGTGGAGGAGGCGGAGCTGGACGAGCTGGGCATGTTCCTGCTCGGCCCGCCGCCGCCGGGGCCGATCCGATTGCGCTGCGAGGTCGCCGGCACGACGGTGCTGACGGAGTGGGTCTGCGTGTAACCCGATCCGGTAAACCTTGACGGCGGTGGCCGCCGGTCCGGAAGATTCACCCTGACCTGATCTTCACCCCACCGCCGCCGCCCCCACATGACCGAGCCCGCCCGCGTGACCCCGGCCGAGGGAACCCCACCCGCGGCGGTCGAGGCGTGGGCGCTGCCGGAGCTGTTCCGGCAGGTCTTCCTCGGGTCCACGGCGGGCATCGCGATCTTCGACGGGGACGGCGCGCTGGTCGGCGCGAACCCGGCGCTGGAGGCGATGCTGCGGCCCGCCGACCTCGCCACCCTGTTCGGCGCGACGCCGCTGACCGCGGACTCGGTGCGGGTGCAGCGGCGGTTCACCGACGAGGCGGGCGACCCGGTGTGGGCGACGGTGGCGCTGTCGGTGGTGCGCGACGCCGACCGGCGGCCCCGCTGGCACGTCGCCGTGGTCGAGGACACCACCGAGCAGCGGGTGCTGCGGGACTACCTGCGCCACCAGTCGCTGCACGACGTGCTGACCGGCCTGCCGAACCGGCAGAGCTTCCTGCCGAAGCTGGAGCAGGTGCTGAGCCGGCCGGGCTCGATCACGTTGATCTACCTGGACGTGGACAGCGTCGCCATCGTCAACGACGGCCTCGGCTACGAGGCGGGCGACGAGCTGCTGAAGGTGGTGGCACGGCGGCTGACCGAGGTCGTGGCCGGCGAGAGCGCGACGGTGGCCCGCATCGGCGGCGACGAGTTCGTGGTGCTGATCGAGGACTCGCCCACCACGCCCGGGATCTCCGCGCTGGCCGAGGCGATCGAGGCTGCGCTGGTGGAGCCGGTGAGCCTGGCCGGGCACGGCGTGGGCGTGTCCGCGGGCATGGGCTTCGTCCGCACGTCGGCCCGCGGGTCGGACGCGATGGCGTTGCTGCGCCAGGCGCACAGCACGCTGCGCCGCGCGGAGACCGGCGGCAAGGGCCAGTGGGGCGTCTACGACGAGGGGCGGGACGCCCGCGACCGCACCAGGCTGTCGTTGATCGCGACCATGCCGGGCGCGTTGCAGAACGGTGAGATCGCGCTGGACTACCTGCCCGTGACGGGGCCGGGCGGTGACCGGGTCGCGGTGGCGGCGCGGCTGCGGTGGCACGAGGCGGAGTACGGGCCGGTGTCGCACGAGGAGTGCCTGCGGTTCGCCGACGAGCTGGGGTTGAGCGGCCAGCTCGCGGAGTGGGTGCTGGAGGAGGCGTGCGGTTTCGCGGCGGCGGAGGAGCTGCCGGTCGTGGTGCGGTTGTCGCCGGACCAGTCGCGCGACCCGGACCTCACCGCGCCGGTCGCCGACGCGTTGCGCGCCTCCGGGCTGCCGCCGGAGCGGCTGTGGCTGAGCCTGTCCGCGCGGTGCCTGACCTCGCCGGCCCACGCCGAGGACCTCGACGCGGTGGAGGACAACCTGACCTCGTTGCGGGACATGGGGATCCGCCTGCTGCTGCACGACGTCACGTTCGCCCTGCCGGAACTGTCCGCCGTGGAGCGTCACGGGCTGCACGGCGTGATGCCGGTCGCGCCGCCGGCGGAAGCGTTGGCGCACAAGGCGTTCGCCGCGGTGCTGCCGCTGGTGCGGGCCGCCGGGGCGCTCGTCGTCAGCGACGGCGGGCTGCCGGAGGCGGACCTGGTCGTGCGATCGTGATGATCTCGCGGCTGGTGGCGGTGAACGGCGAGCGGTCCCAGTCGCCGTAGCGCTCCGCCACCTCGAACCCGGTCTCGCGCAGCAACGCGTCGAGCCGGTCCGCCGGCAGGAACCGCAGGGAGCCCCGGTCGACGCGGGGCTCGGGCCAGTCCGGGCAGCTGAACGTCTCGGTCATCGTCACCACCCCGTCCACCACGCTCTCCACCCGGTGCTCGACCCGGACCCGTTCGCCGTGCGCGCCGACGACGTCCACGCCGTGCTCGGGCGTCCAGCGCTCCCACGCCCGCGCGCCGGGGTTGCGGGTCTCGAACGCGAACCGCCCGCCCGGCGCGAGGGCCGCGCGGACGGCGGTGAACTGCTCGCGGACCCGCTCGTCGGTGAGGAAGACCTGGAACACGTGCCCGGTCATGACGACCAGGTCGAACCCGGCGTCGAACGACACCGTGCCGAGGTCGCCGAGCACCCACTCCACGTCGTCGGCGCGACGCGCCTGCGCGAGCATGCCCCGCGCCGGGTCGAGCCCGACCAGCCGGCCGCGGTGCCCGGCCGCGCGCGCCTCGATCAGCAGCGCGCCCGTGCCGCAGCCGACGTCCAGCACCGCGTCGGCGTCGAGCACCAGGTCCAGGTAGAAGTCGGTGTCGGCGCGCGAGGAGTTGATCACGTCGTAGTAGGCGGCGAGGTCCGGGTCCTCGAAGGAGTCGGCCATCGCCCGAGTGTGGCCCCGCACGACGGAGGCCGCGACCGGATTTCCGGTCGCGGCCTCCGTGGTGTCCCGTCAGGCGAACGTCGGCTGCCGCATCGCGTGCTGCACCAACGTGATCAACGTCTGCTTGGTCGACTGCCGGTTGCGCGCGTCGCAGGGCACGATCGGCACCGACTCGTCGATCGTCAGCGCCTCCCGGATGTCCTCGATGCGGTGGTGCAGCAGGCCGTCGAAGCAGTTCACGCCCACCACGTACGGCAGCTCGCGGTCCTCGAAGAAGTCGATCGAGGCGAACGCGTCGGACAGCCGGCGGGTGTCGACCAGCACGACCGCGCCGATCGCGCCCCGCACCAGGTCGTCCCACATGAACCAGAACCGGTGCTGGCCCGGTGTGCCGAACAGGTACAGGATCAGGTCCTGGTCCAGCGACACCCGGCCGAAGTCCATGGCCACCGTGGTGGTCATCTTGTTGGGGGTGGCCGTCAGGTCGTCCACGCCGACGCTGGCCTCGGTCATGACCGCCTCGGTGGTCAGCGGCACGATTTCCGACACGGACCCGACGAAGGTCGTCTTGCCGACGCCGAACCCGCCGGCCACCACGATCTTCGTCGACGTGACGGTCAGGCTCGCCGCGGGTGACCCCGGCCGTCCGGGAGCGCCACCGCTCATGTTGCTCTGCTTTCCCTAGTAGTAGGACCTCGCCGGGTGGTGGGACCTCAGCCGCGCATGGCGACGTGCAGCTGCGAGCGGATCTCCGGGGTGAGCTGCACGCCGACCCGCTCGACCAGCCGCGTCATCGCGTAGCCGATGAGGCCGATGTCGCAGTTGGGGGCGGCCAGCACGGCCAGGCACGAGCCGTCGCTGATGGACATCAGGAACAGGTAGCCCCGTTCCATCTCCACCACGGTCTGCTTGACGTCACCCGCCTCGAAGCACCGCGCCGCGCCCAGGTTCAGGCTCACCAGACCCGACGCGACGGCGGCGAGTTGCTCGGCGCGGTCGATCGGCAACCGCTCCGACGAGGCGAGCAACAAGCCGTCCGCGGACACCACGATCGCGTGCGCGACGCCCGCGACCCGGGCGACGAAGTCATCGACCAGCCAACTGAAGTTGTCGAGTTCCTCGGTTGCGGTGGTCACTTCTGCTCCTTGGTCTGATCGCCGCTCCGGGCGGCGGAGTTGTCCTCGTTGCCGAACGACAAGCCTTCCCACGGCAGACCGGCCTCGTCGCCGGACTGGCGGCCGAGCTGAACGCCGCGTTGGTAGGTGGCGAAGCGCTGGCGCAACCGGTCGGCCGACCGGCGCGGCGGCGCGGCGGTCGCCACGCCGGCCGGCGTGGCCCCGTTCGCGGACGGCTGCGCCGACGCGGGCGCGGCGCCTCCGCGTGGTGCGGGCGCGCTGAGCGAGCCCGGCATCAGGCGCGCCTTGGGGACGCGCTTGGGCAGGCCCGCGGTGGTCGTGTCGTCCACCGGGGCCTTGAGCGCACTGGTGGCGGCCGTCCAGCTGTCGTCGGCCGCGGCGCCCCAGCCGGGCGCCGACGCGCCGGACGACGGGATCGCGGACGGCGCGGGCTCGCGCTTGGGCAGCCCGGCGGGCGTGCTGCCGCGCGGCGCGGGCGGCGTCGGCCTGGCCGGCGCGGGCGACGGCGCGATCAGGTCGGACCGGTCGGTGTACGCGGTCTGCTCGGAGGCGGTGCCCTCGTGCCCCGCGCCGCCGTCGGAGCCCATCAGCTCGGCCCGGTCGGCGAACATCGTCTTCTCGGACGCCGTCTCCGGCGGCGCGGCGGCCTGCGGCTGGTCGGCGAACTCGCCGCGCAGCACGCCGTCGGGCTCGCCGCCCTGGAACCAGCGCGACAGGACGTCCTCGTAGATCGGCAACCGCTGGGTGGACGCGTCGTCCTCCTCTTCGACCACGGCCGGGGCGGGCGCGGGCGCCGCGGCGGCCGGCGGGTAGGAGTAGTCCGGGACCTCGTCGCCGGGCGGCGGCAGGGTCTCGGTCACGGTGGCGGTGAACAGGTCGTCCACCGGGGTCTGCTCGACCTGGAAGAACCCGCCGGGCTCGACCTCGTGCGTGTGCACGACCTGCGGACCGGTCGTGGCGGGCAGCTCCAGCGGCGCGTAGCCGCCGGGCGCGACCTCCGGCGTCCACTTGGGCACGCCCGCCAGCACGCCGACGCCGCTGTCCTCGAGCTGCGGCGCGACCTGGCGCTGCGGCAGGGCCGCGGGCACGGGCTTGGGCTGCAACGGCTCGGGGCCGCGGTGCAGCAGGTCGACCGGGAGCACGACCTGGGCCGTGACGCCGCCCTCTATGTCGTCGTTGTTGCTCAGCGTGACCCGGATGTTGTGCCGCTTGGCGAGCTGGCCGACCACGTACAGGCCCATCTCGCGGGCCACGGACACGTCGACCTCGGGCGGGTCGGCGAGCTTGGTGTTGGCCTCGATGACGTCCTGCTCCTGCATGCCGACACCGCGGTCGTGGATGCGGATGGACACCTCGCCGCGCCGGGTCTCGATGGCCCGCACGGTCACCTTGGTGGTGGGCTTGGAGAACGCGGTCGCGTTGTCCAGCAGCTCGGCGATGAGGTGCGCGAGGTCGTTGACCACGCGGCCCTGCACCTTCAGCTCCGGCGCGGGCGCGATCTGGATGCGCGCGTACTTCTCGACCTCGGACACCGCGGCGCCCAGCACCTCGGAGATCGGCACCGGCCGGGTGACGCGGCGGTTGACCGTGGTGCCGGAGAGCACCAGCAGGTTCTCGCTGTTGCGGCGCATCTGGGTGGCCAGGTGGTCCAGCTCGAAGAGGCTGGCGAGCTGGTCGGGGTCCTGCTCGTCCTGCTCCAGCCGGTCGATGACGGTGATCTGCCGCTCGACCAGCGCCTGCGAGCGCCGGGACAGGTTGATGAACATGTCGTTGACGTTCGCGCGCAGCGCCACCTGCTCGACCGCGAGGCGGACGGCTTCGCGCTGCACGGCGTCGAACGCCCGCGCCACCTGGCCGACCTCCTCGGTGGTGTTGATCGGCACCGGCACCAACGCCTCCTCCGCGGCCCGGGCCGGGTCGCGGTGCGTCCGGATCCGCTTGATCGCGTCCGGCAGGCGGTTGCGGGCCACGTCGAGCGCGGTGCGGCGCAGCAGGCGCAGCGGGGTCAGCATGGAGCGGGCGACGAACGCCATGAGGGCGAACGCGATCACCAGGGCCACGGCGACGAGCGCCGCGTCGCGCCAGGCGGACGCGCGGGCCGCCTCGGTGAGGTCGATCGACGCCTGGTCGGCCTGCCGCTCGATGTCCTGCGACACCTCGCGCAGCAGCGCCGCGGTCTCCTCGCCGACCGCCATCACGTCGGTGTCCGAGATGGACACCTTGCCCGCGTCGTCCTGCTGCACGAGCGCGAGCTGCACCAGGCTGTTGCGGGCGTCGACCGCCGTGCCGGACACGGTGTCCGACAGCAGCTGCCGGTTGTCCTGGCTCGCGGTGTTGGCGAAGTCGGTGAGCGCCGCGTCCAACCTGGACTGCGCGGCGCGCAGCGCGTTGGCCTGGCCGGGCGCGAACTCGCCGCGCTTGGCCGTCGCCAGCAGGATCGAGTTCTGCTGGGAGAGCTGCTCCTTCGCCGAGTACAGCGCGAGGTTGGCGCCCGCCAGCGGCGTGATCGTCTCGTGGCTCAGGCTGCTCGCGGTGGCGCGGTGCACCTGGGACAGCGCGGCCAGCACCTGGCCGTAGGCGCTGTGCACCGAGATGTCGGGGTACTTGGTGGTGGTCACCGTGTTCCGCAGCGCGTTGAGGCCGTCCAGCGACTGCAACGACTTCTGGAACGCCTCCCGCACCGCGTCGTCGACGCCGGTCGTGGTGGCGGCGACGTCGCGCAGCCTGCCGACCTCGGCGTCCACCTTGCCCGACCGCGTCTGCAGCTCGGGCAGGTTCTCGCCGCGGCCGCCCGCCACGTACCAGACCGCGGCGTCGCGCTCCAGCTGCAACGCGTCGGAGACCGCGGCCACCTGGGCGGACAGCTGCAGCTCGCGCTGCACCTGGCCGAACAGCTCCACGTCGTCGAGCTGCGTGTTCAACCTCAACCCGGCGAGGGCCAGCGTGCTCAGCGCGGGCACCAGGAGCACCACGGCGAGCTTGCTGCGCAGGCGCCAGTTCCGCAGGCGCCACCGGGAAATCCCCCGGTCGGCGGGCACGGCGCCTGTGCCGGGACCCGAGTCGGGCGGACCGCTCCCGGCCGCACCCGTGTCGAGTTGAATCCGCTCCGGATCTCTCCCGGAGGCGTGGTCGTCGTGACCGCGCACCGTCAGCACACTCCCCAGCCCGGTGAAACGACACATCCCTACAAACCCGGTGGATCTTGGTGGAAAAATCCGCCGAGTCATACCGCCGTTCGGACGAGACAGCCGGTAGTTTGCCAATCAACCATTGTCGCGCGCACCACGGCGGGACGCGCTAAACGATCGCTAACCGGCGTTCATGGCTTTTTCACACCCTCGACCCGAACGGGAAACACCCCGAGCGGGGGGAGCCCGGCGACAGGCTCCCCCCGTCGAGATCAGCTACCCGACTGGGTGACCAACATCGGCTTGACGTCGAAGTCCTTCTCCAGCAAGCCGTAGGTTCGCATCAGGCCCGCCACGCGCTGCAGGCGGGTGGCGTCCAGCGTGGTCGGGAACTCGCCGAAGTGCACGAGGCTGGCGGTTTCCTTGTCGACCTTGGCGTACTCCACCAGGAGCGGCTCGACCGTGGGCCGGTCGGCCGCGTCGCGCTGGCCCTTGGCCATCGCGCGCTGGAACGCGGCGACGGTGTTGGGGTTCTCCTTCACGAACTTCCCGGTCGTGGCGTAGCCCGCGATCGGGATGTCGGCCGTCGGGCCGGACGCGGCGTCGAGCACCGTGATCTGGCCGCTCGCGCGCTGGGCGCGGCTGATGAACGGCTCGACCATGAAGGCGGCGTCGACGGTGCCGTTCTGCACCGCGGCCTCCATGTCCGGGAACGGGAACTCCTTGAACGTGACCTTGGCGGGGTCGACGTCGTTGGCCTCCAGCGTCGCCTTCGCGGTCAGCTCGGCGATGTTCCGGAACGTGTTGATCGCGATGGTCTTGCCCTCGAGGTCCTTCGGCGACTTGATCGGGGAGTCCGCCTTGGCGAGGATCAGGAACATCTCCGGCTTGGCCTGGTACCCGTCGCTGACCAGCTTCAGGCCGTCGACGCTCTTGGCGGCCTCCTTCGCCTCGGCGCCGAAGAACGAGACCCAGTTGCCGAACGAGATGTCCAGCTCGCCGTTGATCAGGCCCGGGATGGCCGCGGCGCCACCCTGGATGATCTTGGCGTCGACCTCGAGGCCCTCCTCCTTGAAGTAGCCCTTCTTGATCGCGACGTGGACCGACGCCACGTCCAGGATGGGGAGCAGGCCAAGGGTGATCTTGGCCTTTTCGACCTTGCCCGGTGCCGCGGCTTCGGTGGGCTTCTCCTCGGAACCACCGAGCGCACCGCAGGCGGAGACCACGGCGAGCATCGCGACAGCGGACACTACACCGAAGATCCTTCGTGCCGAGAGGCCGACTCTTCGAGTCATGGGGGGCATCTCCTGTTGGAGTGACGACTTTGCGGGGGCAGGATGCACGGGCGACGGAGGCGCTGCGGAACCACTCAAAGTGACACGAGTGGCTCGGCAAGACCCCAGTCGACCGACACTCGAAGGCTGATCCACTACCTTCGGTGAGCATCTTTGCACAGGCTGTCCAGAGGTTGGGGTATGCGGTGAGCGATCTTGACGCGGAATGGGCCGTACAGAGCAACCGGCGTCCCGTGGGCATCGTCGGAGCGGGCCCGGCGGGATTGACGTTGGGGAACCTGCTCCGCGAGGCCGGAATCCCCTGCGTGGTGCTGGAAAAAGGCACCCGGGAGTACATCGAGAACCGGCCGCGCGCCGGGGTCCTGGAGCACCGCGCGGTGCAGATGTTGACGGAGCACGGGCTCGCGGACCGGTTGCTCCGAGAGGCGGACAGGCACGGGGCGTGCGAGTTCCGGGTGAACGGCCAGGCGTACGAGGTGGACTACGCCACCCTGTACGACGGCCAGACGCACTACATCTACCCGCAGCAGGAGGTCGTCCAGGACCTCGTGCGGCACTACGCGGACGAGCGCGGCGGCGACGTGCGGTGGTCCGTCACGGACGTCGAACTGCACGACATCGAAGGTCCGGAACCGGCTCTGACCTGGACCAACGCCGACGGCACGCGGGAGCGGCTCGACTGCTCGTTCATCGCGGGCGCGGACGGCTTCCACGGCGTGACCCGGCGCAGCATCCCGGCGGGCGCGGTGCAGGAGTTCAGCCACCAGCACGGCATCGAGTGGCTGAGCATCCTGGCGGAGGCCCCGCCATCCACCCACAAGGTGATTTACGCGCTTCACCCGGATGGATTCGCGGGGCACATGCTCCGCAGTTCCACGGTTTCGCGCTACTACCTCCAGGTCCCCGTGGACGACACGGTCGACAACTGGCCCGACGAGCGGGTGTGGGCGGAGCTGCACAAGCGGTTGGCACTACGGGACTCCGACTGGAAGTTGACGGAGGGCCGCATCGTCGAGAAGCGCATCCTGGACATGCGCAGCCACGTGGTCGAACCAATGAACCACGGCCGGCTGTACCTCCTCGGCGACGCCGCGCACATCATCACCCCGGTGGGGGCAAAGGGAATGAACCTCGCGTTGCACGACGCCGAGGTGCTGGCCGACGCCCTGACTCGGTACCACCGAACGGGTGATGAGACGGGCCTGCGGAGCTACTCCGAGGTGTGCCTGCGACGCGTGTGGCGTGCGCAGGAGTTCTCGCAGTGGATGGTGTTCATGATCCACCGTTCGCCGGAGCCGTTCCTGAGCCGGTTGGGCCAGGCCCGACTCGAACACCTCATCGCCTCCGGGTCGTCGGCGGGCTATTTCGCGCAAAACTACGTAGGGCCTTGAGAAAACCAACTTACGATTAGCCGGGCCGTTCCCCGCGGCGACGTCCGCGCGATCACCCGGCACTGAGAGCGGAAAGCCGGAGCCTTGTTCTCCGCCACGGCACGCGTTGTGCCCGTCCCGGAGAACAAGGCAATGGCCGCACTCGGAGAACAGGCGACGGCCGCAGCCCCCGGAAGAATCGGGGCCGACGCCGAATCCGACACCCCGGCGCACGGGAATCGCACTGCATTCGCCGCCGATTCCACCCCGTGGACCCCGTCGCGCGCCGCGAGGGGGCGGGCCGACGGCGGCCGGACCCCATAGGAATTCCCGATGGAATGACCGCGGCACGGCCGACAAGACCCCGGCCGGCGCCACGCCGGGTAATCGGTCAATGACCGCACGCTGATCACCCGGCGGTGGCGGTTGATCAATTTCCGGCCCGGACCGATGTCGAATCGTTGCGAACGACCACCGTCGAATCGCGGCGGTGAACCGGCGTGATCCCCGGTCCGCGACGGCCGTCCGGGCCGACCCGACCAGGCCCCGGCACACGCCCCAGGGCCGCTCGTCGGCGCTCTGCGGGCGTCCCCGCCCACGGCCCCGGGTCCCACCCCTCACGGACGCGCTCAGCGCCCCGTACGCCGCCCGGAAACCCGTCCGCCACAACGACAACGGGCGACCCGCGTCGCCGGCCCGGGAGGGCCGTCGAGCCGCGGGTCGCCCGTCGCACGTGCCAGGGGCTTACCGGGAGGGTGATCAGGTCGTGGCGCGCTCCTCGGCCTCGGCCCGCGAGACCTCCGCCCGCTCCGCCTCGGCCCACTTCGCCGCCTGCTGCTCGTTCGCCAACCGCCGCGCCCGGACCTCCTCCGAGGTCTTGCCGACGTTCAGCAGCCGCGCGACCTCCGCCCGCAGCGCGACGAACGCCTCGGACTCGCGCGTGGTGATCTGGTCCCGCTGCGCGGGCAGGTCCACCTTCAGGTCGGCCACCACCGAGGCGGGCGACGTGGACAGCACGAGGATCCGGTCGCCGAGGTAGACGCTTTCGTCGATGTCGTGCGTCACCACGAGCACCGTGGTGTCCTGCTCGGTGCGCACCTTCAGCAGCAGGTCCTCCAGCTCGAACCGGGTCTGCGCGTCCACCGACGCGAACGGCTCGTCCATCAGCAGCAGCGCGGGCCGGTAGGCCAGCGCGCGGGCGATGGCGACGCGCTGCTGCATGCCGCCGGAGAGCTGCCACGGGTACTTGCGCCCCGCCGCCGACAGGCCGACCCACTCCAGCGCCTCGGCCGCGCGGGCGCGGCGCTCGGCGCGACCGAGGCTGCGGCGCAGCGGGAACTCGACGTTCTTCTGCACCGTCAACCAGGGGAACAGCGAGCGGCTGTAGTCCTGGAACACCACGGCCAGGTCGTCGGGCACGCCCCGGACCTCGTTGCCGTGCAGGCTGATCTCGCCGCGGGTCGGGCGGATCAGGCCGGAGATGGTGCGCAGCAGCGTGGACTTGCCGCAGCCGGACGGGCCGACCACGCAGACCAGCTCGCCGGTGCCGACGGTGAACGACAGGTCGGCGATCGCGGTGTGCGCGCCGTCCTTCGCCTGGTACGTGTGGCCGAGGTCGGCCACTTCGAGCATCGCGGTCATACTTTTTCCTCCACCGTCGCGGGGGTGCGCTCCTGCTTCGGTTGCCACGCAAGGGCTTTGCGCTCGAAGGCGAGGAGCACGGTGTTGAGGGCGTAGCCGAGGACACCCAGCAGGATGATCCCGGCCCACATGTCGGGGAAGTCGAACTCCCGCTGTGCGACGAGGAGTTGCGACCCGATCCCGTTGTCGGTTCCGACCAGTTCGGAGACGACCATGAGCACCAGCGACAGCGACAGGGAGACCCGCAACCCGGCGAAGATCTTCGGCGCCGCGGAAGGCAGGACGACACCGAGGATCCACTGTGGCTTGGGGATGCGGAACACCGCCGAGGTCTCGAACTTCGTGGCGTCGACGGAGCGGGCTCCGTCGACGGTGTTGAGCAGGATCGGCCACAGCACGCCGAAGACGATCGTGGCGAGCTGCATCCGGGTGCCGACGCTGAACACGAGCAGGAACACCGGCACCAGCAGCGGCGGCGGGATCGAGCGCATGAACGTCAGCAGGGGCCCGACGTACTCGGTGGCCGTCGCGGAACGGCCGAGCGCGACGCCGAGCGAGATGCCGAGCACGGCGGCGATGCCCCACCCGGCGAGCAACCGGCCGATGCTCGGCAGCATGTGCTCGAACACCGCGTCGGTGAGGAACAGGTCCCCGGCGGGGCCGGAGAACCACAGGTCGTGCGCCGCCGCGACGATCTCCGACGGCGGCGGGAAGAACGTGTCGTCTGCGTACCAGGTGAGCAGTTCCCAGACCACGACGAGGCCCGCGAACACCGCCCACCGCTGGACGAATCGGGTCACGACCGACCTCCGGTGACCGAGCTCCAGCCGACCCAGCGCCGCTGGGCCCGTTCCAGTCCTTCGTTGAGGGCGTAGCCGATCACGCCCGCGACCACGGTGCCGGCGAGGACGATGTCCATCCGGCCCGCGCCGCTGCGCGCGATCGCGATGTACTGCCCGATGCCGCCGGAGCCGCCTTCGAGCAGTTCCACGCTGACGATCACGACCAGGCTCGTCGTGGCGGCGAGCCGGATGCCGGTCAGCACGAACGGCGACGCGCTGGGCAGCGCCACGGACGCCAGCACGCGCAGCCGGCCCGCGCCGAACGCGCGTGCCGTCTCGACCAGCAGGGGGTCGAGCTCGTCGAGCGCGTAGATGGTGTTGAACAGGATGGGCCAGATCGCCGCGTACACCGCGAGGGTGATCTTGGTTTCCGGCCCGATGCCCAGCAGCAGCACCGCCAACGGGATCAGCGCCACCGACGGGATGGGGCGCAGGAACTCGATCACCGCGCGGGTGGCGTGCCGGACGGACGCCACGCTGCCCAGGACGAGGCCGAGCGGGACGGCGATCCCGGCGGACAGCCCCACGGCGATGAGGACGGCGAGGACCGTCGCGAGGACGTCCCGCAGGAAAGCCTCATCCCCCAACAACTTCACGAGTTCCACCGCTACGACGGACGGCGGTGGCAGGTACTCCGAGGGAACCAGCCGGGACCGGCCGAACAGCTCCCAGACGACGAGGAACCCGGCCACACCGAGCAGTCCTCGGGTGAGCGCACGCACGCGCAAACGCCTCTTCCCAGTTGATCAACCCCAGCCAACCCGGCTCAATCTAGAGAGAGAAGTCCGCCACCACAATGAGTGGCGGGAAAACTTCATGATGTGATCTTGCAACGGGCGTCCGAACCGCGCCGGCGCGGCCGAATCCCTTCCGCTGAGTGGAATCAGGGGTTGGCGCAGGGCGGGTCGTAGGGCATATCGGGGACGTGGGCCGCCGGCCGATGACGGCGGGGTGGGCGGTGGCGCGGATCCGGGACACCACCTCGTCCGGGTTGGTTCCCCGGGAGCGCAGCGCCGAACCGCCCGCGCCGACGAGCGTGCGAGCACGCGGCCGCCGACGGCGAGCGCGGTGACCGGCCCGCCGCCGTCGACAGGTCCCACGCCGGGGCCGACCTGTGGGAGAACCGCGCCACGAGGCAGCGGGCGGTGGAGCGGGGTAAGCGCTCCGCAGGAGGGCGCTCGGCGGTGAAGAGCGCCCGTCCCGGTTACAGCCCGACGGCCTTGTAGAGGGAGCCGACTTCCTGCCGGTTGAGCACCCGCATCGAGCCGGGGCGCTGGTTGCCCAGCCGCACGTCGCCGACGGCGGTGCGGACCAGGCTCTGCACGGGGTGGCCGACGTGGTCGAGCAGGCGGCGCACGATGTGCTTGCGGCCCTCGTGCAGGACCACCTCGACCAGCGCCTTGCCCGGCATGGACGAGATCAGCTTGAACGAGTCGACCGCGATCGGGCCGTCCTCCAGCTCGACGCCCGCGCGCAACCGCTTGCCCAGGTCCTTCGGGATCGGGCCGGGCACCTCGGCCAGGTAGGTCTTGGTGATCTCGTAGGACGGGTGCATGAGCCGGTGCGCGAGGTCGCCGTCGTTGGTCAGCAGCAGCAGGCCCTCGGTGTCGGCGTCGAGCCGGCCGACGTGGAACAGGCGTTCCTTGCGCTGGTGCAGGTAGTCGCCGACGCACGGCCGGTGCGCGTCGTCGTGCATGGTGGACAGCACGCCGCGCGGCTTGTTGAACGCGATGGTGACGACGTCTTCCTTCAGCACCACGCGCACGCCGTCCACGTGCACGACGGCGGTGTCCGGGTCGATGCGGCGGCCCTGCTCGCGGACCACCTCGCCGTCGACCTGGACGCGGCCGAGTTCGATCAGCTCCTCGGCGACCCGCCGCGAGGCGATGCCCGCCTTGGCGAGCACCTTCTGGAGCCGGATCCCCTCGGGGTGGGCCTGGTCAGACATCGTCGATCGCATCCACTTCGGGCAACAGGGGGGCGATCGGCGGCAGATCGCCCAACGACGACAGCCCCAACCGCTCCAGGAACAGTTCGGTCGTGCGGTAAAGGATGCCACCCGTGTCGGAGTCCGTGCCCGTCTCGGCGATCAGGCCGCGCGCGACGAGCGTGCGGATCACCCCGTCCACGTTCACCCCGCGCACCGCCGCGATCCGGGCCCTGGTCACGGGCTGCCGGTAGGCGATGACCGCGAGTGTCTCCAACGCGGCCCGGGTGAGCTTGGCGCGCTGCCCGTCGAGCAGCAGCTTCTCCACGAATGGCGCGAAGCGGTCCCGCGTGTAGAACCGCCAGCCGTCGCCGATTCTACGCAGGTCGATGCCGCTGCCCTGCTCGGTGTACCGGGCGGCCAGCCGGTGGAGGGCGGCGGTGACCCGTGCCACGGACTGCTCCAGCACGCCGGCGAGCTGCTCCTCGGCGATCGGGCTGTCCACGACGAGCAGGATCGACTCCAGCGCGCCCTCGAACTCGACGTCGTCGGACAGGTCGGGCAGGCCGCCCGCCTCGGCCTCCTCGTCGGCGGGCGGCTCCGGCGTCGGGAACAGGGCCGGCGCGGGGTCCCCCGCCGCGTCCGCCGGGGTGCGCGGTTCCCCCGGCGCCCCGACCCGCTCGACCTGGTCGCTCACCCGTACTCCTCGTCCTCGTCGCGGGCCTGTGCCCGCGCCTGTTCGATCGTCCCGCCGACCCACGTGATGCGCAGCTCGCCGAGCGGGTCCGGCTGCTCGAACGCCAGCACCTTCTCCCGGTACAGCTCCAGCAGCGCGAGGAACCGCGCGACGACCTCCATCGTCTCCGTGCACTCGGCGATGATCTCGGCGAACGTCGCCGTGCCGGCCTCCGCGAGCTGGGCCCGCAGCAGGTCGGCGTGCTCGCGCACCGAGACCCGGTGCTGGTGGATGTGCGAGGTGGACACCGTCGGCGGGGGCTTGGGCCGGAACACGGCGGCGGCGATCTCGGCGAACCGCCGGGCGTCCACGCCGAGCATCACCTCGGGCAGCAGCCCTTCGTAGCGCTGCTCCAGCGCCACCGACCGCGGGTAGCGCCGGTACGCGCCCCGTTCCAGCTCCCCGAACAGCGCCGCGACCTGCTTGTACGCCCGGTACTGCAGCAGCCGCGCGAACAGCAGGTCCCGCGCCTCCAGCAGCGCGAGGTCCTCCTCGTCCTCCACGTCGCCCGCGGGCAGCAGGCGGGCCGCCTTGAGGTCGAGCAGGGTCGCCGCGATGACCAGGAACTCGGTGGTCTCGTCCAGGTCCCACTGGTCGCCCAGCGCCCGGATGTGGGCGATGAAGTCGTCGGTGACCTGGTGCAACGCCACCTCGGTCACGTCGAGCGTGTGCTGCGAGATCAGCTGGAGCAGCAGGTCGAACGGGCCCTCGAAGTTGGTCAGCTTGACCTTGAACCGGCCGTCGTCGGGCGCGGGCTGGGCCTCGGGCGGCGCGACCTCGACCGGCGCGGGCGCCTCGGTGTCGGTCTCCGGCGCGTCACCGCTCACTGCTCGCGCAACCTACGCACGAGCAGCGAGTCGTCGCCGTGGCCTTCGAGGTCGTCCAGCACGATCGCGATGGCCTCGCGCACCACGCGTCCCCGGTCGACCGCGAGCCCGTGCTCGCCGCGCAGCGCGAGCCGCGCGTGCTCCAGCGCCAGCAACTCCTCGTCGGACACGTACACGGTGATCTTGGTGGAGTGCTTCTGCCGCCCCGTGCCGCGGCGTTGGGCGGGCCGGTCGGGCGTGGTGGCGTCCGCGGACGCGGCACCGGTCGTGAGGCGGAACAGCTCGGACGCGCCCGGCAGCGATGGGCGTCGCGTCACCGGGCGATCACCTCGCGCGCCAACGCGCGGTACGCCCTCGCGCCCCCCGAGCGCGGCGCCCAGCGGGTGATCGGCTCGCCGGCGACGGTCGTCTCCGGGAACCGGACGGTGCGGTTGATCACCGTGTCGAACACGACGTCGCCGAACGCCTCGACCACGCGCGCCATCACCTCGCGCGAGTGCAGGGTGCGCGGGTCGTACATGGTGGCGAGGATGCCGGTGATCTCGAGCTTCGGGTTCAACCGCTCCCTGACCTTCTCGATGGTGTCTATCAGCAGGGCGACCCCGCGCAGGCTGAAGAACTCGCACTCCAGCGGGATGAGGACGCCGTCGGCCGCCGCCAGGGCGTTGACCGTGAGCAGGCCGAGCGACGGCTGGCAGTCCACCAGCACGTAGTCGTAGTGGTCGATGACGGGCCGCAGCGTGCGCACGAGCGTGTGCTCCCGGCCCACCTCGGACACGAGCTGGATCTCGGCGGCGGAGAGGTCGATGTTGCTGGGCAGCAGGTCCATGCCCTCGACCGGGGTGCGCATGATCACGTCGTCGACGCCGACGTCGCGCTCCATGATCACGTTGTAGATGGTCTGGTCGAGCTGGTGCGGGTGCACCCCCAGGCCGACCGACAGCGCGCCCTGGGGGTCGAAGTCGACCAGCAGCACCCGCCGGCCGTACTCGGTGAGGGCCGCGCCGAGGTTGATGGTGGACGTGGTCTTGCCGACCCCGCCCTTCTGGTTGCACACGGCGAGGATCTTCGCCGGGCCGTGCCGGGCGATCAGCGGAGGTTCGGCGACGTGGCGCAGGGGCCTGCCGGTCGGCCCGATGTCGCCCGCGACCTGCTCGGTCGCGTCGTCGTCGGCCGGTGCGGCGTGCGGGGCGAGGCTCAGCTCGACCGAGGCGCGCGGCACACCGGACCGTGGCGGGGGCGGTGGGGGTGCGCCCCACGGGTGGCCCGCGTGTTCCGGTGTCGACATCGCCTTCCCGATTCCTAGTCCTCTGCCTGGGCGCAGCCTAGGCACACCGAGGTCCACCAGCAACGCGCCCCGCCGAAGCGCGGCCGATCGTTCCCGGCACGTGCCCGTGCCGCTCACCGCGTCACGCCCACCGCGACGGCGCGCTGGTGGGCTCGGTGCACGCCCACCGGGTCGTCGCCCGTGCCCCGGTGCGCTCGGCGCGACCACCCTCGGTGCGCTCAGCGCGTCACACCCACCGCGACCACCGGGTCCTCGCCCGTGCCCCGGTCGGCGGGTCTGCCGGTCGTCTTGCGGCAGGTCCGCTCGGCGGCCTGGAGCACGACGTCGAGCAGGCCGGGGAACAGCTCGTCGAGGTCGTCGCGCCGCAGCGACACCCACCGCTGGTTGCCGCGCGCCCTGGTGCGGGTGATGCCCGCCTCCCGCAGCACGCGCAGGTGCTGCGACAACGTGGACTTGGCGACGTCGACCAGCAGCGCGCCGCACAGGCGTTCGCCGTCGGCCTCGATCTGCCGGACCACCGCCAGCCGGGTGGGGTCGCTCAACGCGTGCAGCACCGCGCCCAGCTCGATCGCACCGCGCTCGGGCTCGTCGAAGTTCGGCACTTGGTCGGCACCTCCGGCTCGTCGGGCCTGTCGTCGCAGGGGTGGACCGCTCATGTTCCACCCGTTGCGCGAGGATGAGCGGTCGCGTAGACCTCGCGCAAGGTGTTCACCGTGACCAACGTGTACACCTGCGTGGTCGTCACCGAGGCATGGCCCAGTAATTCCTGCACCACCCGCACGTCCGCGCCGCCTTCGAGCAGGTGGGTGGCGAACGAGTGGCGCAGCGTGTGCGGCGAGACCTCGGCCTCGATGCCCGCCCGTTCGGCGGCCGCCTTCAGCACGTGCCACGCCGTCTGCCGGGACAACCGGCCGCCGCGGGCGTTGAGGAACAGGGCGGGCGTGCCGCGTTTGGCGAGGACGGGGCGGGCGCGCACCAGGTAGGCGTCGAGGGCGTGCAGGGCGGGGCGGCCGACGGGGACGATGCGCTGCTTGCCGCCCTTGCCGTCGAGCAGCACGGTGCGTTCGGCGGCGTCCACGTCGTCCACGTCGAGGCCGACGACTTCCGAGATCCGCGCGCCGCTGGAGTACAGCAGTTCGAGCAGGGCGCGGTCGCGCAGGTGGGCCGGGGTGTCGGTGGGGCCGTCGAGGAGCTTGAGCACGTCGTCCACCGGGAGGGCCTTGGGCAGCCGGCGGGGCGGGGTCGGCGGGTGCACGGCGCGGGCGGGGTCGTGCACGGCGAGCCCTTCGAGGTGGGCGAACCGGTGCAGGCCGCGGACGGCGACGAGGGTGCGGGCGGCGGAGGACGCGGCCAGGCCGGACTCGCGCAGCGTCGCGAGGAAGTCGCCGACCAGGGCCTCGGTGACCTCGGCGAGGTCGTGGACACCCCGCGCCGCCAGGTGCTCGGCGTACCGACGCAGGTCGCGCCCGTAGGAGTCGAGCGTGTTCCGCGCCGTGCCGCGCTCCACCGCGAGGTGGTCCAGGTAGGCGCGCATCGCACGCCCCGCCGGGGTGTCCGCGTGGACCTGACTCGCCCGACCCCCGGCACCCACGCCCGCCCTGCCCGCGGACTCCGCAGCACCGGCGTTCACCCCGCCCGCGGGTTCCTCCGTATCCGCGTCGGTCCCGCCGGGAGTCTCGGCCGCCACGCCGGCAGGCTCCGCATCCGCCTTGCCCACGCGCTCCGCAGCACCGGCGTCCACCCGGCCCGCAGGCTCCGCAGTGCCGACGTTCACCCTGCCCGCAAGTTCCGCAGTGCCCGGCTCGGCCCGACGCGCAGGCCCCGCAGGGGTACCCGCCAAGGGGACCCCTGCTTTTACCTTACCGACGGGGTCCGACAATTCCGGCTCTCCGCCTCCGGCGGGCCCGCTCCGCTCCCGCGCGCTCATCGCCGACCCGTCACCCCGTGCCGTGACCGTCCACCGGGACCGCCACGCACCGCGCCGACCGAACCGCCAACGGCCACCCGAACGCCGTCGGCCGCCACGCCCGGCAGCGCGACCTTCGCCGGCCCCCACGTCGAGGCACGCGGCGCGCCCACCCCGGCCCACTCCCCCGACACCCCGATCACCACCCCGAAAGGGTAGGTCGACCAGCGGGTTCCGGCCCGGCCAGGGGGTCGGGGCTGTTAGCGTCTACCCGTGTCGGAACCACACCAGGTGCGCATCGGCGACCAGCAACGCGAGGACGCGATCAGCGCGCTGAACGACCACTTCGCGGCCGGTCGGCTGGAGATCGGCGAGTACGAGCAGCGCGTCGGCTACGCGTCCGCGGCCCAGTCCGCGCAGGAGCTGGCCGCCCTGTTCCACGACCTGCCGCAGCCGCACCCGACGTTCCTGCCGCCCGGCTACCCGCCGACCGCCGGTTACGCCGCGCCACCGCCGCCCGGCTACCCGACGCCCGGTCAGGGCATCCCCGGCTACGCGCCGCCCGGCTACGCGGACCCGTCCCAGCACTACGGCACGGCGTACGGCTACCCGCCCGGGTTCAACCCGAACGCGCCGTACGGCGTGGACCCGTTGACCGGCCAGCCGCTGTCGGACAAGTCGCGCATCGCGGCCGGCGTGCTGCAGCTCGCGCTGCCGTTCGGCATCGGCCGGTTCTACATCGGCGACACGGCGATCGGCATCGCCCAGCTCCTGACCTGCGGCGGGTGCGGCATCTGGTCGCTCATCGACGGGATCATCCTGCTGGTCAACGGCGGCACGGACAGCCAGGGCCGCAAGCTACGCGACTAGGTTCCGCACGACCATCCACGTGACGGCCAGCGCCACCACCGGCACGCCGACCTTCCGCGACACCGGCGGCATCGGCCGGCCGGCCCGGGCCGCCCGGAACCAGCGCACCCACAGCCACGCCAGCAGCGGCAGCCCGGCCGGCAGCATGACCGCGTTGAAGTGCCAGGCGGCGGCGAGGTCGCCGTGCAGCAGGGCGTGCACCATCCGCGTGGTCCCGCAGGCCGGGCACTGAATGCCGGTCAACGCGTACAGCGGGCACGGCGGCAACAGCGACCCGGGCTGGTTGGGATCCACGACCAGCAGCAGCCCGCACCCGGCCACCGCCGCCGCGGCCACCGCCAACGGCCCCCGCACACCCGCGCCCACCCTCATCCGCCGCTCCCCGAACGCAGAACTCACCCGTCCTGAACGTACGACACACGAGACCCGAACGTACGACTCACGCGTTCTGGAGGTAGGACACGCGTGACGCGAACGTAGGACACGCGGGCGCCGGACGGTACGTCCGGCGCCCGCGGGCGCCGTCAGGAGCGGCGGGCGGCGAAGCGGGTCGGGCGGTCGCGGAACGGGGCGTCGGACGGGCGGCCCCGGCCGCCCGCGGCGACCACGGTGTGCGCGGCCAGCAGCCCGGCCACCGCCGGCCCGTTGACGATGTCCCCGGCCAGCACCATGTCCACCGCCTCGGCCAGCGGGAAGCGCCGGGCCTCCAGGTCGGCCTCCTCCTCGCCCTGCACGTCGCGGTCCACCTCCGAGAGCCCGCGGGCCAGGAACACCCGCACCACCTCGTCGGTGAACCCCGGCGACACGGCCACGTCCACCAGCGTCACCCACTCCGACGCGGCCAGCCCGACCTCCTCGGCCAGCTCCCGCCGCGCGGCGTCCAGCGGCGACTCGTCACCGCCGTCCAGCAACCCGGCCGGCAGCTCCCACAGCCGCCGCCCCAGCGGGTGCCGGTACTGGTCGATCAGCGTCACCGCGCCGTCGTCGTCCAACGCCACCACGGCCACCGCGCCGAGGTGCTCCACCACCTCGCGCGACGCCGTGCCGCCGCCGGGCATGGCGACCTCGTCCACCCGCAGCGCCACGACGCGGCCCACGTGCACGTCCCGCGTCGACACCGTCTCGAACTCGTGCCGGGCGCTCACTGCGCGGCCCCCGCCGGCTCGGGCAGCGGCAGCCGGTCGGCCAGCCGGTAGTCCAGCGCCGCCTTCACGAACGCCGCGAACAGCGGGTGCGGGCGGGTCGGCCGGGACTTCAGCTCCGGGTGCGCCTGCGTGGCCACGAAGAACGGGTGCACGTCGGCGGGCAGCTCGACGAACTCCACCAGCCGCCCGTCCGGCGACGTGCCGGAGAACACGAGCCCCGCGGACGCGAGCCGGTCCCGGAACGCGTTGTTGACCTCGTACCGGTGCCGGTGCCGCTCCGAGACCTCCAGCGACCCGTACGCGTTCGCCACCTGCGACCCCGGCAGCAGCGACGCCGGGTACGCGCCGAGCCGCATCGTGCCGCCCATGTCGCGCTGCCCGGAGACGACGTCCTCCTGGTCGGCCATGGTGCTGATCACCGGCGACCCGGTGTCCTCGAACTCGGCGGAGTTCGCGTCGGCGATGCCCGCGAGGTTGCGCGCCGCCTCGATGACCAGGCACTGCAAGCCCAGGCACAGGCCCAGCAGCGGGATGCCGCGGGTCCGGGCGTGGGTGATCGCGCCGATCTTGCCCTCGATGCCGCGCACCCCGAACCCGCCGGGGATGAGGATCGCGTCGAGCCCGGCCAGGGCGTGGGCCGCACCGGACGGCGTCTGGCACTCGTCGGACGGCACCCACACGATCTCGACCTTGGTGCGGTGCGCGAACCCGCCCGCGCGCAGCGCCTCGGTCACCGACAGGTAGGCGTCGGGCAGGTCGACGTACTTGCCGACCAGGCCGATGCGGACCTTCTCGGACGGGTTGTGCACGCGGTCGAGCAGGTCGCCCCACACGGTCCAGTCGACGTCGCGGAACGGCAGGTCGAGCCGCCGCACCACGTACGCGTCGAGGCCCTCGCCGTGCAGCACCTTCGGGATGTCGTAGATCGACGGCGCGTCGACCGCCGCCACCACGGCCTCGGTGTCCACGTCGCACATCAGGCCGATCTTGCGCTTCAACGAGTCCGGGATCTCCCGGTCGGCCCGGCACACGATGGCGTCGGGCTGGATGCCGATGTTGCGCAGCGCGGCCACGGAGTGCTGCGTCGGCTTGGTCTTCAGCTCGCCGGACGGGGCGAGGTAGGGCACCAGCGACACGTGCAGGAAGAACACGTTGTCCCGGCCCACGTCGTGGCGCACCTGCCGGCACGCCTCCAGGAACGGCAGGGACTCGATGTCGCCGACCGTGCCGCCGACCTCGGTGATCACCACGTCGGGCGCGACGCCGTCGGGCCCCGGCTCGGCCATGGCCCGGATGCGCCGCTTGATCTCGTCGGTGATGTGCGGGATGACCTGCACGGTGTCGCCCAGGTACTCGCCGCGCCGCTCCTTGGCGATGACCTCCGAGTACACCTGGCCGGTGGTGACGTTGGCGTCGCCGGACAGGTCGCGCGCCAGGAACCGCTCGTAGTGGCCGATGTCGAGGTCGGTCTCCGCGCCGTCGTCGGTGACGAACACCTCGCCGTGCTGGAACGGGTTCATCGTGCCCGGGTCCACGTTCAGGTACGGGTCCAGCTTCTGCATGGTCACCCGGAGACCACGTGAGGTGAGCAGCTGACCGAGGCTCGACGCGGTCAACCCCTTGCCGAGGGAGGAAGCCACACCCCCGGTGACGAAAACGTGCTTGGTCGTACGTGCCTGCTGCACCAAGGAGGCTCCCCGTGGTCTGGATGTCCGCTAGGGGCCGGCCGCGGTGGTCCCGCACTGCTCAGCGCCCTGTCCACGGGCCCTAACGCTAACACGCCGCCGGTCACCGAGCGCGCTGGTGGGTGCCGAGTCCAGTCACTCGGATGGCGTAGGACCGGTCGAACACCGGACCACGTGTCCGCGAACCGCTCGGGAACGCCGGGTTCCGCCCCGGCGAACGCGGCGGCTCAGCCTGCCGTTCCCGGCGCGGGGCCTTCGGCGTTGCCCGCCACCCCGTACCGCCCGGCCTTGCCGTCCAGCTGCTCACGCAGCGCGAGCACCACGACCACGCGCCCGGCCGCGGTGTCGGCGTTGTCCACGGTGGACAGCACGGACGTCGCGGCCGTGTCCGCCCGCACCACGCCGACCGGGCCCGTGCCGTCGGCCGAGCCCTCCCCGCCCGCCAGCACGACGCCCGCGCCGGACCGGTCCAGCTGGGCGGCGAACCGCGCCACCACGGCGGCCCGGTCGGCGGCCGAGTCGCCCTCGACCGCGCCCCCGGTCAGCACCACGGCCGTCTGCGCGGGCCGCAGGCCCTGGCCGGCCTTGACGAACCCGGCGCTGGACAGCCCGCCGAGCGCGGCCGCCAGCTCGTCGGGCGTGGCCCGCGGCTGCCCGGTCCGGGGGTCGAGCAGCAGCACGGACCCGAACAGGCCGCCCGCGCGGGTGCCGGGGTCCGCGCCGGTGGGCAGCCTGCTGCCCGCGGGCTGCAACCGGGCGACGAGGTCGAGGAGCTGGTCGGCCTTGTCCGGGTCGGTGAACGCCTCGGTGAGCTGCAGCTCGCCGGTGACCGTCGCGCCGGCCGAGCCGAGCAGCGCGGTCAGCGCGTCGCGGTCGCCGGGCGCGGCGTCGGCGGTGGTGACCAGCACGACGGTCCGCTCGGCCAGGTGCTCCCGCACCGCCTGGGGGCCGACGGAGGCCGCGAACCGGTCGGCGTCGGCGAGGCGGGCGTCCAGGCCGTTGCGCTCCGCCCGCAGCGCGGCGACCTCCCGGCCCAGCGACGTGTTGTCGTCGTTGAGCCCCGACAGCACCCGGCCGCTGATCGCGGTCGAGCCCAGCACCACCCCGACCGCCAGCGCCAGGAACACCGCGGTGACGGAGACGACGTGGTAGCGCAGCGAGATCACCCGGACCACCCCCTGAACCAGTCGACGACGGATCGGATCGCGTCGGCGGCGACGTCGACGTAGGCGCCGCCGAGCCCGGACACGGCGACCGCGGCCGCCATCGCGAGGACCGCGGCCAGCGCCGGCAGCACCACCAGGCCCGTCGAGGTCCGCCCCCGGTGCAGGGTCGCGACCGCGCGGGAGTCCACGAGCTTGTCGCCGAGCTTGAGCCGGGTGAGGAACGTGGACGGCGTGGACCCGGAGTTGCCGCGGTCGAGGAACTCGCGCAGCCCCGCCCGCAGGCCCACGGTCACCACCAGCACCGCGCCGTGCGCCTCGGCCAGCAGCAGCGCCAGGTCCTCGGCGTTGCCCGTGGCGGGGAACGTCACCGCGCCGATGCCGAGGTCCTGGATCCGCTCCAGGCCGGGCGCGTGCCCGTCGACCTGCGCGGGCACCACGACCTCCGCGGCCGACCGCAGCGTGGCGGTGCCGATCCCGTCGGGGTCGCCGACGACGACGTCCGGCGCGTACCCGGCGTCGTGCAGGGTGTCCGCGCCCGCGTCGACGCCGATCAGCACGGGCCGGTGATCGCGGACGTACTTGCGCAGCGCGCGCAGCTCCTCGGCGTGCCGGGGGCCGCCCGCGACGACCAGCACCTCCCGGTCGCGGATCGGCACGTCCAGCTCGGGCACGCCGACGCCGTCGAGGATCAGCGACCGCTCCCGGCGCAGGAACTCGATGGTGTTCGCGGAGAACGCCTCCAGTTGCGCGGCCATGCCCGCCTTGGCCTCGATCAGCGCGTCGGCGATCGACTCGGCGTTCTGCTCGACGCCCCGCGCGACCTCCTTGTCGCCGACGAACACCGCGCCGTCGTGCAGCCGCAGCTTCGTGCCGTCCCGGACCTCCCGCAGCACCGCCGGGCCGACGTCGTCGATCAGGGGGACACCCGCCGCGACCAGCAGCTCGGGGCCGAGGTTCGGGAACCGGCCGGAGATGGACGGCGACGCGTTGACCACGGCCGCCACCTCGGCGTGCACGAGCGCCTCGGCCGTGCGGCGGTCGAGGTCGACGTGGTCGAGGACCGCGACGTCACCGGGGCTCAGCCGGCGCAGCAGGTCGGCCGAGCGGCGGTCGACCCGCGCCACCCCGGTGACGCCTGGCGGTTCGTGGTGCGCGCGGCCGAGCAACCCGGAGAGCTTCATGGACCGATGGTGACCCACGTCGCACGCGACCGGAGGCCAACACGCCGAGCCCGATCGTGGCTGGTCAGTGCCACCGGTGATCCACAGTGGACGTTTATCCCCCGGTAGGGTGACGTCGGTCGTCCGGGGACGGGGAGGCTCCCGGGAACTCCACCACCGGAGGCAGGTGCGCCACCGGGGGCGCGACGGGACCGGGCTGCACCGGACCGGGCGACACCGGACCGGGCTGCGATGGACCGGACTGCGGCACCGGCCCCGGAGCCGCCGGACCGGACTGCGGCACCGGACCGGGAGCCGCCGGACCACCGGGTGGCACGTCCGACCCGGACACCGGCATGGGGAAGCCGAACGGCGGCGTGTCGTCGTCGTCCACCTGGTACACCGACACCCCCGCCGGCCTCGGCGTGCGCGGCGGCCAGTCGTGCGCCAGCACAGCCCCGGCGACCATCGCCACCGAGGCGAGCAGGAGCAGCCAGGCGCCCGCGCCGACGAACTCCTCCGTGGTCACGATCGGCGCGACGTCGACGCTGCCGAAGAGCGTCCGCATCGTCTCCAGCACCGCCCACACCGTGCCGACGACCACCCCGACGGCCGCGAGCACGCCGAACCGGCCGACCGCGGCGAGCAGCGGCGACCGCAGTTGCAGCAGCGCGCCGACCGCGGCCACGACGGCGGCCAGGACGAGCCCGTACCCGTAGACGGGGTACAGGCCGGAACCGAGGTACTCGGTCGGCGGCGGGGGCTCCTGCACGTACTCCCACCCGGTGATCGCCACCAGCCGGCGCACCCCGCCGGGCAGCGGGCCGTTCACCCCCGGCCGCATGGTCGTCTCCACCCCGTACAACGGGAGGAGCGAGCCCAGCACCACGAACAGCGCACCCGCGCCGATGGTGGTGACCGCGATCGCGCGCCGGGTCATGTGCGGTTCTCCTCGGGTCCGGGGACGAACCGAAGTCCGTCCGCGCCGACCACACCAGGTGTACCAGCGGTACCGGCTCCCGCGCCGCCGCCAACCGGCCGACCGCCCACCGCCGGCCGCGTGCGCATCGCCGGCCGGCCGTTCACCCCCGGCCACCGGCACCACGCCGTGGCCGCCCGGTCACGCCCCGGCGGTCGGAGGTTCGCTACGGCGGTCCGGCCCGGTCCCCGGGAGCCGGGCGACCTCGACCTCCGGCGCCGGGAAGCCGAACGGCGGCGTGTCCGTGTCCGCGTCCACCGCGTCGTCGTCCACCCGGTACACCACCGGCCCGTCGGGCCGCGGCTGCGGACGCCGGGCGTGCAGCAGCACCACGCCCACCACCGCGACCAGCACCGACCCGGCCAGCACGGCGATGCCCTCGTCGGCCCGCACGCCCAAACCGGCCTCGTCCTGGGCCTCCGCGTTGCCGACCGCGGACACGACTGCGGCCCCCGTCGCCCACACCGCGCCGAGGAGCAGGCCCGTCCCGGCGATCGCGAGGTAGCGGGCGGCCAGGCGCTGCGCCTCCGGCAGGAACACCAGCGCCGCCGCGATCGCCAGCAGCACCGCCGACACGACGATCGGCACCCCGTACTGGGGGCTCCGCACGATCGGCGACTCCATGCCCACCGGGAGGGTGAACACGTACTCCCAGGACGTCACGTGGACCATGGGCGGCGAGTCGCCGCGGTGGACGCCCTGCGAGTACAACGGCCGGAACGTGCCCGCCACGGCCACCCCGCCGGCCACCACCAACAAGGCCGCGCCGAGCAGCCTTCGGTTCACTTCTTCTTCGCCTTGCGCCGCACCACGGGCACGCTCTCCTTGTCGGCCTTCGCCGCCGCCAGCAGCTCCTCGGCGTGCGCGCGGCCGGTGTCGGTGGAGTCCATGCCCGCGAGCATCCGCGCCAGCTCGACCACCCGCTGCGACTCGTCCAGCCGGCGCACCCCGCTGCGGGTCAGCACGCCGTCCGCGGTCTTGTCCACCACCAGGTGCCGGTCGGCGAACGCCGCCACCTGCGGCAGGTGCGTCACCACGATCACCTGGTGGCTGCGCGCCAACCGGGCCAGCCGGCGTCCGACCTCGACCGCCGCCCGGCCGCCGACCCCGGCGTCCACCTCGTCGAACACCAGCGTGGGCACCGGGTCGGAGTGCGACAGCACGACCTCCAGCGCCAGCATCACCCGCGACAGCTCACCGCCCGACGCGCCCTTGTGCACGGGCAGCGCGGGCGCGCCGGGGTGCGCGATCAGCCGCAGCTCCACGTCGTCCACCCCGCTGGACCCGGCGTGCAGCAGCTGCCCGTCCACGTCCAGCGCCTGCGGGTCGCCCGGCTCGGCGGGCCGGGGCCGCACCGCGACCTCGACCGTGGCGTGCGGCATGGCCAGGCCCGTCAGCTCGTCCGACACCGCCCGGCCCAGCTCCTCGGCCGCGGCCAGCCGCTCGGCGGTCACCCGCCGGGCGTACCCGGCCAGCTCCACCGCCAGCTCGTCGCGCCGCGCGGCCAACGCCGCCAGCGCCTCGTCCGACGTGTCCAGCCCGGACAGCCGCGAGGACGCGTCCCGCGCCCACGCGATCACCCCGTCCACGTCGGCGGCGTACTTGCGGGTCAACGACTTCAGCTCGGCCTGGCGCGCGAGCACCTGCTCCAGCCGCGCCGGATCCGCGTCCAGGTGCTCCAGGTAGGACGCGATCTCCGCGCCCACGTCGGCCAGCAGCGTCTCCGCCTCCACCAGCCGCGGCTCCAGCTCGCGCAGCTTCGGGTCGTCCGACGCGGTCAACCGCCGCCGGGCCTCGCCGATCAGGCCGAGCGCGCCCGGCACGTCCGGGTCGCCGTCGGGCGAGCCGGACACCGCGTACTGCGCCCCCGACGCCGCCTCCCGCAGCTGGTCGGCGTCGGCGAGCCGGCGCGCCTCGGCGACCAGCTCCTCGTCCTCGCCCGGCTTCGGGTCGATCGCCTCGATCTCGGCCAGCCCGTGCCGCAGCAGCTCGGCCTCGCGGGCCAGCTCGTGCGACCGCGCGGTGCGCTCGGCCAGCTCGGTCGCCACCCGCAGCCACTCGTCGCGGACCTTCCGATAGCCGCGCAGCGGCTCGGCGACCTCGTCACCGGCGAACCGGTCGAGCACCGACCGCTGCTCGGCGGGCCGCAGCAACCGGAGCTGGTCGTTCTGCCCGTGCACCGCGAGCAGCTGCTCGGCCAGCTCCGACAGCACGCCCACCGGCACGGACCGGCCGCCCAGGTGCGCCCGGGACCGGCCGTCGGCGCCGACGGTGCGGACCGCGATCACGCTGCCGTCGTCGTCGGGCTCGCCGCCGACCTCCTCGGCGACCTTCGCCGCCGGGCTGCCCGCGGGCGCGACGAACCGGCCCTCGACCACCGCCTTGTCCGCGCCGTTGCGCACGCGGGACGCCTCGGCCCGGCCACCGCCCAGCAGGTGGAGCCCGGTGACGACCATGGTCTTGCCCGCCCCGGTCTCGCCCGTCACCACGGTGAAACCGGCATCGAGCTCAAGGGTGGCCTCGTCGATCACACCGAGGCCCTGGATGCGCATCTCGGCCAGCACGCCCGGAACACTACTGGGCGACGCGGGCAAAGCGTGTGCTCGGGGGCCGGTGTCCGGTAGTTGATCTCGCCGGCCTCAGTGGGCCGACGGGCCGCGCCACCCCTGCACCGGCAGCTCGAACTTCTCCACCAGCCGGTCGGTGAACGGACCCGGCCGCAGCCGGATCAACCGCAGCGGGGTGCGGCCGCCCACCACCTCGACCCGCGCGCCCGGCGGCAGGTTCACCGTGCGGCGGCCGTCCGCGCACAGCACCGCCGGGTGGCCCTCCGGGTCGACCTCCAGCGCCACCACGGACGCCGGCGACACCACCAGGGGCCGCGCGAACAGGGCGTGCGCGTTGCTCGGCACGACCAGCAGCGCCTGCACGTCCGGCCACACCACCGGCCCGCCCGCGGAGAACGCGTACGCCGTCGACCCGGTCGGGGTCGCCACCAGCACGCCGTCGCAGCCGAACGCCGACACCGGCCGCCCGTCCACCTCCACCACGACGTCCAGGATCCGCTCGCGGGTGCTCTTCTCCACGCTGGCCTCGTTGAGCGCCCACGTGCCCTCCAGCACCTCGCCGTCGACCGACGCCGTCACGTCGAGCGTCATCCGCTCCTCGACGTCGTAGTCCCGGTCCACGACGTGCGTGATCGCCTCGTACAGCGCGTCGGAGTCCGCCTCGGCCAGGAACCCCACCCGGCCCAGGTTCACCCCGAGCACCGGCACCCCCGCCGCCCGCGCCAGCTCGGCCGCCCGCAGCAGCGTGCCGTCGCCGCCGAGCACGAACACCAGCTCGGTGCCCTCGGCGGCCTTGTCGTCGGCCGGCACGACCTGCGCGTAGCACGTCGGGTCCAGCTCGGGCGCTTCGTCCTCCAGCACCCGCAGCCGCACGCCGCCCGCCGCGAACCGCGCCGCGACCTCCTGGGCGACCAGCACGTTGCTGCGCCGCCCGGTGTGGACGACCAGCAGGATCTCCCTCGTCACCGGACCGTCCTCACTAAGGGCCTGCTCACCGGAGCCTGCTCACTGGGGGCCTTCCCACTCGGGCCTCCTCATCGGGGCCTCCTCGAACGCGGGCCTCCTCATCGGAGGCATCGTCATCGGGAGCCTGCTCACCGGGGGCCTTCCGCCACGGCCGCGCGCACGAGCGCGGCGGCGTCGGCCGCGTCGAGGGGTTCACCCCGGCGCAGCCACACGAAGAACTCGACGTTGCCCGACGGTCCCGGCAGCGGGCTCGCGGTGACGCCGTGCAGGCGCAGGCCGAGCCCGGCGGCCGACGCCACCACGTCCAGCACCGCCTCCGCGCGCAGCTCCGGGTCCCGCACCACGCCGCCCGAGCCCAGGCGTTCCTTGCCGACCTCGAACTGGGGCTTCACCATCGGCAGCAGGTCGCCGCCCTCGTCCAGGCAGGAGGCCAGCGCCGGCAGCACCAGCCGCAGCGAGATGAACGACAGGTCCGCCACCACCAGGTCGACCGGGCCGCCGATGTCCTCGGGGGTCAAGGACCGCACGTTCGTCTTGTCCTTGACCACGACCCGGTCGTCGGTGCGCAGCCGCCAGTCCAGCAGGCCGCGGCCCACGTCGGCGGCCACCACCTGCCGCGCGCCCGAGCGCAGCAGCACGTCGGTGAACCCCCCGGTGGACGCGCCCGCGTCCAGGCACCGCCTGCCCGCCACGACCACCCCGTCGAACGCCTCCAGCGCGCCGACGAGCTTGTGCGCGCCCCGCGAGGCGTAGTTCGGGTCGTCGGTCTCGCGGACCACCAGCGCGGTGTCCAGCTCGACGGCGGTCGCGGGTTTCGTGGCCACCGAGCCCCGCACGGTCACGCGGCCCTCGGCGACGAGTTGGCTCGCGTGCTCCCGTGACCTGGCCAGCCCGCGGCGGACCAGTTCGGCGTCCAGCCGAGCCCTGCGCGGCACCGGTCAGACCTTGTCGATGCTGGACAACGCGGCCGTCAACGCCGTGTGCGCGTCGTCGAACCGGGCCACGTGCTCGACCACGTCGAGCGCGTCCAGCCCGTCGAGACCGGCCAGGGCGTCGTCGATCCCGGCCACGGGATCACGGGGCGGGCCGGGGAGGGGGACCTCGAAGCTCACAGGAATCAAGGTAGCCGATGCAGCGCGGACAGGTCCGCCGCCACGTAGGTCGGCCGCCGGTCCTCGGGCAGGGCCGTCGCCTCGGCTTCGGTGGACACGCCGGTGAGCACCAGCAGCGAGTCCATGCCCGCGTTGACCGCGCCCGCGATGTCGGTGTCCAACCGGTCGCCCACCACCAGCGGCCGCTGCGCGCCCGCCGACTTCGCGGCCTGCTCCAGCAACGGCGTGGCCGGCTTGCCCGCCACCAGCGGCTCCCGGCCCGTCGCCGTCCGCAGGGCCGCGACCAGCGACCCGTTGCCCGGCAGCAGACCCCGTTCGGTCGGCAGCGTCGCGTCCACGTTGCACGCGATCCAGTGCGCCCCGCCCTGGCGGATCGCCACGCACGCCTCGGCCAGCTCGCGCCAGCCCAGGTCCTGGGAGAGGCCCTGCACGACCGCCCGCGCGTCCTCGGCGCGGTCCGTCGGCTCGTAGCCGCGCAGCCGCACCTGCTCGGCCAGCGCGTCCGTGCCCAGGACCAGCACCGGCACGCCGCGCGGCACCAGGTCGAGCAGCATGGCCGCGCCCGCCTGGGCGCTCGTGCTCACCTCGTCCAGCGCGGCGTCGAACCCCAGCTCGGTCAGGTGCTCGGCGACCGTCTCCGGCGACCGGGAGGCGTTGTTGGTGACGAACCGGATGCCGGTGCCGTGCGCGCGGGCGGCGGCGACCGCCTCGACCGCGCCCGGCACGGCTTCCCGCCCCCGGTAGACCGTCCCGTCGAGGTCGAGCAGCAGGGCGTCGTAGCGGTCCAGCAGCACAGGCTTCTCCGTTCGGGAATCTTCCGGTCGCACACAGTCTGGAGGCTCGGCACCGCGTGGTGCCGAGCCTCCGGGTGTGACTTCGGTCGGGCCCGCTCAGTCCTGCGGGCTGAGGTCGAACGCGCGCTCGGCGGCGTCGGTCTCGTTGTCGTCGTCGGCCTGCGCCGCGTTGAGGAACCACTTCACGGCTTCCTCGGTGCGACCGGCCGCGGCCAGGTTGTCCGCGTAGGCGTAGAACAGGCGGGCGCTCCACGGCTCACGCCGCTTCTCGTCCAGGTCGTCGCCCTGCAGGGCCACCACCGCCGCGTCCAGCTGCCCCATGTCCCGCCGCGCGCCCGCCGCGACGATCCGCAGCTCCACCGCCTCGTCGGGGGACAGCAGCGCCACCTGTGCCTCACGAGCCAGCTCGATGGCCCGCTCGGGCCGCCCCAGCGCCCGCTCGCAGTCGGCCATCACCGCGACGTGCCCGGCGCCGTGCGACATGCGCCGCGCCGCCCGCAGCTCCGACAGCGCCTCGGCCCACTCGCCCGCGTGGTAGGCGGCCAACCCGGCGGCCTCCCGGACCACCGCGACCCGCGCCGCCTTCGACCGCGCGTACCGGGCGTGCTCCAGCGCCAGCTCGGGCTCGCTGTCGATGAGCATGCCCGCCGCCGCCAAGTGCCTGCCGACGATCTCCGCCAGGCCCTTGGGCAGGCCGCGCAACTCCTGCTTCACCTCGGGGTCGAGGATCGAGATGTCGGCGTCCTCGGGCAGCTCGGGCGTGCGGGCGCGGGTGAACACCCGCTCCTCCCCGTCGACCGCGTCCTCCGAGCCCCGGGAACCCTCGGCGACGTCCTCGCCCGCGGCCTCGGCGGCCTCGGCGGCCTCCGAGCCCCCGGCCCCCGCCTCGTCCTCGGTCTCCACAGCCCCGGGCACGGCAGCCCGGGACGGGGCGGCGTCAGCCTCGACGGCCCCGCCTTCCCCGGCCTCCGCCCGGCCCTCGGCCGCGTCCAGCGCGGCGTCCGCGCTCACATCCACATCAGCCGCGGTGTCATCAGCCACCGTGACGTCGGCCGCGCCGGTGCCGGTCGCGGTGTTGTCGGTCGCGGTGACATCGGCTGCGACATCGGCTGCGGTGACGTCAGCCGTGGTCTCCTCGGTGACCTGCCGGTCGTCGGTCTGCGCGACCCGCTCCTGGAACCGCGCGGCCCGATCACGACTCCGCGCGTCCCGCCGGTCGCTCCCCGGCTTCTCGTAACGCGGCCGGTCGTCCCGCCGCTGGTACCCGGCGCGGTCGTCCCTACGGGGGTAGCCGCCGCGTTCCCGGTCGTCCCGGCGCTGATAACCGCCACGGTCGTCACGCCGCTGGTACCCACTGCGGTCGCCACCGGCGCGGTCGTCCCGACGCGGGTACGCGCCCCGGTCACGGTCGCCACGCGGCCGGTCGCCACCCCGGTCGTCCCGACGCGGGTAGCCGGTGCGCTCACCACCCCGGTCGTCACGGCGGTCATCGCGCCGCTGGTAGCCGCCCCGATCGTCCCGCCGCTCGTAACCGCCACGGTCATCCCGGCGCTGGTAGCCACCGCTGTCGTCGCGCCGCTGGTAACCGCCGCTGTCGTCACGGCGCGGGTAGCTGCTGCGCTCACCGCCGCGGTCGTCCCGGCGGGCGTACCCACCGCGGTCCCCACCGGTGCGATCCCCGGCCGGCCGGTCATCGCGTCGCGGGTAACCGCCCCGCTCGCCCCGGTCGAAGCCCCGATCGTCCCGGCGCTGGAAACCGCCCCGGTCGTCGCGCCGCTGGTACCCACCGCGATCATCACGTCGCTGGTAGCCCCCGCGGCTGTCGGATCGCTGATAGCCGCCGCGCTCACCGCGATCCCGGTCGTCCCGACGCTCGAACCCGCCACGATCGTCACGCCGGTCGAACCCGCGGTCGTCCCGACGCTCGAAGCGGGGGCGTTCACCGCGGTTGTCGTCGCGCCGGAACCCGCCCCGGTCACCGGAGCGGTCGTCGCGGCGAGGGCCACCCCGGTCGTCACGGCCACGGTCATCGCGGCCGCGGTCGTCACGGGGCCGGTCGTCACGGGGCCGGTCGTCACGCGGGCGGTCGTAGCGGGGCCGGTCACCGGAGTCCCGGCGGAAGCCACCACCCCGGTTGTCGTCCCGTCGCGGAGCACCGCCACGGTCGTCACGGGGCTTGTCGTAGCGCGGGCGCTCGCCTCGGGAATCGTCACGGCGGTCGCCGCCACGAGGCTTGTCATAGCTCGGCCGGTCGTCCCGGCGCGGATAACCGCCGCCAGACCGCTCGCCCCCACCACGGGCGTCACGGCCACCACTGCTCGGCTTGCGGCTTCCCTGGGCACGGCCACCGTCGTCGGATCGGCGCGGTCGGTCTCCCTGGCCACGCTGACGGTCGCCGGGTCGATCCCCGAACCTGGACACTAACTCCTCCTACTGTGGACACGCCGAAAGGGCTTGCGGGAGAGCACATGTCACTGTGCCCCCACCACAAGCCCTTTCAGGGAAGAATGTTCGGCGGCGTCCTACTCTCCCACACCCTCACGAGTGCAGTACCATCGGCGCTGGAAGGCTTAACTACCGGGTTCGGAATGGGACCGGGTGTTCCC
>NZ_JBSGBG010000066.1:0-35658 GCF_053601135.1 Actinosynnema sp. NPDC004786 | reverse complement strand
TTCGGCCCCCTCCCCATACCCCATCTTTCTCATTCACACTCTCCCCCTCCCCCCCTCTCCCCCCTCCCCGGCGGCCCGCCCCCCCCCCCGGGCCCCCCCGCCCCCTCACCCGGAGACCCGCCATGAAGCTCCTCGGCACCGCCAGGCTGCTCGTGATCGCCGGCACGTTGGCGCTGAGCACCCTGGGCTCGTTCGCCCACGCCGCACCCACCGACCCGACCCGCGACGCACCGCTCACCACCGCCGCCACCCAGGCCGACTACTGGGCCGCCGCCGAACCCCGCGCCCGCGCCGTGAAGGCCGAGTACGACATCCCCGCCTCCGTCGCCGCCGCCCAGGCCGCGCACGAGTCCGCGTACGGGGCCAGCAGCCTGGCGGCCCAGTACAACAACCACTTCGGCATGAAGTGCGTCTCGGCCACCGACCCCGGCCCCATCGCCGTCGGCTGCCGCGCCTTCAACACCGAGGAGTGCCAGCCGACCTGCGGCCCCACCACCGCCTACTTCCGCGTCTACGCCTCGATGACCGACTCGTTCCGCGACTACGGCCGGCTGCTCACCACCAGCTCCTACTACGCCCACGCCCTGCCCTACCGGCACGACCCCCGCGAGTTCATCCGCCGCGTCGCCGAGCGCTACGCGACCGACCCGAACTACGCCAACAAGATCATCGCGATGATGGACGCCAACAACCTGTACCGGTTCGACGTCGGCGGTCCCGAGCGGCAGGCGTACCCGATGTACCACCAGGTCCGCGGCGCCGACGGCGGCTGGACCGGGTTCCGCGCCCTGCCCGGCTACCAGACCACCCTGCCCGGCGACGCCAAGGACGTCGCGGTGGCCGCGATGGCGGACGGCTCGGCGCAGGTGGTGGTCGTCGGCGCGGACGACGTCGTCTACCACCAGGTCCGCCACGCCGACACGAACTGGACCGGGTTCCAGCCCCTGTCGGGCAACGGCACCACGACCCCCGCCAAGGCCAAGGCGGTCTCGATCACCGGCCTCGCCGACAACGCGGTCCAGGTCGTCATCGTCGGCTGGGACGACAAGGTCTACCACCAGACCCGCACGCCCGACGGCAACTGGACCGGGTTCCAGCCGGTGCCGGGCATGGACACCCCCACCCCGGCCGCGGGCAAGGACGTCGCCATCGCGGCACTGCCCGACGGCAGCGCCCAGCTGGTCATCGTCGGCCACGACGACGGGCTCTACCACCAGGTCCTGCGCGACGGCACGTGGTCCGGCTTCCGCCCCTTGGCGGGCACCGGCACGACCGCGCCCGCCAAGGGCAAGCGCGTGTCGATCGCCGGCACGGCCGAAGGCGCCCACGTCCTCGTCGTCGGCTGGGACGACCGGATCTACCACCAGATCCGCGACAACGCCGGCGACTGGACCGGCTTCCAGCCGCTCAACGGCATGGACACCACCCTCCCGGCCACCGGCAAGGACGTCGCCATCGGCGCCCACGCCGACGGCACCGCCCAGGTGCTCGTCATCGGCAACGACGACGGCATGTACCACCGCGTCCGCTCGGGCGCCTCGTGGACGCCGTTCCGGATGCTGACCGGCACGGACGGCACCCAGGCCAAGGGCTCGCGGGTCGCGATCTCGGCCCACCCGGACAACACCGCCCAGGTGGTCGTCACCGGCCGCTGACCGATCCGCCTTGTCGCGTCCCCTGTCCCGCCGTGGCGGGACAGGGGACGCATCGCCGTGCCCGTCCGTGCCGCGAAACCCGGTACCCCCGATCCGGTGTCGGCTTACCCCCACACGGCGGAGTGCTGTTGCGGCGCACGGCGGCGGCGCACAGTGTCGGATCGGCGGCGATTGTCCGATCCGACCATTCGACGCAGGCGTCCCGGACCACGCGGCGTCGGTGGATGTCGAACCGAGGAAGAACATGAACAAGTCGAAGATGGCGTTCGTGGTGTCCAGTGTTGTCGCGCTCGTGTTCGGCGGCCTCGTCGCGGTCTCCGCCCCGGCCCAGGCCGAGCCCGGTTACCTGATCCGCAGCGAGTTGAACGGCAAGTGCCTGGACATCCGGGACTGGAACGCCAACGACGGCGCCGTCGTCCAGATGTGGACCTGCCACGGCGGAGCCAACCAGCGCTGGTTCAACGACGGTCCCCTGATCCGCAGCGACCTCAACGGCCGGTGTCTGGACGTCCGGGACTGGAACGCCAACGACGGCGCCGTCGTGCAGATGTGGACGTGCCACGGCGGCGCGAACCAACGCTGGTTCCAGTCCTGATCCACCGCCGGTTGGCGCGGGGGAGAGCGGTCGACGGGAGCCCGTCCGGGACGGGTGACTCCTCGGCGGCCACCGCGACCCGCGCCACCGGCTGAGACCGGCGGGGTGACCTCCTCTTGAACGGCGGAGGTCACCCCGCCGTCGTCTGCGCTCCCGGACCGATCGCCTCCCGAACACCCGCGGTGTGAAGCCGTCCGACCGCCGTCGTTCTGACTTCCGATAAGGTTCACTTATCGGAAGTCACCCTCTCGCACCCTTATAACGTTGCGTTGCGGCCAATAACGTTTGTACAGACGAAACTCTGCTACGATATTGCCGTGACGACGACGGAGACCTCCGCACTGACCTGCAACTACCCCGGCTGCACGCGTCCGGTGATCCGGGGTGGCGGGCCGGGGAGGCCGTCGGAGTACTGCGACCTGCCGGAACACACCCGGTGGCGGGCGTGGCGCGAGCGGCAGCGGTTGGCGCAGGCGGCGGAGGTCCAGCAGGAGGTCGTCACCGTGACGAAAGGCCCGCAGGGGATCACCGCGGGCAAGATCAGGGCCGAGGAACTGCTGGAGCGGTTCCGGGTGCTCGCCGAGCAGATGTCGACCACGCTCACCGGAGCCGTGGCGGAGCTGTCCGCGATCGCCGACCCGAGCGTCGCCGAGAGCCAGGTGCAGGCGGTGGAGGCCGAGGCCGCGCGGCGGGTCGCCGAGGCGGAGGCCGCGGTCGCCCTGGCCGAACGACGACGCCGCGACGCCGAACAGGCGCGCCAGGCCGCCGAGGCCACCACCGAGGACGCCGTCCGCGCCGCCGAACGGGCCGAGCAGGACGCCGAAACCGCCTACGCCCAGCGCGACGCCGCCCGCGCCGAGGCCGACGCCGCCGTCGAACGGGCCGAACGGGAGATCGCCGCCGTCCGCGTGGAAGCCGCCACCGCCGTGGACGAGATCCGCCGCGACGCCCAGGCGCAGGTCGAGCAGGCGCAGGCCGACGCCGTCGCCCACGCCGAGCAGGCCCGGCGGCAGGCGGTGCGGGAGGTCGACCAGATCCGCGCCGACGCCCAGGCCCGCGTCGACCAGGCCCGGCACGACGCCCAAGCCCAGGTCGACGCCGCCCGCGCCGAAGCCGAAACCCGGATCGAGGCCGTCCGCGCCGAGGCGCAGGCCCGGGTCGACCGGGTGCGGGAGGAAGCGGCGGCGAACGTCGACCAGGCCCGTGCCGACGCCCGCGCCGAAGCCGAGGCCGCGCACCGCGCCCGGATCGCGGCCGAACGCGCCGACCAGGCCGCCCACGACGCCCGCGCCGAACTCGACCGGGCCCGCGCCGAGCTGGCCGACCTGCGCCAGGCCCACCGCGACCGCCTCGACCAGGTCGAACGCTCCGCCCGGGAACGGCTCGACGCCCTGGAGGAAGCCCGCGCCCAAACCCTGGCCCGCGCCGAACGCGCGGAACGCCAGCTCGACCGGCTGCAGGCCGAACTGGACGCGCTGCGCGCCGACCGCGACCCCCGCTGATCAGCCGACCGCGCCCGGTGTGCCCAGCAGGGTCGCCTTGGTGCGGGGACGGCCTCACCGCCACCGCCCGCGAACCGGCACGGCAACGCGGGCAGCACCACCACGCCATCCGCCGTCCACGACCATCCGGCACCGAGGTGCTGTCCCGGCTGTGGCGGTTCCTCTTTCGGGTGGTGTGGGGGCGTTCCGCTTCCGCGGGTGGGACCGGGTGTCCATAGTGGGCGGCCCAGGTGGCAGGTGAGGCTGCCCGCCGGCGCGGGCGGGTGGGCGCGGCCCGGCAGGCCCGGACGTCGGGGGTCCGGACGTGCCGGGCCGTGTCGTCGTCGGCCCGGCACGTCCGTGGTCAGCCGACCCCGTTGACCTCGCGGCGCAGCGCCACGGCGTCGGCCCGGACCCGCTCGGGTGCTTCGCGGTCGATCAGGGCGCGGCGCATGAGCGCGGCGATCGCGGGCTGGTGGGCGGGGGTGAAGCCGCGGCGGGTGATCTCCTGGGTGCCGATGCGCAGCCCGCGCAGCCCTTCGTCGATGCGCTGCCAGGCCAGGCCGATGCCGCTGAGGTAGATGCCGGCCTCGCCGAGCAGCGCGGCGGCCGCGTCGCCGCCGCCCAGGGTGAGGGCGTCGACGGCGAGGTGGTGGGAGCGGGTGTGGACGCCGTCGTGGCGGGCGACGTCGAAGCCGTTGTCGGCCAGTGCCGCGCCGAGCGCCTGGGCGTTGGCGACGCAGGCGCGGGCGTAGTCGGGGCCGTGCTCGGCGAGTTCGGCGGCGGTGACGGCGAGCGCGCCGAGGCGTCCGGCGTCGTAGTTGGCGAGCATGCCGGGGTAGGCGACGGTGGAGACGCGTTCGGCGAGGTCCGGGTCGCGGGTGACGACGCAGCCGCCGGACGGGCCGCCGAAGGACTTGTAGGTGGAGAACGTCATCAGGTGCGCGCCCTCGTGCAGGGGGCGCTGGAACTCGCGGCCCGCGACGAGGCCGGCGATGTGGGAGGCGTCGTAGACCAGGATCGCGCCGACCTCGTCGGCGGCGGCGCGCACGGCGGCGACGTCGTGCGGGAACAGCATCAGGCTCGCGCCGATGACCACGATCCGGGGCCGGTGCACCCGCAGGAAGCCGGGCAGCTTGTCGTAGTCGAGGTCGAGTTCGTCGGGCAGGTAGGGCAGGTCGACGACGGTGAGGCCGCGGATGGCGGGCACGCCCTGGGCGTGGTGGCTGGCGTGGCCGCCGGCGAACTCGGGCAGCACCGCGATCTTGTCGCCGGCGCGGGCGAACGCGGTGTAGACGGCGAGGTTGGCCAGGGTCGCGCTCTGCAGCCGGACCTCGGCGTAGCGGCCTTCCATGAGGTCGGCGACGAGCAGGGGCGCGAGGACTTCGAGGGTGTCGAGGTGGTCGAGGCCGACCTGGTACTTCTCGCCCGGCCAGCCCATGCTCGGCCGGCTGGACACGGTGGCGCTCATCGCGGCCGCGGCGGCGGGGCTGAGCACGTTGGTGCCGGCGTAGAGGACGATCCCGTCGTCGTCGACCTGGGTGGTGTGCGCTTCGAGGGCCTTGCGGACGGTGCCGGCGACGCCGGCGGCGGTCAGGTCGGCGGAGACGGCGGCCTCGACCTCGGCGAGCCTGCGTTGCGCCTGCGGGGAGGCCCAGGGGGCGATCCTGCTGTTCGTCACGGTGCAGAACGCTAGGGCTTCGCCGTCGGGTGGGGCGACCGTCCGGCGACGGAGGTTGTTCCTACAGTTGTCGGAATGCAGGAGTTGCTGGACGAGCTGTCCCGGCTGCTGGGGCGCGGGGTCTCGGTGGACGACGTGGCGGGCCGGGTGGTCGCGCACAGCGCCCAGACCGACGACGTGGACCCGGCGCGGGTGCGGGCGATCCTGACCCGGCGGGTGCCGGCGGACGTCGCGGCGTGGCAGGAGCAGCACGGGGTGGCGACCGCGACGGGGCCGGTGCGGGTGCCGGAGAACCCGGCGTTGGGGTTCCAGCAGCGGGTGGGGTTCCCGTTGCGGCACCACGGGGCGCTGGTCGGCTACCTGTGGGTGTTGGGCGAGGTGCCGGAGCTGGACCTGGGCGGTCGGTTGGCGGCGTTGGCGGCGCAGGTGCCGGCGGGTGAGCGGACGCCGGTGCGGGTGGTGGTGGGGTTGGAGCCGCGGGTGGTGCGCACGGTGCCCGCCGGTGACGCGCTGCCGGAGCTGTCGGGGCACGTGGGGGTGAGCGACCCGCACCCGCCGGACCGGGCCGCGGCGGCCTACCAGCAGGCGTTGGCGGCGGCGGAGCTGGCGCGGTTGGACCCGGCGCTGCCGGACCGGGTGCGGTGGTCGGAGCTGGGCGCGTACCGGCTGCTGCTGGGCGCGCCGCCGGAGGAGGTGCTGGCCGGGTTGTCGGAGGTGCTGCTGCGGACGTTGGAGGTGTACCTGGACGCGGGGTGCGAGGTGCGGGCGGCGGCGCGGCGGCTGCACCTGCACCGCACGAGCCTGTACTACCGGCTGGGGCGGATCGCGGAGCTGACCGGCCGGGACCTGTCCGACGGCGGGGCGCGGCTGGAGCTGCACCTGGCGTTGAAGCTCGTGCGGCTCGCGCGGCGCCCGTAGGGTGGCGGCGTGTTGCTGTGGATCAACGGGCCGTTCGGCGGCGGCAAGACCCAGACGGCGCACGAGCTGCGGCGCAGGTTGCCGGGCAGCTTCGTCGCCGACCCGGAGCACGTGGGGTTCGGGCTGCGGCGGATGACGCCGCCCGCGTTGCGCGGCGACTTCCAGGACCTGGCGGCGTGGCGGCAGGGTGTGGTGGAGGTGCTGGACCGGGCGGCGCGCGGGCACGACGGGGTGATCGTGGTGCCGATGACGGTGGTGGAGCCCGCCTACTTCCGGGAGGTCGTCGGCGGGTTGCGCGACCGGGGGCACGACGTGCGGCACTTCGCGCTGCTCGCCCGGCGCGCGACGGTGGTGCGGCGGCTGCGGGAACGCGAGGTCGTGCACGCGGCGCGCGCCCTGCTGGGCGGCGGGGCGGCGCGGGGGCGGAGCGCGGCGATGCGGGCGTTGGACCGGTGCCTGGAGCGGTTGCGGGAGCCGGAGTTCGCCGAGCACCTGTGGACCGACGACCTCACCGTGCCGCAGGTGGCGGAGCGGGTCGCCGCGGCGGCCGGGCTGGTGTTGGCGCCGGCCGCGGGCGGGCGGTTGCGGGGTCGGGTGCGGCGCACGTGGACTTCGGTGAAGCACATCCGCTTCGACTAGCGGCGCGTTCGGACGGCTGACACGCGATAGGGTGATCGACTTCCTGACCGACGTCAAGGAGTGACGTGCCTGACGATCTCGGCCTGTTGCTGTACCTGCCGCACCGCGAGCTGGAGAACCGGGTGTTCGCCGCCCTGGCGGCCGCGGGGTTCGACGACGTGACGCCCGCGCAGGCGCGGGTGTTCCAGCGGATCGGCCGCGACGGGTCGCGGCTGACGGAGCTGGCGGAGGCGGCGCGGATCACCAAGCAGACCGCCGGTTTCCTGGTGGACCAGTTGGAGCGCGCCGGGTACGTGGAGCGGTGCCCGGACCCGACCGACGCGCGGGCGCGGCTGATCCGGGTGGCCGAGCGGGGCCGTCGGGCGATCCCGGTGGGGGTGGCGGCGATCGCGGAGGTGGAGCGGGAGTGGACCGCGCACCTGGGCCGGACGCGGATGGTGGCGTTGCTGGACGCGCTGGCCCGGCTGCGGGAGATCACCGATCCGCGCCTGTAGCGGGCGGTCAGGACGACAGGAAGCGGTCCAGGACGCGCACGCCGAAGCGCAGGCCGTCGACGGGCACGCGTTCGTCCACGCCGTGCGGCATGGCGCGGTAGTCGTAGCCGGGTGGCAGGGACAGCGGCGCGAAGCCGTAGCAGTCGATGCCGAGCCGGTGGAACGCCTTGGCGTCGGTGCCGCCGCCCATGCAGTAGGGCACGACCACGGCGTCGGGGTCCTCGGCGCGCAGCGCGGCGGCCATGGCGTCGAACCACGGCGTGTCGATCGGCGCCTGCACGGGCGGCTCGTCGGCGAGGAACTCGCGGCGCACGTCCGGTCCGAGTGCCCGGTCGACGGCGGCCAGCAGCTCGTCGGTGGTGCCGGGCAGGGTGCGCACGTCCAGTTCGGCGGTGGCGCTGCCGGGGATGACGTTGACCTTGTAGCCGGCGCGCAGCACCGTGGGGGTGGTGCTGTTGCGGACGGTGTTCTCCACGAGTTTCGCGGCGGGCCCGAACCGGGCGATGGTGGCGTCGACGTCGGCCAGGTCGACCGGGACGTCCAGTGCCGCGCCGACCCGTTCGATGAACGCCCGCACGGCCGGGGTCAGCCGCACGGGGTGCTCGATCGCGCCGACGCGGGCGAGCGCGGCGAGCAGCTTGACCACGGCGTTGTCGTCGTTGCGGCGGGAGCCGTGGCCGGCCCGGCCGGTGGCGGTGAGCCGCAGGTGGGAGGTGCCGCGCTCGGCGGTGCCGACCGGGTAGACGCGGCGGCCGTGGACGGGGTAGGAGTAGCCGCCGGACTCGCCGATGGCGGTGGTGACGCCGGCGAAGAAGTCGGCGTGCCGGTCGACGAGCCAGTGCGCGCCGAGGTGGCCGCGGTCCTCCTCGTCGGCGACGAACGCGAGCACGAGGTCGCGGCGCGGTCGTCGTCCCTGGCGGGCCCAGTCGCCGAGCACGGTGAGGACCATGGCGATCATGTCCTTCATGTCGACCGCGCCGCGGCCCCACAGGTAGCCGTCGCGTTCGACGCCGGCGAAGGGCGGCACGGCCCATTCGGCGGGGTCGGCGGGCACCACGTCCAGGTGCGCGTGCACGAGCAGCGCGGGCAGGTCGGGTTCGGCGCCGGGCACGCGGGCGAGCACGTTGGCGCGGCGCGGCGCGGACTCCAGCAGGGTGGGGCGCACGCCGGCGGCGTCGAGGTGGGCGGCGACGAACTCGGCCGCCTCGCGTTCGCCCGCGGCCTCGCCGCGGCCGTGGTTGGTGGTGTCGAAGCGCAGCAGGGCCGCGCACAGGTCGACGACGTCCTCAGCCATAGATCCCCTCCACCGCTCCCGCCGCGATGGCGGTGACCACCTTGAAAGCCTGCATCGCCAGCGTCATCGACGCAGCGTCGAACCCGACGCGGCGCGCGTCGACGCGCTCGACCGTGGGCACGACCGCCGCGGCGGCGGCCAGGTGGGTGGCGTCGAACTCGACCTCGACGCGGTGCGGCGCGACCGCCGCGGGCCCGCGTCCGGCGCGGCTCACGGCGGTCCGCGCGGCGGCGGTGATCAGCCCCGCAGTCACCTGAGGGGGTGAACAGACGGCGGCGTAGCGGCTGACGCACTCCTTGACGGCGACCAGTTCGGCGTCGGGGGCGTAGTCGCGGGCGTCGTCGCACGCCCGGTCGTCGCCGGTGACCAGCAGGACGGGCACGCCGTGCTCGGCGGCCAGGGCGGCGTTGAGCCTGCCCTCGCTCGCGGGCACGCCGTCGAGCCACACGCCGGTGACGGAGTTCTCCAGGTAGGTGTGGGCGAGCACGCCCTCCTGGCCGGCGCCCGCGTGGTAGCCGAGGAACACCACGCCGTCCACGCCGGAGTCGATGCCCTGCATCATCGACAGGGGCTTGTGCCGGCCGGTGAGCAGCCGGGCGCGGGGGTCGAGGTCCTCCAGCAGCAGGTTGCGCTGGGAGGAGTGCGCCTCGTTGACGAGCACGTCGGTCGCGCCCCCCTCGTGGACGCCGGCGACGCAGGCGTTGACGTCGCCGGTGAACAGGCGGCGGAACCGCTGCCACTGCTCGGTCTGGGGGACGACGTCCGCGGTCCAGGTGACGCCCGTCGCCCCTTCCATGTCCGCCGAGATCAAGATCCGCATGGGTTCACCGTACCGAGCCGTCGTCGGTTCTTGACGCATGCCTCACCGTAATGGTTACTTCTTGACTTCCACCGGTGGGAGGGAGGCGGTCACCGTGGGTGTCCGACGGTTCGGTGCGGTCACGGCGGCGTTGGCGTTGGCGGTGGTGCCCCTGCCCGTCACGGCGGCGGCGCAACAGCCCGTGACGCTGCGGGTGGCGATCGTGCAGCAGGTCGACTCGCTCAACCCGTTCCTGTCGGTCTTCCAGGCCGGCACCGAGGTGGGCCGGCTCATGTACGACTACCTGACCGCCTACGACGTCACCGACCAGCGCCCGGTCGAAGGGCTGGCCGACCGGTGGGAGTCCTCCCCCGACCGGCTCACCTGGACCTTCCACGTGCCCGAGGGCAAGAAGTGGTCCGACGGGCGGCCGATCACCGCGCGGGACGCGGCGTTCACCTACAACCTGATGATGCGCGACGAGGCCGCCGCGACGGCCAACGGCAGCTTCACCGCCGAGTTCGAGTCCGTCACCGCCACCGACGACCGCACCCTCGTGATCAGGACGAAGCAGCCCCAGGCCACCATGACCGCCCTGGACGTGCCGATCGTGCCCGAGCACGTGTGGTCGCAGGTGACCGACATCGGCTCCTACCGCAACGACCAGACCCCCGTCGTGGGCAGCGGGCCGTTCATCCTCGCCGAGTACCGGGCCAACGAGTTCATCCGGTTCAAGGCGAACAAGGACTACTGGCGCGGCGCGCCGAAGTACGACGAGCTGACCTTCACCTACTACAAGTCCGTCGACGGCGCGGTGCAGGCCCTGGACAAGGGCGAGGTGCACCTGGTCAACCGGATGGGCCCGGCCCAGTTCGACTCCCTGGCCGACAAGCCCGGCATCACCCGCAACAAGGCGCAGGGCCGCCGCTTCAACGAACTGGTGATCAACTCCGGGGCCGCGACCCGCGACGGCACCCCCATCGGCGACGGCCACCCGGCCCTGAAGGACCTCGTGGTGCGCCGCGCGATCGCCCAGGCCATCGACCTGGACGCGATCATCGAACGGGTCAACGGCGGCTACGCCGAGCGCGGCACCGGCCCCATCCCGCCCGTGTTCCCCGACTACCACTTCAAGCCCCGCGAGGAGCGCCGCCACGACCCCGCGGCCGCCAACGCCGACCTCGACCGGGCCGGGTACGCGCGCGGCGCGGACGGCATCCGCGTCTCCCCGCAGGGCAGGCGGATGGAGCTGCGGCTGCTCGGGCACGCCAGCCGCGCCTACGACGAGCAGGCCGGCGAGTTCGTCAAGCGGTCGCTGGCCGACCTGGGCATCGCCGTGGACGTGCAGATCGTGTCGGACAACCAGCTCAACGAGTCCAGCACCGCCGGGACGTTCGACCTCGTGTTCTCCGGCTGGGGCACCAACCCCGACCCGGACTTCATCCTGTCGCTGCACACCTGCGGGCAGCGGCCCAACGCCGACGGCAAGGGCGGCACCACCGACACGTTCTTCTGCGACCCCGAGTACGACGCCCTCTACGCCCAGCAGCGCGCCGAGTTCGACCCGGCCAAGCGGCGCGAGCTGGTGCAGCGCATGCAGCAGCGGTTCTACGACCAGGTCCCGGCCGTGGTCCTGGGCTACGACAACGCGCTGGAGGCCTACCGCAGCGACCGGTTCTCCGGGTTCCCGGTGCAGCCCGACCCCGGCGGCGTGATCATGGCGCAGAACGGGGTGTGGGGCTACTACGGCGCGACCCCGGTCGAGGCCGCGGCGGAGTCGGGCCCGCGGACCGGCGTGGTGCTCGGCGTGGTCGGCGGCGCGCTGGTCGTGCTGGTGGGCGGCGTGTGGCTGCTGCGCCGCCGCGGCGGCCGCGCGGAGGACCGCGAGTGATCCGGCACCTGGCGGGCAAGGTCGGCGGCGCGCTGGTCAGCCTGCTGTTCGTGGTCGCGCTCGGGTTCCTGCTGTTCCGGGTGATCCCCGGCGACCCGGTCGTCGCCATGACCCGGGGCCGCCCGGTGACCGGCGACCAGATCGCCGAGCTGCGCGCGCGGCTGGGCGTGGACAAGCCGTTGGCCGAGCAGTTCGCGGACTACCTGGGCGCGGCGCTGCGCGGCGACTTCGGCACCTCCTACGTCTACAGCCGGCCGGTGCTGGAGCTGATCGGCGAGCGGCTGTGGCCGACCGTGCTGCTGACCGGCACCTCGACCGTGCTGGCCGTGGTGATCGGCCTGTGGCTGGGCATCCGGGGCGCGTGGCGGCGCGGGTCGCGGTCGGACCGGATCTCCACCGGCCTGGCGCTGGCGCAGTGGGCGATGCCGACGTTCTGGCTGGGCATGCTGCTGTCGCTGGCGACCGGCGACCTGTTCCCCAGCGGCGGCATGCGCTACCCGGACACCCCGCCGGACTTCCTGTCGCAGTCGCTGGACGTGGCGCACCACATGGTGCTGCCCTGCCTGACCATGATCGCCGTCGTCTACGCCCAGTACCTGCTGGTGATGCGGTCCTCGCTGCTGGAGGAGATGCACGCCGACTACCTGACCACCGCGCGGGCGAAGGGGCTGCGCGACGACCTGGTGCGGCGGCGGCACGCGGTGCCCAACGCGCTGCTGCCGACCGTGACCCTGGTGTTCCTGCACCTGGGGCTGGTGGTGTCGGGCGCGATCACGGTCGAGACCGTGTTCTCCTGGCCGGGACTCGGCCTGCTGACCTACGAGGCGTTGACCGGCCCCGACCTGCCGCTGCTGCAGGGCACGTTCGTGGTGCTGGCGGGAGCGGTGATCACCATGAACGTGCTCGCTGACCTGCTCTACCGCGTCCTGGACCCGCGGGTGCGTGCGGCGTGACGGCCATCGCGTGGCAACGGCGCCGGGCCGCGGCGACGGCGACGTGGCGGGAGTTCGCGGCCCACCGCGGCGGCCTGGCCGGGCTGGTCGGGCTGGCGGTGATCGCCGTGCTGGCCGTCCTCGCGCCGCTGGTGACCGACCCGTCGGGGCTGGACGTGACGCGGGTGACCGCCAAGCCGTGGCAGCCGCCGTCGGCCGAGCACTGGCTGGGCACCGACCACAACGGGCGCTCGGTGCTGCTGCTGACCTGGTGGGGCACCCGGATCTCGCTGGTGGTGGGCCTGTCGGCGACGGTGTTGTCGGTGCTCATCGGCACCGTGGTCGGCATCGCCGCGGCGCACTTCGGCGGGTGGGTGTCGGCGGCGCTGATGCGGTTCACCGACTTCTTCCTGGTTCTGCCGTCGCTGGTGCTGGCGATCGCGCTGTCGACCGTGCTGCCGCGCGGGCTGGGCACGATCGTGCTGGCGATCGGCGTGACGGCGTGGCCCGCGACGGCCCGGCTGGTGCGGGCGCAGACGCTGGCGGTGGAGGCCCGGCCGTTCATCGAGCGGGCGCGGGCGCTGGGCGGCGGGCACGGGCACGTGATCGGCCGGCACGTGCTGCCCGCCGTGCTGCCGCTGGTGTTCGTGAACACGACGTTGACCGTGGCCAGCGCGATCGTCTCGGAGTCCACGCTGTCGTTCCTGGGCCTGGGCGACCCGACGCGGGTGTCGTGGGGGTCGCTGCTGCACCAGGCGAACATGCACGGGGCGGTGTCGCAGCGGGCGTGGTGGTTCCTGGTGCCGCCCGGGGTGGGCGTGGTGTGCGTGGTGCTGGCGTTCACGCTGTGCGGGCGGGCGCTGGAGACGGTGCTCAACCCGCGGTTGAAGGGGGAGCGGTGAGCGACCTGCTGCGGCTGCGCGACCTGAGCGTGCACTACCGGGGGGCGCGCGGCGAGGTGACGGCCGTGCGGTCGGTGTCGCTCGGGCTGCGGGCCGGGCAGACGCTGGGCCTGGCGGGCGAGTCGGGCTGCGGCAAGTCCACCGTGGCGCTGTCGGTGCTGCGGCTGCTGCCGCGCGACGCCCGCGTCGAGGGGCAGGTGCTGCTCGACGGCGAGGACGTGCGGGGCATGTCGTGGGGCCGGCTGCGGGCCGTGCGGTGGGCGTCGGCGTCGGTGGTGTTCCAGGGCGCGATGCACGCGTTGAACCCGGTGCACCGGGTGGGCGCGCAGATCGCCGAGCCGATGCGGCTGCACGGCGTCACCGGCTCGGTGGCGGAGCTGCTGGACCAGGTGGACCTGCCCGCGCGGGCGGCCCGCGCCTACCCGCACGAGCTGTCCGGCGGGCAGAAGCAGCGGGTGATGATCGCGATGGCGCTGGCGTGCGAGCCGCGGCTGGTCATCGCCGACGAGCCGACCACCGCGCTGGACGTGGTGGTGCAGGCGCAGGTGCTGGACCTGCTCAAGCGGCTGGTGTCCGAGCGGGGCATCGGGCTGGTGATGATCAGCCACGACCTGTCGGTGCTGGCCTCGACGTGCGACCGGCTGGCCGTGATGCGGCACGGCGAGGTCGTGGAGGAGGGACCGGCGCGCCGGGTCATCGCCGAGCCGACCCACCCGCACACGCAGGCGTTGGCGGCGGCGTTCCCGACCGTGGGCGACCCGACGTCCCGGCACGTGTCGCCGGCCGAGACGGCGTCGTCGTCGCGGGGGCCGGTGCTGCTGCGCGCCGAGGGCGTGCGGGTGGACTTCGGCGCGACGAAGGCCGTGGCCGGGGTGGACCTGGAGGTGCGGGCCGGGGAGGTCGTGGCGCTGGTCGGCCAGTCCGGCTCGGGCAAGACCACCCTCGCCCGCACGCTGCTGGGCCTGCAACGCCCCACCGCGGGCCGGGTGCTGTTCGAGGGCGTCGAACTCCCCCGGTCCGCCGCGGGGCTGCGCGCCTACCGGCGGCAGGTGCAGCTGGTGCTGCAGGACCCGACCAGCGCGTTGAACCCGCGGCACACGGTGTACGAGTCGGTCGCCGAGGGGCTGCGGATCCACCGCGTGGCGGGCGACGAACGCGCCCAGGTCGCCGAGGCCCTGACGCAGGCGGAGCTGCGGCCGCCGGAGCTGTTCTTCCCGTCGTTGCCGCACGAGCTGTCCGGCGGTCAGCGGCAGCGGGTGGTGATCGCGGGCGCGTTGGCGCTGGGACCCCGGCTGCTGGTCGCCGACGAGCCGGTGGCGTCGCTGGACGCCTCCGTGCGCGGGGAGATCCTGGCGCTGCTGCTGCGGCTGCGCCGCGAGCTGGACCTGGCCGCCCTGGTCATCACCCACGACCTCGGGCTGGCGTGGGCCATCGCCGACCGGGTCGCGGTGATGTACCGGGGCGAGCTGGTCGAGCAGGGCACGGTGGAGGAGGTGCTGCTGTCACCGCGGCACGACTACACGCGCACCCTGCTCGCCGCCGTGCCTCACAGCCAGCGCAGCACCCGCCCGAACTGGACCAGCTCGCCGTAGTACTCCGGGCGTCGCGCGCCCAGGGCCAGGTCGAGCAGCGGCTTCGCGCCCTCGGCCGGACTGGCCGCGCCGCTCATGTCGGCGAACCAGGGGCGGGAGGCGTCGGTGTCGATGAGGCCGGGGCAGACCGCGGCGATCAGCGTGCCGGACGCGGCGTCGGCCTCGCGGCGCTGCGCGGCGACCGCCCGCACGGCCGCGACCTGGCCCACCTTGGACGGGATGTTGATCCAGTCCGGCCACCCCTCGGCCCCCGCCGTGCCGTTCACCACGGCGTCGCGCCAGGCGAGCATCGTGGCGTCGACCTCCTCCAGCGACCGGCCCTCGAACCGGCTGTGCAGGTGGGGCGGCAGTTGGCGCAGGGTGCCGAAGGAGCTGGCCACGATCAGCAGCGCGCCGCCGGGGCGCAGGACCGGGAGGAACGAGCGCAGGATGTGGGTGGTGCCCAGGTTGTTGGTCTCGACGAACGGCACGACCTGCTCGCTGTTGGCCGCGCCGGGGCTGAGCCGTGCGGCGGCGTTGGAGAAGACGGCGTCCACGCCGCCGTGGCGTTCGGCCAGCTGCGCCGCGAACCCGGCGACGGCGTCCCCGTTGCGGACGTCGAGCACGTGGGTGCGGATGGCGGGGTGGTCGATCTTCGCGGCGGCCTCGTCCACGCGACCGGCGTCGCGGCCGGTGAGGTAGACGACGTCGTCGGCGGAGGCGCGGTGCGCCAGGCCCTCGGCGAGGGCGTAGCCCAGGCCCTGGTTGGCGCCCGTGACGATGGAGATGCGGCTCATGGTGCTCATGATCGCGCGCCCGAAGGAACCGATCGGTTCCTCCCGTGCGGTGTGCTGACCTGCACTTTTATCGTGCTGCCGGTGCACGATCGGGTGAAGTCGGCTGCGGGATCAAAAAATACACTGTTATCATTGCCGTGGAACGTCGGGAGAAACAACGAGGCCCGCGACCGACCCACCCCCTGCCTCAGCCCTCTGTCACACCGTCCACGCGGCGCTCTGGTGCCGGTGGTCGCGGCTTCCGCGGTGCCGGTGCCGGTGGTCGCGGCGTGCACTCCGGGCCGCGCGCCGCCGTGCCCGCCCGCGTCCGGCCGTACCCCGCCTGCTCGCTACGCCGGTGTCGGCAGAACGCACGATCGTCGGGAAGCGGCCGGCTCCGCGTGGCGCGCGTGGTCACGCGACGGGACGCTCGGCGCTCACCGCGTGCGCCTGACCGGCACCCGCCGCCACGGCATGCGCCCCCACCGCGCGCGGCCCGGCGGTGCGCGAGTCGGCGACGTGCGCCGGGAGCGTGCCCGACCCGGCCGTGGGTGACGCGGCCGTGCGCGGCCCGCCGGGACGTGACTCGGTGGGCCGCGCCGCGACGGCGTGCCGCTGGGCTGCGTGGTGATCGGACGTGTGCGGCTCGGTGTCGTCCGAGTCCGACGAGAGCGCGTGCTGTCGGGCGTCGAGCAGCTCGCCGGTGTGCTCCTCGGCCCAGGCGGCCAGGGCGCGCACCGGCGTGAGCAGCGACCGGCCGAGGTCGGTCAGGTCGTGCCACCCGTCGACGCTGGTGAGCAGGCCGTTGCCGCGCAGCCGGGCCAGCGTCTGGGTGAGCATCTTGTTGCTGATGCCGCCGATCCGGTCCAGCAGCTCCCCGTAGCGCAGCGGCCCGTCGCCGAGGGCCACGACGACCACCACCGACCAGGTGTGCCCGACGACCTCCAGCGTGGTGCGGGCGGGGCAGTCGGCGAGGAACACGTCGAAGTCGCTCACACCGTCACAGATACCGCTTGAGCTCCCGCTTGGCCAGCGACATGCGGTGCACCTCGTCGGGACCGTCTGCCAGGCGCAGCGTCCGGGCCGAGGCCCACAGCTCGGCCAGCGGGAAGTCCTGGCTGACGCCGCCGGCGCCGTGCGCCTGGATCGCCTTGTCCAGCACCCACTCGGCCATCAGCGGCGTGCCGATCTTGATGGCCTGGATCTCGGTGTGCGCGCCCTTGTTGCCGACGGTGTCCATCAGCCACGCCGTCTTGAGCACCAGCAGCCGGGCCTGCTCGATCCGCACCCGCGACTCGGCGATCCACTCCTGGACCACGCCCTGGCGCGCGATCGGCCGGCCGAACGCCACGCGCGAGACGGCACGGCGGCACAGCAGCTCCAGGGCGCGTTCGGCGATGCCGATCAGCCGCATGCAGTGGTGGATGCGGCCGGGGCCGAGGCGGGCCTGGGCGATCGCGAAGCCCTCGCCCTCGCCGGCGATCAGGTTGTCGGCGGGCACGCGGACGTTGTCGAAGACGATCTCGGCGTGCCCGCCGTGCGAGGCGTCGGTGTAGCCGAACACGTGCATGCCGCGCTTGACGTGCACGCCCGGCGTGTCGCGCGGCACGAGGATCATCGCCTGTTGGCGGTGCCGGTCGGCGTCGGGGTCGGTCTTGCCCATCACGATGAAGATCGCGCAGTTGGGGTTCATCGCGCCCGACGACCACCACTTGCGGCCGTTGACGACGTACTCGTCGCCGTCGCGGACGATGCTCGTGGCGATGTTGGTGGCGTCGGAGGACGCCACGTCCGGCTCGGTCATGCAGAACGCGGACCGGATCTCGCCGTCGAGCAGGGGGCGCAGCCACTGCTCCTTCTGCCGCTCGGTGCCGAACATCGCCAGCACCTCCATGTTGCCGGTGTCCGGCGCGGCGCAGTTGAGCGCCTCAGGCGCGAGGTGCGGGCTGCGGCCGGTGATCTCGGCCAGCGGCGCGTACTGCAGGTTGGTCAGCCCGCCGCCGTGCTCGGGGTCGGGCAGGAACAGGTTCCACAGCCCCTGCCTGCGCGCCTCGGCCTTCAGCTCCTCCAGCACCGGCGGCCGCGCCCACGGGTCCTCCGCCTCCCGCAGCTGCCGCTCGGCGACGGGTTCGGCGGGGTAGACGAACTCGTCCATGAACCGCAGCAGCTTCTCCCGCAGTTCCTCGGTCTTGGCGTCGTAGGCGAAGTCCATCAGTGCTCCCCTGAGGTGGCGGCGAGTCCCTGCCGGACCAGCGGCAGGGTGAGGTGGCCGATCTGGTCGAACCCCGCTCCGACGGTCTGGCCGTGGGTGAAGCGGTAGTGGATGCCTTCGAGGATCACGGCGAGCTTGAAGTAGGCGAACGCGGTGTACCAGGCGAGCCCGCCGGTGTCCGCGCCGCTGCGTTCGGCGTACCGGCGCACCAGCTCGTCGGCGGTCGGGAACCCGGGCAGCGTCGGCACGGTGCCCGTGATCGGGTCGTCCTCGCGCGCGCCGATGCCGTTCCAGTACACGCACAGCAGCCCGACGTCGGCGAGCGGGTCGCCCAGCGTGGCCATCTCCCAGTCGAGCACCGCGCTGATGTCCAGAGGGTCCGCGGTGACCAGGACGTTGTCCAGCCGGTAGTCGCCGTGCACGATCGTGGCGCGGGCGGAGTCGGGGACGCTGCCCGCGAGCCGGTCGCGCAGCTCGTCGATGCCGCGCAGGTCACGGCTGCGCGACGCGTCGAGCTGCTTGCCCCACCGCGCCACCTGGCGTGCGAGGAAGCCGTCGGGTCGGCCGAAGTCGGCCAGGCCCACGTCCGCCGGGTCGACGGCGTGCAGGTCGGCGAGCACGTCGACCAGCCGTTCGGCCAGGGCGCGTGCCTTGTCCGGGGTCAGCCACGGGCACTGGTCGCGGTGCCGCAGCGCCGCGCCGGGCACCTCCTCCATCAGGTAGAACGGCGCGCCGATGACGTCGGGGTCCTCGCACAGCAGCTCGACCCGCGGCACGGGGACGGCGGTGTCGGCCAGGGCGTTGATCACCCGGTGTTCGCGGGACATGTCGTGCGCGGTGGCCAGCACGTGCCCCAGCGGCGGGCGGCGCAGCACCCAGCGGTGCTCGCCGTCGGTGACGCGGTAGGTGAGGTTGGACCGGCCGCCGGGGATGAGTTCGCCGGTCAGCGGGCCGCTGCCCAGGTGCGTGGCGAGCCGGTCGAGGTCCAGGCCCGGTAGTCCGGTCATGCGGCGGCTCCCCTGAGCTGGGCGATCACGGCGCGGGTGGTGTCGGCGTCGGTGTGCCGGTGGGCGTGCAGGCCGACGGCGCGCGCCGCTTCCACGTTGACCGGCGCGTCGTCGAAGAACACGCACCGGTGCGCGGGCAGGCCGATCCGGTCGAGGGTGTGCCGGAAGATGCGTGGGTCCGGTTTGCGCAGCCCGATCCGGCCGCTGATCACGATCGTGTCGAACAGCTCCAGCAGCAGTTCCTCGGGGTAGCCCTCGCCCCAGCTGTTGGACAGCAGCACGGTCCGCAGGCCGTCGGCGCGCAGTTCGCGGACCAGGTCGACCATCTTGGGGTCGGGATGGGCGCTGCCGAACATGCGCCGCAGCAGGCCCTTGGACGCCACCTCGCGGCCGTCGAGCGTGGTCAGTTCGGCGGCCAGGAGCGCTTCGAACTCGGCGGGCGTCAGCTCGCCGGTCTCCAGGCGCGCGACCGGCGTGTCGGGGGCCGCGTCCCGGCCCATCCAGGTCCGCATGGTGCGGCCGTAGCGGTCCCGGTCGATGTTCTCGGAGGTCAGCCAGTCCTCGATGAAGGCGGGCACCGAGACGGTGAGCACGCCGCCCCAGTCCAGCACCACCGCGTCGATGCGCCGTTCGTCCACGTCGCGAGGGTACCGACCGGTCGGTATGCCAGCAAGCGCGTGGGGTGCACGGCGCGCGCGGAGGCGGGTGGCGGCGGTCGGTCCCGGGTGGGTTCGGGCCGGTCAGGTGGGTTCGGGCACGGCGTTGCGCAGCCGGATGCCGCTGAACCCGAGCGTGCCGGCGGTCACCCTGCGCCAGAACGGCCACAGGTTGGCGGTCAGTCGCAGTTCGATCCCGGCTTCCTCGTGCAGCGCCAGGAGGTCGCCGACCGGTTCCGGTGGGCCGAGCGGCTCGACCGGTCGGGTGGCCACGTGGGCGTGGGGCGGGTCGCCGAACGGCCGGAACGGTCCGGCGGCGAACCGGTAGGCGTACAGGCGCGCGGTCGTGAACTCGGGCAGCCGGCGGTACTCGATCGCGTGGACCCGGTCGACGCCCAGCCACTCCCGGTCCTCGGCGCTGGTGGTGGGCAGCACCCAGGCCAGGACGCGCGGGCACTCGCGGGGGAACCAGTAGTCGGGGGCGCGGTCGTGGTCGACGGCCCACACGTAGGCCTCGGGTTGACGCGCCGTGGCCGCGACGTGCGGTTCGAACCGGGCGATGGTCGGGTCTTCGGAGAAGTGCAGCACTTCACCGGGCTTCGGTCGCACGAGCGCCGATCCTGACGGACACCGGTCGACCCGGGCCACCGGATTTCACCGGCCGCGGTCACCCGGAGCCGCACGGCCGGTGGGTCTCCGGGATTCGTACGCCGCACTCGGCGTGTGCGCGCACGGCGAATGCCGCGGACGCGGACCCGGGTACCCGGACGCGCGCGGTTCCGGACTCGCGCGGTTCCAGCGTCGGGCGGGATTCGACGTCGGGGCGGTCGACGGTGGCGCGGTCGACGGTGGCGCGGTCGACGGTGGCGCGGTCGACGGTGGCGCGGTCGACGGTGGCGCGGTCGACGGTGGCGCGGTCGACGGTGGGGACGCCGATATCCCGGACCGCTGCCCGTCGGGCCGCCGAGTGCCCATGACAAGCACCGTGCCCCACGACGGGCGACGTACGCCGGGCCTACCCGCCGTAGACCCGGCGCACGTCCTGGTATCCGACGGCGTCGGTTGGCTCAGGCGTTGATCTCCTTCGGCGAGCCGTCGGTCTGGCCAATGGCGATCTTGCGCGGCTTCGCCTTCTCCGCGACCGGGATGCGCAGCGTCAGCACGCCGGCGTCGTAGTCGGCCTTGATCCGGTCGACGTCGAGCGAGTCGCCGAGGAACAGCTGGCGGGAGAACACGCCCAGCGGGCGCTCGGAGGCCTGCATCTCGACGCCGTCGGCGCGGTTGGGGCGACGCTCGGCCTTGACCGTGAGCACGTTGCGCTCCACGTCGAGGTCGATCGCGTCCGGCGTGACACCGGGCAGGTCGAACTCCACGACGAACTCGTCCCCGGCGCGGTAGGCGTCCATGGGCATGGGGGTGGGTCGCGACCAAGTGCCCGGCCCGGTGAAGAACTGCTGCGCCAGTCGGTCCAGCTCACGGAACGGGTCGGTGCGCATCAACATGGGGAACACCTCCTGGTTGTCGGTCAATGCGCTGCTCAGTGCGCTGCCGAGTCAGTTGTACCACGTCGTCATCCCGTTGACAAGATGATCCGTCGTCAGTAAGTTGACGTCATGGCGATCGGGGATTACGAGACCATCCGCGCGGCGGCCACCGGGGACGACCTGAGTCCCGGGCAGGTGTTGTCCGCGCTGGTCCTGCTGCGGCGGTTGCGCGACGAGCTGGCCGGGTGGGAGCCGCAGCTGATCGCCGCGGCACGCGAGCTGGGCACGAGCTGGGCGGAGCTGGCGCCGGCGCTGGGCGTGGCGAGCAGACAGGCGGCCGAGCGCCGGTACCTGCGGCTGCGGCCGTCGGAGCCGGGCGCGACGGCCGAGGGTCGGGTGCGGGCGGAGCGGGACCGACGCGCGGGTGATCGCGCGGTGTCGCAGTGGGCGCGGGAGAACGCCGCGGCGTTGCGCAGCCTGGCCGGGCAGGTGGGCCGGATGGACGTCGTGGTGCGGGAGGCGTTGGCCGGTGACGACGCCGGGGCGTTGCTGGAGCCGTTGATGGCGGCGTTGGGCAAGGTGCGCGCGACCCACCCGGAGTTGGCCGAGGAGATCCGGGCCGTGGGCGAGCGGGCGGAGGAGGTGCGGCGCGACACTCAGCTCTTGCGGGACAATCCGACGCTGCGCGACAAGCGGTGAGGCCACGCCGACCCCTCCGGCGTACTCGGGACGGGTGGTGACGGCGAGGCGGGAACGGGCACTGCGGCAGGCCCGCACCGCCGCCGGCCCACGGTGTCGGGCGGCACGGTGTCGGGCGGCGGTGCAGGTGCACGGCGTCGGGCGGTGTGCCGGCAGGGTGGGCGCTCGAACTCGCGCTGCCCGCCGTGCTGGCGAGGGGCGTCGGCCGCCTGACGTGCCGGAGAAAGGGCGTCGGCCGCCCGGCGTGGCGACGGAGGGTTGTCGGGTGCTCGGCGTGCCAGGCGGATGGGCGTTGGCCGGTCGGGCGTTCGGCCGTGTGCTGCCCGGCTTGCCGGCTGGGGCAGGCCGGCATGGCGGAGTCGGTGCGGGGAACGGGGGTGCGCCGGGGGTGCCGCGCCGGCAGGGTTCGGTCGGTGGACCCATCGACGGCAGCCTCGACGGCAGCACCTTCAATCATGGCTCTGGCCGACCTGGCGACACCCATGGCCATCCGCGTGGCCGCGACGCTCGGCCTGGTCGAGAAGGCGGGTACGGCCGGGGCGACCGCGGCGCGGTTGGCGTCCGAGACCGGGACGTCCCCGCTGGCCCTGCGCCGCCTGCTCGACCACCTGGTGACGGTCGGGGTGTTCGACCTCGACCGCGAGTCGGGCCGGTACCGCCCGACGAGCCTCGGTGGCCAGATGGCCGAGGACGCGCCGGAAGGCGTCAAGCCGCTGCTCGACATCACGGCCGCCGGAGGCCGTGCCGACTTGGCGATGGTCGACCTGCTGGACGCGGTCACCACGGGCCAGCCCGCCTATCCGCACCGGTACGGGCGGGGTTTCTGGGACGACCTGGACGCCGAGCCGCGGTTGCGGCGCTCGTTCGACGCCCAGATGGCGTGGCGGTTCCGGACCCAGGCGGCGCGGATCGCCGGGTCCTTCGACTGGGGCCGGTTCGGCGAGGTCGTCGACGTGGGCGGCGGGGACGGGCTGCTGCTCGCGGCGATCCTGCGGGCGCATCCGGGGGTGCGCGGCCGGGTGCTGGACCTGGCTCCGGCGGCGGCCGCCGCGGCCGGGAGGTTCGCGGCGGAGGGGCTGGCCGACCGGGCGGGTGCGGTGCCGGGCAGCTTCTTCGACCCGCTGCCCGCGGGGGCCGACGCGTACCTGCTGTCCGACATCGTGCACGACTGGGACGACGACCAGGCCCGCAGGATCCTCGACGGGTGTCGTCGGGCCGCCGCGCCGGACGGTGTCGTGGTGGTGGTCGAGCCCGTGTTGGGCGACGGTGTCGGCACCGCGATCGACCTGTCCATGCTGGTGTGCTTCGGTGGCCGGGAGCGGACGGTCGGGGAGTTGGTCGCGTTGGCCGCCGACTGCGGGCTCGTGCCGGTCGGGCGGGTGTCGGTGGCGGACGGGCGCACCGCGCTGGAGTTCCGGCCCGTGCCGCTCGACGGCGACCCCACCGGCGGCAGGCCGACCGACAGCTGGCCGACCGACAGGGGCCGGACCGGCGGCGACGCGGCGGTCGTGGCGGACGGGGAGGCGGACGGGGATCGGAACCCGGACGGCGGGCGGTGAGCGGTGGCACCGGTGAGGTGACCGCTCACGCGTCCACGGTCACCTCACCGGTGCCGCCGTCGATCCGCACGGGCACGCCCAGCGGCACGGTGAGCTGGCCCTCGCAGTGCCCGAAGCGGGCGTCGGCGACGATCGGCACGCCGAGCCCGCCGAGCCGGTCGGCGAGCACGGCGGTCGGGTCGCCGCAGCGGGTCCACGACCCGAGGACGAGCCCGGCGACCCGGTCGAACCAGCCGGACCGCAGCAGGCCGGTGAGCATCCGGTCGAGCCGGTAGGGGTCTTCGTCGACGTCCTCGAGCAGCACGATCGCGCCGGGCGGCGGCGGCGCGTCGAGCAGGCTGAGGGTGCCGCCGACGGCGGTCCCGCGGGCGACGCCGGGCGCCATGCCGACGCCGCGGTAGGACGTCACGCCGCCGAACAGCGCGGCCCGCAGCCGTTCACGGGCCTCGGCGTCCTCCACGAACGCCCGGGTGCCGACCATCGGCCCGAACCAGGTGGCCAGGCCGTGCGCCTGGAACCGCTCGTGCAGCACGGTGGTGTCGCTGGAGCCGACGAACACCTTGCGGTGCCGGGCCAGGGCGGTCCAGTCGACCAGGTCGACCATGCGCAGGCTGCCGTAGCCGCCGCGGGCGCACAGCACCCCGGCCGTGGCCGGGTCGAGCCAGGCCCGTTCCACCGCGCGGGCGCGGTCGGCGTCGTGGCCGGCGAGGTAGCCCAGCGCGGGGTGGGTGTCCAGGGCGTGGGCGTCCACCCGCACGTCCAGGCCCCACTCGCGCAGCCGGGCGACCCCGGCGTCGAGGAGGTCCGGCGGGCACGGCCCGGCCGGGCTGACCACGGTGACGAGGTCGCCCGGCCGCAGCAGCGGCGGCGGGCCGGAGGTCACCGGCGCAGTTCCAGCACCGGCACGCCCCCGGGCGTGAACCCGAAGACCTGCCCGTAGAACGACAGCTCGGCCTCCAGCGCGGCGACGATCGTCTCGGCCTTGCGGAACCCGTGCTGCTCGCCCTCGAAGGTGAGGTAGGCGTGCGGGATGCCGGTGCCGTCCAGCGCGCCCGCGAACCGGTCGGCCTGCTCGGGCGGGCAGATCTCGTCCTCCAGCCCCTGCAGCAGCAGCACCGGCCCGGCCAGCCGGTCGACCCGGTGCGCCGGGGACCGCTCGGCGTAGCGGTCGGCGGCGGCGGGCCACGGCCCGACCAGGCCCTCGACGTAGCGGGACTCGAAGTCGTGGGTCTCGCCGCCCTCGGCGGTCCAGCCGGCCAGGTCGAGGATGGGGTAGGACACCATGCCGCACCGGTAGGTCTTGACCGAGGTCAGCGACGCCGCCGAGGTCCAGCCCCCGGCGCTGCCGCCGCGGATGGCGAGCCGGTCGCCGTCGGCGGTGCCCTCGTCGGCGAGGGCCTGGGCGACGGCGGCGCAGTCGTGGACGTCGACCACGCCCCACTGCTCGCGCAGCCGTTCCCGGAACGCGCGGCCGTAGCCGGTGGAGCCGCCGTAGTTGACCGCGACGACGCCGATGCCGCGGCTGGTCAGGTAGGCCAGCTCGGCGTCCAGCAGCGGCGAGGACCGGCCGGTGGGTCCGCCGTGCACGTGCACCACGTAGGGCGGTTTCTCGTCGTCGGGCCCGGCGAAGTCGGGGTTGCGCGGCGGGTAGACGTAGGCGGGCACGTCGCCGTCGGGGCCGGTGAACACGCGTTCCTCGGGCACCGGCAGGTAGTCGACGGGCGGGGTGGCGCCGCCGTCGGTGTGCCGGGTCAGCTCGCCGGTGGACAGGTCCAGCGACACCACCGCGGTCTCGGTGAGCGGTCCGCCGGCGCCGCTGACCAGGACGCCGTCGTGCACGGCCAGGTGCGCCTGCCAGACGGGCAGGTCCACGTCGACGTCGGTGACGGTGCCGCTGCGCTCGTCGAGCACGGCCGGCCGGCCCGACCGCAGCACGGCGTGCCGGCCGCCGCCGATCGGGGCGAACCACCGGTTGCCCAGCCGCCACATCGGCCCGCCCAGCTCCTCGGCGCACGGGGCGAGGTTGCGGGCGGTCCCGTCCAGCTCGACGCGGAACAGGTTCCACCAGCCGTCGGGGTCGGTGAGCGCGAGCAGCGCGTCGCCGTCCCATTCGACCTGGCACACGGCCTCGGTCGGCCCGCCGGCCAGCACGCGGTGCCCGGGGGACCCGACCTCGGCGACGCACAGCTCGGTGCCGTCCCACGGCATGCGGGGGTGGTCCCAGCCGATCCAGGCGACGTGGCGGCCGTCGGGCGAGAGCCGGGGGCCGGTCATGAAGTGGTGGCTGGCGGCGAGGACCCTGGGCGGGGAGCCGTCCAGCGGGAGGGCGACCAGGTCGCGGCGCACGTCGGTGCGGGCGTCGCCGGTCACGGTCTCGCGCACGCACCACACCTCGGCGTGGCCGGGTCCGGCGGTGAGGTCGGCGTAGCGGTGGCCGTGGTGGCGGTCGGGTTCGGGGCTGATCGGCACGGGCCGCGGGTCGTCGGGGTCGAACAGGTAGACGCGCTGGTCGTCCCAGTTGGTGAACGCCACGCGCGTCCCCTCGGGGGTGTCCAGCACGACCCACGGCCGGCCGCCGTACTCGTGGACGCGGTTGCGCACGTTCCACGGCGGCGGCAGCAGGTCCCGCCCGTCGCGCACCAGCGCGACCCGGCCGCCCTCGGCGGGGCGTCCCTCGGCCCACCAGGGGCGACCGTCGTGCAGGTCGACCCAGTGCAGGCCCCCGCCGGCCGCGGCGGCGTCGGCCGCGCCGATGGGCGATGTCCACGTTCCGTACGGTGCGATCGTCACCACGCCGCCGACCCTATCGGGGGCCGCGGCGGCCCGGTCGGCGGCGACCGATCGGCGGGTCGTGTTCGCCGGTCGGTGAAAAGGGAGGGGCAGGGCTGCCGATCTTGCTCGCGTGGCCTAGGGTCGTTGGTGTCATGGCACGGGTCATCCACGTATTCCGCCAGCCCGACCGGTTCGTCGCCGGCACCGTCGGGCAGCCTGGCGAGCGCACGTTCTACCTGCAGGCCTCGGAAGAGGCGCGGCTGGTCAGCGTGGCGCTGGAGAAGCAACAGGTCGCCGTACTCGCCGAGCGCATCGGCTCGCTGCTGGAGGAGGTGCACCGGCGGTTCGGCGCGGAGGTCCCCGACGCGGTCCCCGAGGACCTCCGGGACACCGAACCGCTGGCGGTGCCGGTCGAGGAGGAGTTCAAGGTCGGCACGATGGGGCTGGGCTGGGACGCCGAGTCCCGCGCGGTGGTCATCGAACTGCTCGCGATCACCGACGAGGAGGTCGACGAGGCGGTGGTGCTCGACGACACCGAGGAGGGTCCGGACGCGGTGCGGGTGTTCCTGAGCCCGGTGGAGGCGCGGGCGTTCGCCGAGCGCGCGGACCGGGTGGTGCGGGCGGGCCGCAAGCCGTGCCCGCTGTGCGCGGAGCCGCTGGACCCGGAGGGGCACGTGTGCCCGCGGCAGAACGGCTACCGCCGGTCGGACGAGGGCTGAGCACGGCGGTGGGCCCGGCGGACGAGGGGGTGCTCGACCTGCTGCGGCGGGGCCGCATCGAGGTCGAGGGCCGGTTGGTGGACGCGTCGAACGCGACGCTGTTCTGCCGGATCGGCCTGGAGGGCGTGACCGCGCAGTGCGTGTACAAGCCGGTGCGGGGCGAGCGGCCGCTGTGGGACTTCCCCGACGGCACGCTCGCGGGCCGGGAGCTGTCGACGTTCCTGCTGTCGGAGGCGGCGGGGCTGCACCTGGTGCCGCCGACGGTGCTGCGGCCGGGTCCGTTCGGGCCGGGCATGGTGCAGTTGTGGGTGGACACCCGCGAGGACGACGACCTGGTCGACATCGTGCCGGTGGACGACGTGCGGCCGGGGTGGCGTCCGGTGCTGCGCGCGCACGACCGGTACGGGGAGCCGGCGGTGCTGGTGCACGCCGACCACCCGCGGGTGGCGTTGATGGCGGCGTTCGACGTGGTGGTCAACAACGCCGACCGCAAGGGCGGGCACGTGCTGCACGCGGCCGACGGCGCGGTGTACGGGGTGGACCACGGGATCTGCCTGCACAGCGACGACAAGCTGCGCACGGTGCTGTGGGGCTGGTTGGGCGAGGCGCTGCCGGGCGAGGCGGTGGAGGCGTTGCGGCGGCTGCGGTCGCGGCTGGACGGGCCGTTGGCGCAGGAGCTGCACGAGCACCTGACGCGCGCGGAGGTGCGGGCGTTGACCGAGCGGCTGGAGAAGCTGCTGGCGGCGGGGGTGTACCCGGAGCCGTCCGACGACTGGCCGTCGATCCCCTGGCCCGCGTTCTGACCGGTGTGACCCGGTCGGGTCGGATCGGCGGGGGATCTTCTGGCGGCGCGGCGCCGTGGGGTGTACTTGCCGCGTGGACGTCGAACTGCGCGAGGTGACCGCGGCCGACGTGCTGCTGTTCTTCGACCACCAGCGCGACCCGGAGGCGGTGCGGATGGCCGCGTTCACCCCGGCGGACCCGTCGGACCGGGCGGCGTTCCTGGTGCGGTGGGCGCGGATCCTGGCCGACGAGTCGGCGGTGGCGCGGACGGTGGTGTTCGACGGCGAGGTCGTGGGGCACGTTTGTCGGTCCACCCGGTCGGGCCGGCCCGAGGTGACGTGCTGGATCGGCCGCGAGCACTGGGGTCGGGGGCTGGCCACGGCGGCGTTGGCGGCGTTCCTGCGGCAGGAGCCGCTGCGGCCGGTGTACGCGCGGGCGGCGGTGGACAACGTGGGGTCGCTGCGGGTGCTGGACAAGTGCGGGTTCGTCGCGGTCGGCGAGGACGTGGCGTTCGCCGAGGGCCGCGGCGGGGACGTGGAGGGGTTCATCCTGAGGCTGGACCGGTGACGACGCTGGAGCGGCGCATGGCGCGCCGGTTCGGGCCGGGCGTGCGGTCGTGGCTGGACGGGCTGGACGCGCTGGTGGCGGGCCTGTGCCGGGACTGGGGCCTGCGGGTGGTGCGGCCGTTGTCGGGCGGCACGTCGCACGCGCTGTGGTGCGAGCGCGACGGCGAGCCGGTGGTGCTGAAGGTGACGCCGGAGCCGGCGCTGTCGGTGCGGGAGCACGCGGCGCTGCGGGCGTGGGAGCCGTCGCCGCGGCTGGTGCGGGTGCTGGCCGCGGACCCGGCGCGGGGCGCGCTGCTGCTGGAGGGCCTGGCGCCGGGCACGCCCGCGGCGGACGGACCGGCCCTGGCCGACGTGCTGCGCGCCCTGCACATCCGCCCGCCGGAGGGGTTCCCGCCGTTGTCGGAGCGGGTCGACTTCGTCTTCGGCCTGCTGCGCCGCCGCCACCCCGGCGACCACGACGCGGCGCACGCGCGGGCGGCGGCGCTGGCCCGCGACCGGGTGCCGGCGACCCTGCTGCACGGCGACCTGCACTTCGGCAACGTGCTGGACGCGGGCGAGCGGGGGCCGGTGGCGATCGACCCGCGGCCGTGCGTCGGGGACCCGGCGGTGGACGCGGTCGACCTCGCCTACGCCTCGCCCGACCTGCGGGACGGGATCGAGAGGTGGTCGGCGGTGGTGGACGGCGACCGGTTGGCGGCGTGGTGCGAGGTGTTCGCCGGGTTCTTCCCCGACCACCCGTCGGTCGCGGGCCGGTCGGGGCCGCCGGGCCGGTAACGTCGCCGGCCGTGCGATCACACGACTACGGCCGCGACGTGCTGTCGGGCCGCAAGCGCAGGACGGTGCCCGAGGTGGTGGCCGAGGTGGGCCTGGTGGCGGAGGACCCGGCGTCGGGGTTCTGCGGCGCGGTGGTGCGGTTCGAGCAGGACCGGGTGGTGCTGGAGGACCGGCACGGCGCGCGGCGGCTGTTCCCGCTGCGCCCGGCGGGGTTCCTGGTGGACGGGCGGCCGGTGACGCTGGTGCGGCCCGCGCCGAGGGCCGCGGCGCCCGCGCGGTCGGCGTCGGGCTCGGTGCGCGTGGAGGGGTTGCGTGCCCGCACCGCCCGCGACAGCCGGATCTGGGTGGAGGGCCTGCACGACGCGGAGCTGGTGGAGCGGGTGTGGGGGCACGACCTGCGCGTGGAGGGCGTGGTGGTCGAGCCGCTGGACGGGGTGGACGTGCTGGCCGACCGGATCGCGGGGTTCGGCACCGGACCGGGGCGGCGGCTGGGGGTGCTGGTGGACCACCTGGTCGAGGGCAGCAAGGAGTCGCGGCTGGTCTCCGCGATCCGTGACGAGAACGTGCTGGTCACCGGGCACCCGTACGTGGACGTGTGGCAGGCGGTGAAGCCCGCGTCGGTGGGCATCGCGCGGTGGCCGCGGGTGCCGCGCGGGGTGCCGTGGAAGGAGGGGGTGTGCGCGGCGCTGGGCTGGGGCGAGCCGCACGAGGGGTGGCGCCGGGTGCTGGCGGGCGTGTCGGGGTTCCGGGACCTGGAGACGCCGTTGATCGGCGCGGTGGAGCGGTTGATCGATTTCGTGACCGAGCCCGGGTCGGCGTGAATCGCCCCACCGCGGGCCGCGGAAGTGCGAGGATGGGGTCGTGGCCGCGCTGATCTGGTTGGTCCTCGGTGTCGTCCTGGTGGCGGCCGAGGTCCTGTCGGGCGATTTCGTGCTGGTCATGCTCGGTCTGGCCGCGTTCGGCGCGGCCGGGGCGTCGGCGTTGGGCGCGGACGTGGTCGTCAGCGCGATCGTGTTCGGCGTGGTGTCGTTGGGGCTGGTGGCGGGCGCGCGGCCCGCGATCAAGCGGCGGATGGCGCTGGGTTCCGGGCACAAGTCGGGCGTGGAGGCGCTGGTCGGCAGCACTGCCGTCGTGGTGTCCACTGTGGACGGGCACGGGGGTAGGGTGCGGATCGGCGGCGAGGTGTGGTCGGCGCGGTCGTTGGACCGCGAGGTCATCGAGCCCGGCGCCGAAGTCACTGTCGTCGAGATCTCGGGCGCGACCGCAGTGGTGCTGTCCGGGGCCTGAGTGGAGGCTGGAGAGTTGACCACCACGCTGATCGTCATCGCGGTCCTGGTGTTGTTCGTGCTGATCGTCATGGTCAAGTCGGTGCTGGTGATCCCGCAGGCCACGGCCGCGGTGATCGAGCGGCTGGGCCGGTACCGCACGACCGCGGCGCCGGGGCTGAACATCCTGGTGCCGTTCTTCGACCGGGTGCGGGCGCGGATCGACCTGCGCGAGCAGGTGGTGTCGTTCCCGCCGCAGCCGGTGATCACGCAGGACAACCTGACGGTGTCGATCGACACGGTCGTGTACTTCCAGGTGACCGACCCGCGGGCGGCGGTGTACGAGATCTCGAACTACATCGTGGGCGTGGAGCAGTTGGCGACCACGACGCTGCGCAACCTGGTGGGCGGGATGAGCCTGGAGGAGACGCTGACCTCCCGCGACCAGATCAACAACCAGCTGCGGGGCGTGCTGGACGAGGCCACGGGCCGCTGGGGCATCCGGGTGGCGCGGGTGGAGCTGAAGGCGATCGACCCGCCGCCCTCGATCCAGGACTCGATGGAGAAGCAGATGCGCGCCGACCGGGAGAAGCGCGCGATGATCCTCAACGCGGAGGGCCAGCGGGAGGCGGCGATCAAGTCCGCGGAGGGTCAGAAGCAGGCGCAGATCCTGTCGGCGGAGGGCGCGAAGCAGGCGGCGATCCTGGGCGCGGAGGCGGAGCGGCAGTCGGCGATCCTGCGGGCGCAGGGTGAGCGGGCGGCCCGCTACCTGCAGGCGCAGGGCCAGGCGAAGGCGATCGAGAAGGTGTTCGCGGCGATCAAGGCGGGCCGGCCGACGCCGGAGGTGCTGGCCTACCAGTACCTGCAGACGTTGCCGCAGATGGCGCAGGGCGACGCGAACAAGGTGTGGCTGGTGCCGTCGGACTACGGCAAGGCGTTGGAGGGGTTCGCGCGGATGCTGGGCGCGCCGGGCGAGGACGGGGTGTTCCGCTACGAGCCGCCCGCGCCGGAGGAGCCCGCGGCCGCGCCGGAGGAGGACGACCCGGCGGTGGCGGACTGGTTCGACACGGCGCCGGACCCGGCGGTGGCGGAGGCGGTGCGGGCGGCGGAGGCCGTGGCCCGCAAGGAGGTGCCCGGTCCGTTGGGGCAGCCCGCGGTGGAGCGGGGCGAGCCGGGGCGGGACGCGCTGGGCGCGGGTCCGGGCTCGGGCTCGGGCTCGGGGTCGGGGTCGGGTCGTGAGTTGGGGTTGGGCGAGGGGCCCGGTCCGGTGGCGGAGCCCGGTGCGGGCGGGGTGGAGCCGCGGGGGTGACGGGCCGGTCGTGATCTTGGCCGCAGCGGGAGGGGCGTCGGGGTGGTTCCCGGCGCCCCTTTCCCGTGGTCGCGGCGGGTGATCACGGTACGGGCGTCCGGGTGGGCGTCGTGGGGCGGGTGGTCGGTGCGGTTGGATGTCGCGGTGGACGCTTTACCCGGTCGTGCGGAGGCCGTGCTGGCCCGTGTCGACGTGCCGTGGTCGCGGCGGTGGTCGGAGCTGGCGGAGATCGTGGCCGAGCTGTCGCGGCGGGTGCGTGGCGGTCCGGGCGCGGTGGCGGTGGCGCGGGAGCTGGCCGAGGTGCTGGTGAGGGCCGCGCAGGGCGGTGGGCAGCGGGCGGCGTGGGCGGCGCTGGTGGAGCGGGTGCTGGACCTGCACGCGGTGGCGTGCGCGGCGGAGCCGCCGGACGGGCGGGAGCTGGCGGCGTGGCTGCTGTGGTTGCAGACGGGGTTCGCCGAGCCGCCGGAGGTGCGGTTGGCGTCGTACGCGGCGGCGTTGGGCGAGGACGGGTTGGCGTCCTACCGGGCGGAGGCGGTGGCGCGGTTCTCGCGGCTGCCGGTGATCGGGTTCGGCGCGACGGGCCGTTACGACCGGGAGCGGTGGGCGTTGCTGCGGGTGATGGAGGAGCTGGCCGAGCACACCGGTGACGTGGACCTGCAGGTGTTGGTGCTGTCGAAGGACCTGTCGTCGGGGTGGCACTACCTGCAGGTGGCGACGGTGCTGCGGGACGCGGGCCGGTCGGGTGAGGCGTTGGACTGGGTGGAGCGGGGTCTGGAGGCGACGGGGTGGCGTGGGGCGGCGGCCCGGTTGGCGGACCTGGGGGTGGACGAGTGCCTGCGGGCGGGGTGGGTCGAGCGGGCGGTGGGGTTGCGGCGGCGGGCGTTCGTGGCGTCGCCGTCGGTGGCCGCTTACACGCGGTTGCGGGCGGTGGCGGTGGCGGCGGGTGTGTGGGCCGCGGTGCGGGAGGAGGTGTTCGCCGAGGTGGCCGGTGGTGGGGCGGACGAGGTGTTGTGGGAGGTGCTGGCGGTGGAGTCGGAGTCGGTCGGGGCGGCGGGCGGTCCGGTGCCGGGGTGGTTGCGGCGGTTGCGGGCCGATCTGGAGGGGCGGGCGGCGGGTTCCGGGCGGTGAACTCACGCGTTCCGAACGTAGGACTCACGCGTTCGGAACGTAGGACACGCGTGTTCGGAACGTAGGACACGCGGGGGTCAGGTGTAGGCGGGTGGGCGGCGGTCGGTCCAGGGGTGGGCGCGTTCCAGTTGGCCGGCGGCGGTGAGGATGGTGCGTTCGCCGTCGGGGCGGGCGATGAGCTGCACGGACAGCGGCAGGCCGGTGCGGGTGCGGCCGGCGGGGACGGCGGCGGCGGGGTTGCCGGTGATGTTCCACAGGGGCAGGAACGTGGTCATGCGGGCGGCGGCGAGCAGCGCGGCGAGGGTGGGGCGGCGGTCCCACTCGCCGACGCGCAGCGGCGGCCGGGTGATCACGGGGGTGAGCAGCAGGTCGTGGTCGTCGAAGATCCGGTTGGCGCGTTCGGTCAGGGCGGTGGTGCGGGCCAGGGCGGCGCGCACGGCGGGCGCGGGCAGCGCGCGGCCCAGGGCGGCCACGGCGCGGGTGCGGGCGTCGAGCCGGTCGGGTCGGTCGAGGTCGGCTTCGCCGGTGGCGGCGCTGTGCAGGTAGCGGGCGGCGAACGCGGCGGGTCCGGAGAGGTCGCGCAGGTCGGGGTCGACGCGGGAGACGTCGTGGCCGAGGTCGGCGAGCAGGCCGGCGGTGTCCAGGACGGCGTCGCGGACCTCGGGGTCGACGGCGATGCCGGGCCCCCAGGGGCGCAGGGACACGGCGATGCGCAGCGCGCGGGTGTCGGTGACGGCGGTGGCGTGGTCGTGGCCGGGCGCGAGGACGTCCAGGAGCAGGGCGGCGTCGGCGACGTGGCGGGTGATGGGCCCGGCGGCGACGAGGCCGTGCCAGACGTCGCGGTCGGGGGTGAGCGGGACGAGGTCGCGGCGTGGTTTGAGGCCGAACAGGCCGGTGCAGGCCGAGGGGATGCGGACGGAGCCCGCGCCGTCGGTGCCGACGGCCGCGCCGACGAGCCCGGCGGCGACGGCGGCGGCGGACCCGCCGCTGGACCCGCCGGGCGAGTGGTCGGGCGACCAGGGGTTGCGGGTGGCGCCGGCCCAGGTGGACTCGGTGTAGGGCCACAGGCCGAGTTCGGGCATGCGGGTGCGGCCGACGACGACGGCCCCGGCGGCGCGCAGGCGGCGGACGATCTCGGCGTCGGCGGGCGCGGTGGTGTCGACGGCGGCGGTGCCCTTGGTGGTGGGCAGGCCGGCCAGGGCGATGTCCTCCTTGACCGCGACGGGCACGCCGAGCAGGGGCGCGTCCTCGCCGCGGGCGCGGCGGGCGTCGGCCCGGTCGGCGTCGGCGAGGGCGCGGTCGGCGAACACGAGCCGGAACGCGTTGAGGCGGCGGTCGTGCCGGTCGATGCGGCGCAGGCATTCGGTGACGAGGTCGCGGGCGGTGAGCGCGCCCGATCGCACCAGTTCGGCCTGTCGGGCGGCGCCCGCGAAGCACGCGTCGGTCAGGTCCATGCCCGGACTGTAGGGCAGGGACGGGGTCGGAGTGGATCAGCCTCGGGGTGTCGTGGTGATCGGGCGGGGGCGGTGGCGCCGGTGGCGGGTCGCGCGGTGGACGAGGAGGGCGAGCAGGAGGAGGGGCCAGGGGAAGGGCAGCGGTGAGGCGATCCAGGCGGCCGTGGCGATGATCAGCAGGACGGGGAGGAGGGGTGGTCGGGGGCGTTCGGGCGGTGGTGGTTGGTGAGGGGTGGGGAGGTCGGCGGTGAGGGCGGCGAGGTCGTGGAGGTGGACGGCGGCGTAGGCCGCGGTGATGCGGTCGTCGGCTTCGGCGAGGGTGAGCCGGCCTTCGCCGACGGCGTCGCGCAGGCGGGCGGCGGTGTGGTCGCGGTCGGTGTCGGAGGCCCGCACGGGTCGTGTGCCGGGTCGTGTGCCGGCGGGTGTGTCGGGTGGGGTGTCGGCTGGTCGCATGGTTCCGATGCTCCACGTGGCCGGTCGTCGCGGCGTCGGCCACGAAGCGGTGACGCGGAGTACGTCCGCGGACGTAGGCGGTGGGGGCATGATCGGGGGTATGTCGTCGTGGCTGTGGCCCGTGGCGGTGGCGCTGGTCATCGTCTGGATTGGCGTGCGTCATGCGCGCGCGTCGCGTTCGGAGACGTTGTTGGACGAGCACGCCCGGCGGCGGGTGGGGCCGGACCCGGCGGGACCGCCGCCGGCGGTGTCGGTGTGGCGGGAGGCGAACCGGCTGTTCCGGGCGGGCGAGGAGGAGGGCTTGCTGCTGCTGGCCGAGATCGGCAGGCAGGCACCCAAGCGGCGGCAGGCGGTGGTGACGACGTGGTTGGCGGCGTTGCGGGGCGGGGTGAGCCGGGGATTGGACGCACCGTGGCGCACGGCGGTGCAGCGGGAGCTGGTGTCGCACCTGCGGCCGGGTGACGATTTCTGGCCGGGGATGGACGTGGTGGCGCCGGGGGCGATCCTGGTGGACTTCGACCTGTCGGGGTGCCGGGTGAACCGGGTGGACCTGATGGGGGCGGTGTTCCTGGGTGACGCGCGGTTCGAGGCGATGACGGTGACCGGTGACGCGAACTTCGCGGGGGCGAGGTTCCTGCGGCACGCGGTGTTCACGGAAGCGTTGTTCGCGCGGTCGGCGTCGTTCGGGTTGGCGGTGTTCGCGGGGAACGTGTCGTTGCGGTCGGCGCAGGTGGCCGACCAGTTGGTGTTCGCGCGGGCGAAGGTGTCGGGGCGGGCGGACCTGCGGCAGGCCGAGGTGTCGGGGCGGGCGGATTTCCGGCACGTCCGGTTCGGCGGGCGGGCGTTGTTCGCCGATGTGGTGTTCCACCAGGACGCGTGGTTCCGGCACGCGTGGTTCCGGGGGCGCACGGATGTGGGGTCGGCGTTGATCGGGGAGGCGGCGGAGTTCGGGAGTGCGCGGTTTGGGCGTCGGGTGATGCAGTGAGGGTGGGGGTTGGTTGGGGTGGGTTGTGGTGAGGTGGTGAGGTCCGGCCCGATTTGACACGGGGCCCTTACGAGCGCCCCGAGCAGGCCAAAGCCGGCAGGCCCGGCGGGGAAAAGCGTCCCGCCAGGCCTGCCGGCTTCGTCCAGCCTAGGACACTCGAACCCGTGTCAAATCGGGACTCGGTGGGGATGGTGGCGGGGCCGTT
>NZ_JBSGBG010000065.1:0-36092 GCF_053601135.1 Actinosynnema sp. NPDC004786 | reverse complement strand
GTCGCCCGCCCCCCCCGGCCCCCCCCCCCGGCGGCGCCCCCCCCACCCCTCCGGATCACGCGGCCCCGCTACCTCCCGATCACGGTGCAGGAGGCGGTCGCGGTCCTGGTCGGGTCGCTCTCCGACGTGGCCGTCAGGGTCACCTTGGACACCAGCGGGCCGCCGTCCCGCCGTGCGTGGACGGGCACCTCCACCTCCTCGCCGAACCCGGCCGTGGCGAGGGCGTTGGGCAGCGAGACGGACCAGCCGCGGCCTTCCGCCTTCGCCGACACCCGGTACACGTCGGCGTCGAGGTACCGCTCGACCGGTTCGGGGTGCTGCGCGGCCGGTGCGGCGGCACGTCCGGTGTTGACCAGCGGGAAGCGGCACGTCGCCACGCCGTCGGGGCCGGCGCGACCGACGGTCGGCGCGACCCTCACCCCACGCCGCTGCGGGCCGGCGCCGTCCAGCGACCTGATCGCCACCGCGTAGGACAGCACGCCCAGCCGGTCGCGCTTGACGTCGAGCACGTAGAAGTGCAGCCGGTTGGCCGCGTCGACGTACTCGTACTCGCTGCCCGACCCCGTGCCGGCGTGGAAGAGCGCGTCCGACAGCTGCCGGTAGTCGCCGACCGTGATGGGCACCCGGGTCCCGTCCGGCAGCACGTAGTCGGTCATCCCGATGTCCTGCGGGTTGGCGTCCACCACCCAGGCGAACGGCGCGAGGTCCGCGTTCTTGGTCTTGGCCAGCAGCACGCCCGCGTCCGGCGTGAACGAGTCCGCCCCCATCCGGTCCACGACCTCGACCGTGTAGTTCTGGTAGCCGCCGCCGTCGCACAACGGGTCCGCCCGGACGTCGCAGGCGGGCGACAGGTCGCCCGCGCCGAGGGCGACGTTGACGCCCGCGAGCCCGTCCGGGCCGGGCTGGACGGCGCGGGCGGTGACCTCCGCGACGACCACGCCGGAGCCCGCCAACGCCTCCCTGGACAGGCGCAGCACGTTGCGCTCGTCGACGATGCCGAGCTTGATCTTGTTGCGGAGCACGTGCTGCGCGCCCATCGACCCGCCCGCGGTCGCCGGGATGACCCAGCGGGAGTGCGGGCCGCCCGGACCGTTGAACGAGCCGCGCGACAGCATGTCCCAGATGCCGGTGTAGGCGCGGCGCGGCGGGTTGCCGTACGGGTTGTTGTAGTTGTCGCCGATGCCGAGCAGGTGGCTCAGCTCGTGCGCGTAGACCCCCTGGCCGGAGCTCTCCGCCTGGGTGGACGAGCCGCCGCCCGCGTTGGGCCAGATGCCGGAGCCCGCGGCCCACGACGTCCAGTCGACGTAACGGGTGCGCGACCAGTTCGGCAGGGCCGGGTCGGGCGGGCCGAACTCGTCGGGCACGTCCTCCTTCGTCGGGAACTTCATCATCCCGAACTCCTGCCACGTCCCCGACTCGTCCTGGCCCGCGGACAGGAAGTAGACGAAGTCGTACCCGCGCGGCACGGCCGGGCCGACGTCGGCCACCCAGGCGGCGTTGCCGTCGGTGCGGATGTCGCGGTCGCAGGTGTCGCCCGCCGGGCAGGCGGCGCCGCCCTGGAACTCCATGGCGTACTCGTGGTCCTTGCCCGGCATCGTGTACGGGCCGAACGCCGTCAGCTCGACGCCGTAGCGCCCGCCGGAGTCCTCCATCCAGTACTCGTGCACGGTGTGGCCGCGGTTGAGATCGTTCGGCGTGTTGAGGAAGTCCCGGTAGAACCGGGCGACCTGGTCGCGCGGGATGTCGTGGGCGGCCGCGCCGGGGTTGCCGAAGACCGTCGACCGCTCCGGTTGGGTCACGACGAACGGCTGGTTCGGGTAGTCCAGCAGGACGAGCGCGCCCTTGAAGTTGCGCACCGATCCCTTCACCGACGGGTCGGCCCAGTTGGTGCCGGGCACCTTCCGGTAGTCCCGTTCCCACGTCATGTGGTCGGGGTTGACCCAGTTCTGCGGGTCGATCGGGCCGGGGAACCCGGCCTGCGCCGCCACGCGGGCGGAGTCGCGCGTTTCCTGCCACGGCTGCCGTTGCGGCCAGTGGTCTTGTTGCCAGTGGTGCGGTGGGTCGTCGAGCGGAGCGGCGGTCACGCCGGTGTTGCCGGTGGTGAGCGCGGCGACCGAGAGCGCGGTCGCGATCAGCAGGACGGGGCGCCGAGGCCCGCGACGGACAGGTGTGTGGTCCATGCCACCTCCGTGGTGCGGATCCGCTCACGCTAACCACCACCGCCCGTCCGGCGCGGTGGTGCGAGGGCGTTGTCAGTTGACGGACGGGCACGGCTCGTGCCGGGACGACGGGCCGCGCCCGCCGCCTCCGCCGCGCCGAATACGACGCCCGTACCGGTCGGAAATCATTCGTGCGGGTTGGTGTCGGCGCGATCCGGCGTGACGGGCACGAGGTCCCGGGGTTCCACGAGGGCCACGGGTCCGCCTTTCCACCGGAGCCCGACACGTCGTACACCGAATTGTTCGGAGAACGACGGGAATCCCGTCATCCGGGAGATCAAGCGCCCGTCGATGTCATGGAAAGCCCGGCGGCGCAAGGACTCCGGACGAAGGTGTCCACGTTCCGGGAAAGGCGATTCGGACCGACGCGTTTCTGTACATTCACCCCCGGCTTGATCACCTCCCTTTCCGGTCCGGAGTTCTCCCATGGCGCAGAAAGAACCGCGGCGCGCCGCGTTGTCCGCCACGCACGCGGTCCTGGTGCGGGTCGCGGCGGTGGGCGCGTTGGTCGCGGTGTGGGAGTTGTTGGTGCTCGCGGAGTTCTGGCCGCCCGCGGTGCTGCCCGGACCGGTGCAGGTGTGGGACCAGCTGCTCGCCGCCTCCGACAGCGGCAACGGGCAGGGCGGGTACGCGGGGTCCACAGTGGTCGAGCGGCTCGGGGTGAGCCTGCGGCGCGTCGGTTACGGCTCGGCCTACGGCATCCTGGTCGGGGTGGGGCTCGGGCTGCTGATGGGCCTGGTCCCGCTGGTCCGCGCGGTGGCCGAGCCGTTCGTGACGTTCCTGCGCGCGTTGCCGCCGCTGGCCTACCTGAGCCTGCTGGTCATCTGGTTCGGCATCGACGAGGAACCCAAGGTCTACCTGCTCGTGGTGGCCGCGTTCCCGCCGGTCGCGGTCGCCACCGCGGCGGCGGTGACGGGCGTGAACCGCCAGTACGTGGAGGCCGCGCACGCGCTCGGCGCCTCCAGGCTCGGCGTGGTCGGCACGGTGGTGCTGCCCGCGTCCGCGCCCGAGATCCTCACCGGCGTCCGGCTGGCCGTGGGCGTGGCCTACAGCTCCGTCGTGGCCGCCGAGACCGTCAACGGCGCGGACGGCATCGGGGGCATGGTCCTCAACGCCCAGCGCTACAACCAGACCGCGGTCGTCCTGCTCGGGCTCGTCGTCATCGGCGTGACCGGGCTGCTCATCGACACCGCCATCCTCGCGCTGCAACGCGCCGTCTCGCCGTGGCGCGGGCGGGCGTGAGCGCCGACACCGGGAGCACCACCATGTCCGTCACCCGCAGATCGGTCCTGTCCCTGTTCGCCGCCGCCCCGGTGCTGGCGGCGTGCGGGGTGGGCGGCTCGTCGCCGTCCGCGCCCGGCGGGCGCGAGGTCCGCGTCGCGTACCAGAACTTCGCCGACAGCACGCTCCTGGTGAAGGACCAGGGCGTGCTGGAGAAGGCGCTGCCCGACCACCGGATCTCCTGGACGTCGTTCGACTCCGGCGCGAGCATCAACACCGCGTTCCTGGGCGGCGCCATCGACCTCGCGGTCATCGGCAGCAGCCCCGCCGCGGCCGGGCTGTGCCCGCCGCTGAACATCCCGTACCAGGTCGTCGAGCTGCTCAACGTGATCGGCGACAGCGAGGCGCTGGTGGTGCGCAACGCCAGTGGCGTCACCGACATCAAGGGCCTGGTGGGCCGCAAGGTCGCCGTCCCGTTCAGCTCCACCGCGCACTACAGCCTCCTGGCCGCCTTCCAGCAGGCGGGCGTCGACCCGGCCTCGGTGACGCTGGTGGACCTGGAGCCGCAGAACATCCAGGCCGCCTGGCAGCGCGGCGACATCGACGGCGCGTACGTGTGGACGCCGGTCCTGAGCGTGCTCCAGCGCGACGGCGTGACCCTGACCGACAGCGCGAAGCTGGCCGCCGCGGGCAGGCCGACCCTCACGTTCACCGTGGTGCGCAAGGAGTTCGCCGAGGCCAACGGCGACGTGCTCGACCGGTGGCTGGCCGCCACCGACGACGCCATCAAGAAGATCAAGACCGAGCCCCGGGTGGTGGCCGAGGCGGTGGCGCGGCAGATCGGGGCGAGCGTGGACGACGCGTTGTCGCAGCTCAAGCAGAACATTTACGTCGACCACGCCGAGCAGCTCGGTCCCGGGTACTTCGGCACCGCCGACGCGCCGGGCAAGCTCGCCGAGCAGCTCCGGGCCACCGCCGAGTTCCTGCACGACCAGAAGAAGGTCGACTCGGTGCCGGACCTGGCGACGTTCCGCGCGGCACTGCGGGCACCCCGTGGGTGAGCCGCTGGTGGAGCTGGTCGACGTCGAGCACCGCTACCGGGCCAAGGGCGCGGACGTGCCCGCCCTCGGGCCGCTGGACCTGCGGGTGGACCCCGGCGAGTTCCTGGTCGTGGTCGGCCCCTCCGGGTCCGGCAAGAGCACCCTGCTGCGGCTGGCCGGCGGGTTCGAGCGGCCGACCGCGGGGGTGGTGCGGGTGCTCGGCGCGCCACCCGTGGCGGGCCGTGACGTCGGCACGGTGTTCCAGCAGCCCCGCCTGTTCCCGTGGCAGACCGTGGGCCGCAACGTCGCCACCGCGCTGCGCTGGGCCGGCGTGCCGCGCGCCGAACGGCCGCGCCGGACCCGTGAGCTGCTCGACCAGGTCGGTCTCGCCGCCCTGGGACCGCGCCGCACGTGGGAGATCTCCGGCGGGCAGCAGCAACGCGTGGCGATCGCGCGGGCGCTGGCCGCCCGGCCGCGGCTGCTGCTGATGGACGAGCCGTTCGCCGCGCTGGACGCGCTGACCCGCGAACGGCTCCAGGAGGACGTCCGTTCGCTGACCGACGGCGAGCGCGGCGTGGTGTTCGTGACGCACAGCGTGGACGAGGCGGTGTTCCTGGCCAGCCGCGTGGTCGTGCTGTCCGACCGGCCGGGCCGGGTCGCGCTGGACCTGCCCGTTCCGCTGCCCCGGTCCGGGGTGTCCGCCGACGAGCTGCGGGGGTCGGCGGAGTTCGCCGCGCTGCGCGGCGAGGTGGCGGGCGCCGTCCGGGCCGTGGCGGCCTGACCAGTAGGGAGAGATCGTGACGCACATCGAGCCCTTGACCCCCACCCTCGGCGCCCGGGTCACCGGCGTGGACCTCGACGACATCCGGTCCACCGAGGCGGCCGCGCCGCTGCGGGCCGCCCTGGTCGAGCACAAGGTGCTGGTGTTCCCGGGCCAGTCGCTCACCCCGACCGGGCACCGGGCGTTCGCCGCCGCGCTGGGCGAGCTGACGCCGGCGCACCCCGTCGTGCCCGGCCTGGACGCCGACCACCCCGAGATCTACGTGCTGGACGCGGGCGACGGCGGCAAGGCGCCCGTCTGGCACACCGACGTCACGTTCATGGCACGCCCGCCGCTGGGCTCGGTGCTGCGGGCCGTGACGCTGCCGCCGACCGGCGGCGACACGTGCTGGACCGACCTGGAGGCGGCGTACCTGCACCTGTCCGAGCCGGTGCGCGCGCTGGCCGACAAGCTGACCGCGTTGCACGACGGGCGCAAGGACTTCGAGGAGTACCTGCGCGAGCGGCTGGGCGGCGAGGGCAACACGTGGGAGGGGCAGCGCGTCCGCTCCCTGGAACCCGTCGAGCACCCCGTGGTGCGCACGCACCCCGAGTCGGGACGGCGCAGCCTGTTCGTGAACCCCGGTTTCACCACCCGGCTGCTGGGCGTGACGGAGGCGGAGAGCAGGGCGTTGCTGGACGTCTTCTTCGCCGCCGTGGGACGCCCCGAGTTCACCGTGCGGCACCGGTGGAGCGAGGGCGACGTGGTGGTCTGGGACAACCGGAGCACGGCGCACTACGCGGTGGACGACTACGGCGACCAGCGGCGCGTGATGCACCGCATCACCCTGCGCGGTGACGTGCCGGTCGGCGTCTGACCGGCGGGCCGGGCGGTCCGCCGATCGTGGCGCGGTCCGCTGGGCTCGGGCACGGCGGAGCGGGCCGGGCGCGGCAGGGCTTCGCGGGGCGCGGGTGTGGCGGGGTCCACCGGGCCGCGGCGTCGTCGGTCAGGCGGGCTCGGTCGCCACCGGGGGCGCGAGGTGGCCCAGCTCGGTGGCCGGGTGGACGGTGATGAGCGTGTCCGTCGCGGTGACGCGCAGCATGCCGGCGAGCCGGTCGGTGATGGCGACCAGGGCGAGGTCGCCGCCCGCCTGCTCGGCCCGTTGCCACAGGTTGATGATGGTGCTCAGGCCGGAGGAGTCGCAGAAGGTCAGGCCGGACATGTCCAGCAGCAGGTCGCGGTGGCCGTCGGCGAGCAGCCAGCACCCCTGGTCGAACAGCAGCTTCGCCGTGACCACGTCGAGGTCGCCGACGACGTCCACCACGGTTCGACCATTGCCCGCGTGACGAACGGTGGTGTGGAACGACGTGTGCATCGGTGGCCGGTTCTCCTCCGTGTCCGAACTTCTCGACTTCCGACGGGCCGCGCTGATCGGCCCCGGCCGCACGCCGGCGCTTCGTCGGAAGTCGAACATACGGTTTCCGCCCATCCTTCGCACAACGCGGGGGTCGATCACCCGCGGCGTCCCCGCGCCCGGCCGCCGGTCGTCCGCCGGCGATCGGCGAACGCGAGGGCCGGGCGCGGGGTCGCGGAGGCCGGACCGGGCGGTCAGTAGTCGTCGGCCGCCTGGCCGCGGCCCACGGCCTCGGCCCGGATCTCCTCCTCGCGCGACAGCGTGTCCGGGTCGGCGCGCACCAGTTCCTCCGGCTGGTCGGTGCGCACCAACTCCGGCTCGTCCTGCGAGATCGCGTCGGCGTCGAAGCTCGCCACGTCCTCGCCGGGCTCCGACGGATCGCCCAGGTCCGACGGCTCGCCCCGGTCGACCGGTTCGGGCGCGGGCGCGCCGGGCTCGACGTCGGGCTGCTCCTCGGCGAGCCGCTGGTCCAGCGGGCGGGGGTGGGACTCCTCCCACGGCGTCATGCCGTACTTGGTCACGCCGGACCAGTGCTCGGGCGGGTCCATCCCCGCCTCCAGCGGGTCCTTGCGGAGGCGGTCCTCGTCCAGGTCCTCGGCGCTGTTCAACGCCGCCGGGTCGTCTTCGACGGCGTCGGGCGACCCGGTGCCCTGGGGGTCGGCGTACGAGTTCAGGTCTTCAGCGCTCATGGCGCTCGTGTACCCCGAACGGCGGTTCCGGAACCCGCTTCCGCCGGAGGTCGGACGCGACGGCCGGACCACCGGCGGGATCGACGGGGCGGGGCGCTGTCGCCCGTGGTCAGCCCCGGCAGTGGTCAGCTGCGGCAGCGTCGGCCACGGTAGTGGTCGGCTGCGGCAGAGGTCAGCCGCGGTAGTGGTCGGCCAGCGCGGCGAAGGCGGCCTTCGGTTCCCACGGCAGGTCCGGGTAGGTGTCGCCGTTGCGGCCCTCCAGGACCTTGACGACGCCGAAGCTCGCCAGGTCGAGGTCGCGCCTCGGGTCGTCCGGGCGGTGCGGGTGGCTGTAGAGGGCGAAGAGGTACGCGAAGGCGCTGTCCACCCCCTCGGCGTCGAAGATCTCCAGCAGCTCGCGCAGGTAGGCGGCCTGGCCCTCCTCGTCGCGGACGTAGTCGCCGGTCAGGCGGACCGGGTTGCCGGCCTCGTCGTGCTCCACGATCTCCATGCTGCGCGGGGCCACGTCGCCCGAGCCGCGCCAGGTGGCGGTGCCGAACCCGGTGATCGCGACCGGCTTGCCCTGCGCCACGAGCCCGCGCACCGCTTCCCGGTACCGGTCGGCGACCTCCGCGGAGCGGATCAGCTCGACCGACACGATGTCGAACAACGCCCAGTCGACCCGCTCGAACGGGATGCAGGCGTAGGTCACCCGGCCACCGAACCGCGCGCGGACCGCGGGGACGGCCTCGCGGAGGAAGTCGTCGAGGCGGGCGCCCGCCTCGGCCATCCGCTCGGCCCGGCCCTCCGGCCGGCTCAGCAGCAGCTCCAACCGCCGCTCCAGGGTCTCGCCGGGCAGGAAGCCCCGGTTCATGATGCTCAGTTCGACGCCGGCGACGAACACCACCTCGGCCCCGTCCCGCCGAAGTCGTTCCGCCCGCTGCGCGCAGTCGGTGAACAGCGACAGCACCTCCGCGCTCGTCAGGTCGAGCGGGTACGGCGAGAACCACACCTCCAGCCCCAGGTCGGCGGCGCACCGGGAGGCCAGTTCCAGCCGCTCGGGATCGCCGCCCACGACGTGCACGGCGGTGCAGTGCAGGTCGTCGCGGATGATGGTCAGCTCGCGCCGCACGACGTCCGGGTCGAAGCTCTCGCGGGAGTTGCGACCGTTGGTCACGAAGCCCGTGTCGTACGCGATCCCCTTGCCACGCATCGGCTCGGTCCTTCCTCGTCTCTGTGGTGCCACCGAGGCTAGGCGCAAAAAGTGCGTGCACGCAAGTTTGCGCGGACGCACCTCAAGCTGGGATGCTGGCCGCGTGACGACACGGCGGACCGGGCTGCGCGAACGGAAGAAGCAGGCCACCAGGGAGGCGTTGCGCGAGGCGGCGCTGCGACTGGCCCTGGAACGCGGACCCGAGAACGTGCGCGTGGACGACATCGCCGAGGCGGCCGGCGTCTCGCCGAGGACCTACAACAACTACTACTCCAGCCGGGAGCAGGCGATCGTCGCCGCCGTCACCGCGGAGCGGGAGGCCGGGATCGCCGCGGCGGTGGCCGCGCGCCCCGCCGGAGACCGTCTCGCCCACGCGGTGGTCGAGGCGATCGTGGCGCAGTACACCGACCCGGGCGAGCGGCACCGCGACGCGTTGCTGCTGATCACCACGCGTCCCGCGCTGCGCCACGCGTTCGTCGGCACCGCGGGCGCGATCGAGCACCCCCTCGCCGAGGCGATCGCCCACCGCCTGGGCGACACCGACTCCGACACGCCGCGGGTGCTGGCGGCGAGCGTCGCCGCCGCGGTCGGGATCGCGCTCGAACGCTGGGCCCGACCCGGCTCAGCGGCCGGCGGGCTCGTCGTGCCGGCCGGCTCGCTGCCCGACCTGATCCGCACCACCCTCGCACCGCTCGTGCCGGCGCTCGACGCCGCCGAGGACCGGGCGCGGCGGAACCCGTCCGGGTGACGGAACGCCCGACGACGCGCACCGACCGGCCAGGCACGCGCGGCACGGCAGGCACGGTCCAGCACAGCCGGGGAGGCACGGCGCGCCCGACACGGGCACGGGCATGGCATGCAAGTCGCGCACGGCAGGCACAGCCGGGAAGGCGCGGTCGGGAAGGCGCGGTCGGGAAGGCGCGATCAGGGAGGCGCGGCCGGGAAGGCAAGGCCAGGAGGCGCGGCGCGGCCGGGTCGCGCGGTGGCGGTCGCACGGAAAACCCGTGCACCCACCCGGCCGACTCCTGCTACCGTCCGGGTGACCGTTGACCGTGGAGGAAGCCATGGCTGCCCGGAGCCTCGCACCGGGCCACCGCACCGAGGCCGCGTGACGGCCCGGGTCGCCCGGTGACATCGCCCTGACCAGAGCCGATGCACCACAGGGAGCTTCCCCATGTCCGGAAAACCCTCGTCCACCTGGTACGTGGACTTCTTCACCGAACTGCCCAACGAGTTCTGGCGGCGCGCCGTGCCGCCGGAGGTCACCGTCGAGGAAGTGGACTTCGTCGAGCGACGCCTGGGCCTCGCGCCGCGCTCGCGCGTCCTGGACGTGCCGTGCGGCAGCGGGCGGCACAGCCTGGAGTTCGCCCGGCGCGGGCACCGCGTGACCGGGGTCGACCTGTCCGCGGAGGCGATCGGGCACGCCCGGCGCGCCGCCGCGGGCCTCGACGTCGAGTTCGTCCACGCCGACATGCGGGACGTCCCGCGCGACGGCGGGTTCGACGCCGCGGTCTGCCTCGGCAACAGCTTCGGCTACCTGGAGCCGGACGGACTGCGGCGGTTCGCGGCCGCGCTGGGCGACGCCGTCCGGCCCGGCGGCGGCCTGGTCGTCGACGTCGCCACGGCCGCCGAGTCGGTGCTGCCCGCCTTCCGGGCCGAGCCGCGGACCATGCGGACCGGCGACATCACCGTCCTCGCGACCAGCGAATACGACGTCGCCGGGAGCCGCCTGCTCAGCCGTTACCGGTTCACCCGCGGCCCGGAGGAACTCGACGTGACCGCGGTCCACCACGTGCACACGGTGGCGCAGGTGCTCGACCTGTTGTCGGTCAACGGGTTCGGCGACTTCGGGCTGTTCGCCGGCCCGAAGGGCGAACCGTACGCGGTCGGCGACGGGCGACTCCTCGTCACCGCACGTCGATCGTCCTGAGTGGACGGCGCCGGCCGGTCCCCCGGGACCGGCCGGCGCCGGTTCGCCGCGTTCTCCGCAGGAACGCGGTCCACGCCGGCAACTCCTTGCACCACAAGGACTATCGCGCACCGCATTGGGCCTAACGCGGTAACGGCGCGCTGCCGCCGCCCGATCTCCGCCAGTGAACCGGGGCCGACCGAGGCTCTGCGGGCAATGGTGGGGGTTGCATGTTGTCCAGTGTTCCGACACGGAACAGAGCCGGCACGTCGGCGGCTCGATTACTGGCGGTCGCCGTGTTCGCCTCGGCGTTGGCGGTCGTGCCGGTCGGGTCGCACGGGTCGGTGGCGGTCGCCGCGACCTCGACCGGGTTCACCGACGTCCCGCCGACGGCGAAGGTGGGCGAGCCTTACACGTTCGCGGGCACCGTCACCGACGAGGGCGCGATCGACGCGGTCGAGGTGTCGACCGACGGCGGTGTGGCGTGGCGCGCGGCCTCGTGGCGGGCCGGGCAGGTGAACTGGAGCCACACGTTCACACCCGCGACCTCGGGGACCGCGCAGTTGCGGGTCCGGGCCCTGGACTCGGCGGACGCCGTGATCGACGAGGCGGCCGCGCAGACGTCGGTCGAGGCCCGGGTCTGCCCGTGCGGGCTGTGGTCCGACTCCGACGTGCCGGCGGCGACCTCGACCGACTACGCGCCGGTCGAGCTGGGCGTGAAGTGGCGCGCGACGTCCGACGGGTACGTGCGGGGCATCCGGTTCCACAAGGCGCGGACCAACACCGGGACGCACACCGGCTCCCTCTGGACCTCCGCCGGGGCGCTGCTCGCGACCGGCACGTTCCGCGACGAGACCGCGAGCGGTTGGCAGACCCTGGTCCTCCCGGAGCCCGTGCGGGTGACCCGCGACACCACCTACGTCGCCTCCTATCTGGCGCCCCGCGGGCAGTACTCCTACGACCGCGACTACTTCCGGGAGTCGCGCTACCTGGAGCCGCTGACCGGCCTCGGAACCGGGGTCGACGGCGCCAACGGCGTGTTCCGGCAGGGCGGCGGCTTCCCGGACACCGCTTCCCCGTCCGACGCGAACTACTGGGTCGACCTGGTCTGGGCGCCCGAGCCCGGCGCGGACACCAGGGTTCCCTACGTGCTCGGCACCACCCCGGTCGACGGCGCCGGCAGCGTCGGCACGCGGCCCCAGCTCACCGCGACGTTCGACGAACCGGTCGTGCCGAACTCGGTGGAGTTCACGCTGTTCGGCGCCGCCGGCACGGTGACCGGCCAGACGTCCGTCCAGAGCGGCGGCAGAACCGTCCAGTTCACCCCCTGGAACGCGTTGACCTACACCACGCCGTACATCGCGACGGTGCGGGCGCGTGACGCCGCGGGCAACCAGTCCGGCACCTACATCTGGCGGTTCATCACCGGCGCGGAACGCCGGACGGAGTGCCCGTGCACGCTGTGGGACGACTACTTCAGCCCGGCCGTGCCCACCGTCGAGGACGCGCAGCCGGTGGAACTGGGCGTCAAGGTCCGGTTCGCGGGCCGGGGCGAGGTGCTGGGCGTCCGGTTCTTCAAGGGCGTGGGCGGCGGCAGCTGGCACACCGGGTCGTTCTGGACGTCCACGGGGACGCTGCTGGCGACCGGCACGTTCGCCAACGAGACCACGACCGGGTGGCAGACCCTGATGTTCGCGCAACCGGTGCCCGTGGAGGCCGGTACCACGTACGTGGCGTCCTACTTCGCGCCCAGCGGCCGCTACGGGGTCACGCAGCGGTACTTCGAGGTGCAGCACCCGATGACCTTCGGGTCGATCAGCGTGCCGCCGGACAGCCCGTCGAGCCCCAACGGGCTGTACCGCTACGGGGGCGGGTTCCCCACCTCCGGGCACGCCGCGTCGAACTACTGGGTCGCCCCCGTGTACCGCACGAGCCTCAACGGCGACTCCACCCGCCCCACGCTCGACAGCCGCACGCCCGCCGCGGGCACGACGGACGTGGCGCTCGACCAGCCGTTGACCCTCGGGTTCAGCGAGCCGGTCGACCCGCTGTCGGCGGTCATCACGCTGCTCGACAGCTCGGGCGGGTTCCTGCACGGGACCTCCACCGCCTCGGCGGACCGGAGGACCCTGACCTGGACCGCGAACGGCGCCCTCAAGCCCGGCACCCGGTACCAGGCCCGGGTGCAGGTCGCCGACGTCAACGGCAACACCATGGCGGCGATGGACACCTGGAGCTTCACCACGGTCCCGACGACGGACTGCCCGTGCTCGCTGTTCAGCGCCGCGGCGGTGCCGACCTCCCGGTCCCTGACCGACTCCGGCGCGTACGAGCTGGGCATCCGGTTCTCCTCGACGCGTGACGGCTGGGTGGACGGGGTGAGGTTCCACAAGAGCGACGGCAGCACCGGCACCCACACGGGCTCCCTGTGGACCTCGTCCGGCGTGCGGATCGCGACCGGCACGTTCACCGGGGAGACCGACACCGGCTGGCAGACCTTGAGGTTCGCCGAGCCCGTGGCCATCGTGAGCGGCGAGACCTACGTCGCCTCCTACACCGTGTCCGACGGGCGGTACTCGTTCAACGAGCAGTACTTCCTGTGGGGCAGGACGGTCGTTTCACCGCCGTTGGCCTCGGAGGGAGGCGAGGCGTCCGGTGTGTACGTCCCCGGCAGCGGGTTCCCGCGCATCTCCGGCAACGGCGCCAACTACTGGGTCGACGTCGACTTCCGGCCGGACGACGCCGGGTTGTCGTCGGTCCGGATGGGCCTGACCCCGTGGGCGTCGGCCTGACGGCCGAGCACCCGGGTGCGTGGTCGGATCGGGAGGCCCCGATCCGACCACGCACCGCCGTTGGGGACCTTCGGGTGCCCGCAGGTCTCGGATTCCACCGCTCCACCGATGTCGCGGAGGTCGTGGACACCCGTCGCCCTACGTGCGAGAGCGCTCCCAGACTCCTGGAAGAATCGACCGGGTTCACCGCGTGGCCGATACGCCTGTGACAGCGCCGACGGCCGCGCGGGAATTCGTTCGCAACAGGGTGATCCGTCCTTCGCCCGGCGCTCTCGCCGGGCGATGGGTCGTGTCCAGGATCTGGGGGTTCGTGTGGGAAATCCGATCGCCGTGGGCGGGGACGTGGCGTCCGGCGGGACGGCGCGGTACGACGCTCCGGAGTGGGTGGCGCGCTTCGACCACTCGGCGCCCGGGGTGGGCGAGGTCATCCACGACCGCACCGCCGAGCTGCGGGAGCGCTGCCCGGTCGCGCGCAGCGACGCGCACGGCGGGTTCCACGTGGTGACCCGCGCCCGGGACATCCGGCAGGTGGCCACCGACGACGCCACGTTCAGCTCGGCCGTCGAAGGGCTCGGGGCGACGATGGCGCTGCCCACGCCCGAGGGCGTGTCCGCCCCGCTGTTCGACAGCGACCGGCCCGAGCACACGCGGTGGCGACGGGTGATGCGGCCGTTCTTCAGCCGCGACGCCGCGGCGCGGCACGAGCCGTACATCCGGTCGGTCGCCCGCGGGGTGCTGGCCGACCTGCGCCCGCGCGGCGAGGCCGACCTGGTGGCCGACTTCGCGGCGGTGGTGCCGCCGCTGGTCACCGCCGCGCTGCTGGGCGTGCCCGGTGACCGCCGGGAGGAGTTCTCGGCGTTGGCGCGGGAGCTGTTCACCTCGACCCCGGCGGGGTCCGCGCACCGGCCGGCGGGACTCCTGCTGGAGCTGATCCGCGCCCGGCGGGGCGAGGCGGAGCACCGCGACGTGCTCGGCGCGGTGGTCAACGCCCGGGTCCGCGACCACGACGTGGACGACGACGCCCTGCTCAAGCACGCGGTCATGATGGTCGCGGCGGCCACGCTGACCACCGCGGACACCATCGCCAACACGGCGCTGGTCCTGGGCACGCGCCCGGAGCTGCGACAGCGGGTGCTGGCCGATCCCGCGTTGATCCCGGCCCTGGTGGAGGAGAGCGTGCGGCACGAGTCGGCGGTCGCGGCCACCGGGCGGACCGTGCGGCGGGCCACCGCGCTGGCCGGTGTGCCGCTGCGCCGCGGGGACCGGGTGCTGCTGTTGTGGGGCAGCGGCAACCGCGACGCCGACCTGTTCCCGGACGGGGACGTGTTCCGGCTCGACCGGCCGCGGCCGGACCGGCACCTGGGCTGGGGTGCCGGCCCGCACCGCTGCCTGGGCGTGCACCTCGCCCGGCTGCAACTGCGCGTGGTGGTGCAGGAGTTGCTGGCGGCGCTGCCGGATTTCGAGCCCGTGCCCGGTTACCGGGCCGAGCGCACGTTCGGGGCGCTGCGCGGGCTCCGCGCCCTGCCCGTCCGGTGGAGCGTGACCGCGGGGTAGGCCGGACCCGGCGCGACGCGGGGCTCGGCAGTGGACGGTCCGGCGAGCCCTCCCCCGCCGTGACGCGTGCCCCGGACCGGCGATCCGGGGCACGCGCGACACCGCCCGTCGTGGTCCGGGAGGCGGCGCCACTCGTTACGCTGTGTCGAGACGGTGTTGACGGAAGGGCGGCCATGGCGTTCGAGCGGAAGTACAGCGACGAGGTGCGCGCCGCCGCTGTCCGCCGGGTTGTCGAGCGCCGCCAGGCCGAGCCCGGCAACCGGTCGATCCTGCGCGAGGTGGCCGAGGAGTTCGAGGTCGGCGAGCAGTCCCTGCGGATCTGGGTGAAGCGGCTCGACGACGGCATGTTCAGCGCCGGCGAGGCCGCCCGGCTCCGGCAGGCGCCGCGGGAGCGGCTGCTCGCCCGCATCGCCGAGCTGGAGGCCGAGCTGGAGTCGGCGCACGAGCGGATCGGGGCCATGCAGGAGGAGATCGACGTGCTGAAGAAGGCGTCCGCGATCTTCGCCGCCGAGTTGGCCAAGCGCTGACCCGTCCACAGTGTCCAGATGGCGGTACGCCGCTGTTCCGCTCGCTCGGGTGACGCACACTGGACGCGCCACTTCGCGCTTGTTGGAGAGCAGATGAGCGGATACGACTACATCAGCGCCATCACCGGCTGCACCACGGACGTCCGGGGCCGGTTCGCGGTGCAGGGGCCCTCGTTCGAGCTGCTCGCGGACGGGTCGGTCGCCACGGGCGGGCCGGGCCGGGCGCCCGGCCCGCTGGACCTGCTGGTCTCGGCGCTGGTGGTCAACCTGCTCAACGTGCTGCGGGCCGACGGCGACCCCGACGCGGACAACCCGGGCACGCGGGCGGTGCACGTCCGCGCGCGGACCTCGCGCTACACGCCGAACCGGCTCAAGGTCGGCCGGGTGCTGGTCGAGGTGGTGGTGGACGGGTTGGCCGAGCCGGAGGTGGACCTGCTGCTGGAGCAGTACCGCGCCGGGTGCCGCGTGCTGCCGGCCGTGTCGACGGTGCTGGACGTGGACATCCAGGCGGTCGTCGGGGCGACCGCCTAGACCGCGAGCAGCGCGCGGGTGTAGTCGTCGCGCGGGGTGAGGACGACGTCCGACGTCGGGCCGTGCTCCACCACCCGGCCGGCGCGCATCACCGCGACGTGCTGCGCGATGTCGGCCACCACGGCGAGGTCGTGCGTCACGAGGAAGTAGGTCAGGCCCAGCTCCCGTTGGAGTTCGGTGAGCAGGTCCAGCACCCGGGCCTGCACGGTGGCGTCCAGCGCGGACACCGGCTCGTCCAGGACCAGCAGTTCCGGCCGCAGGGCCAGCGCCCTGGCGATCGCCACCCGCTGCCGCTGGCCGCCGGACAGCTCGCGCGGCTTGCGGTCCAGGTAGGACTGCGGCAGGCGGACCAGCTCCAGCAGTTCCCGGACGCGGGCGTCGCGTTCCCGGCGGTGGCCGACCCGGTAGGCGTCCAGGGGTTCGGCGACGATGGCGCGCAGCGACAGCCGGGGGTTCAGCGACTCGAACGGGCTCTGGTACACGACCTGCATGTCCCGGCGCAGGGCGCGCAGCCCGGCGCGGCGCAGGCCCGGCACGTCGCGGCCCAGCACGCGGACGGTCCCCCGGTCGGGTCGCTCCAGGCCGAGGATCAGCCTGCCGGTGGTGGTCTTGCCCGACCCCGACTCCCCCACCAGCGCGAACGTCGTGCCGCGCGGCACGGTGAGGGACACGTCGTCCACGGCCTGCGTGCCGCGCCGGGCGGTGCCGAACCGCTTGGACACGGAGACCAGCTCGATCACCGGCGGTCCGGGCGGCGTGGCGGGGGCGGCGCGTTCGGCCCGGCGCAGGTGGGCCTCGGCGATGCCGAGCACCCTCCCCTGCGCCACCCGCGTGGAACTGGCCAGCAGCGCCTTCGTGTAGGCGTGGCGGGGCCGGGTGAAGACCTCGGCGACGGGGCCGGACTCCACCACGGCGCCGCGTTCCAGCACCACCACGGACTGCGCGTTGCGGCTGGCCAGCACGAGGTCGTGGGTGATGAGCACGACCGTGGTGTCGTGGCGGGCGCGGGCGGCGTGGATGGCGCGCAGCACCTCCTGCCCGACCAGCACGTCCAGCGCGCTCGTGGGTTCGTCGGCGATGACCAGCTCCGGGCGTTGCGAGAACGCGATGGTGACCAGCACGCGCTGGCGCATGCCGCCGGACAGCTCGTGCGGGTAGCGGGCCAGCAGGGCCTCGGGGTCGGCGAACCCCACGTCCGCCAGGTCCTGCCGGATCCGGTCCTCGACCTCGCCCGGCGACAACGGCGAGCGGGCGAGCCGGAACGCCTCGCGCAGCTGCGCGCCGATCGTCTTGGTGGGGTTGAGCGAGGCGACCGGGTCCTGCGGCACGAAGCCGATGTGCCGGCCGCGCAGCGGGCGGAACTCCTCGTCGCCGCGCGACAGCACGTCCTCGCCGGCGAACTCGACGCGGCCGGCCGCGATGTGCCCGTTGGGCGGGAGCAGCCGCACGACCGCGTGCGCGAGCGTGCTCTTGCCGGAGCCGGACTCGCCGATCACCGCGGTCACCTGACCGCGCGGGATGTCCAGGGACACGGCCGCCAGCGCGGTGTCCTCGGCGTCGCCGTGCCGGCGGCGATAGGCGACCGTGAGATCGGCGACCCTGACGAGCGGTGTCATGCGTGGTCCTCCTGGAGCAGGTAGGCGAGGCGGCTGAGCAGCACGACCACGGCGGTGAGCGCCAGGCCGGGGATGATGGCGACCCACCAGGCGTGCGCCAGGTACTTCTGGCCGCCGGCGATGAGCACGCCCCACTCCGCCGACGGCGGGGCCTCGCCGAACCCGAGGTAGCTGAGCGAGCCGATGGCGAGCATCGCCAGGCCGAAGTGCAGCGCGGTGTAGGACAGCACCTGGTGGTGGATGCTCGGGACGACGTGCCGGGTGATCACCCGCAGTGGCCCGGCGCCGCACGTGCGGGCCGCCTCGACGTAGGCGAGCGTGCCGGCTCGGATCACGCAGCCGCGGATCAGCCGGGCGAAGCCGGTCGCCTCGCCGACGCCGATGGCGACCGCCGCGACGAACGCCCCGCGCCCGTAGGTGGTGATCACCGCCAGCGCCAGCAGCACGCCGGGGATGGCCATGACGGCCTCGGTCAGCACGCCGAGCACGCGGTCGAGCAGCCCTCCGGGGCGCAGTCCGGACAGCACGCCGACCACCGCGCCGACGACCAGCGCCACGGCCACCGCCAGCAGCGAGGAGAACAGCGAGATCCGCAGGCCGTGCACGACGCGGGAGAACAGGTCCCGGCCGATCTCGTCGGTGCCGAACCAGAAGTCGCCGTTCGGTGCGGTGAACGGCAGGCCGTCCAGCTCGTACGGGTCGTGCCACGTCACGAGCCCGGGGAAGAGCGCGACCAGGACCAGCGCGGCGACGAGCGCCAGGTGGACGTGCAGTTCGCGGACGCGCCGGCGGCGACGGCCGCGGCCCGCGCCGGGCGCGCCCCCGGTCGCGGGCGCGGGGTGGGCGACGGTGGTGGCGAGGGTGTCGGTCACGCCCGGACCTCCGCGGTGGCGGCGCTCGCCGCACGGCGGCGCAGACGTGGGTCGAGCAGGACATAGCCGATGTCGACCAGGGCGTTGACGACGACGTAGGCCGCGGCCAGCACCACGACCAGGCCGAGCACGACGGTCAGGTCGACCGCCTTGACCGAGTCGACCATCAGCCGGCCGAGCCCGACGCGGGAGAACACCACCTCCACCACCACGGTGCCGCCGAGGAGCTGCCCGACCCGCAGCCCGAAGACCGCCAGGAACGGGAAGGACGCGTTGCGCAGGCAGTGCCGGTAGAGGGTGTGGAACCGGCCGGCGCCCTTGGCGGGCGCGGTGACCGCCGCGTACGTGGCGCCCAGTTCCGCGCGCAGGCCGCTGATCAGCACCTGGGCGAACTGGGCCGCGCCGAGCAGCGCCAGGACGGCCGCGGGCAGCACCAGCGAGGCCGCGCCCCGGCTGCCGTTGGAGGGGAACCAGCCCAGCGTGATGGAGAAGAAGTAGACGAACAGGATGCCGACCCAGAACACCGGCAGGCTCACGTACGCGGAGGGGATCAGCGACGCCAGCGAGCGGACGGCGCGCGAGCGCGGGTTGACCGCCAGGACCGCGAGGAGGAAGCCCAGCGGCACCGACGCGGCCAGCGACACCGCGGCCAGGGTGACGGTGTTCGGCAGCACCTCGGCGAGCAGGTGGGTCACCGGCTGCTCGGTGACCAGCGACCGGCCGAGGTCGCCGCGCAGCAGACCGGTCACGCCGTCGGCGTACTGCGCCCACAGGCTGTCGGACAGGCCGACCTCCTGGCGGAGCAGGTCCAGGTCGAGGTCGGCCACGTCGGCCGAGCCGAGGGTGTCGGTGGTGCCGATGCGGGCCAGCACGGCGTCGCCGGGCAGCACGAACAGCAGGAAGAACGAGGCGGAGTAGGCCGCGAGGATCACCGCGGCGGCGCGCGCCAGCTTGGCCGCCACGACGCGGGCGAGGCCGCGGGCGGCGGGAGTGGGTGGGGTGGAGTGGCTCATCGTCGGCTCCCAACGGAAGCCGGGGGCCGCCGTGGACGGCCCCCGGTCCGGGTCACGGCTGGTCGATCCAGGCGTCGCCCAGCCACGGGATGTGGGTGGCCTCCAGCAGCGGCAGGTGCGTGCTGTTGCGGTAGGCCAGCGGCTGGATGAAGTCGTAGAGCGGGATGTAGTAGGCCTTGTCCAGGACGATCGCGGACGCCTGCGCGGCCAGCGCCTTGCGCTTGGCGATGTCCGGTTCGGCCAGGATCTGGGCGAAGGTCCGGTCCAGTTCCTCGTCCAGGCCGCCGTAGGTGGAGCGCAGCACGTCGGCGTCGGGTCGGGTGCCCGAGCCCCAGGAGAACGAGTAGTCGCCGGACTGGAGGCGTTGGTTCAGCTCGGCCTGGGTGAGGCTGCCGAACGCCAGCTCGACGCCGATGGCCTTCCACTGCGACTGGACCACGGCGATGTTCGGCTCGTGCGAGATCGTCGACGGGCTGTAGACGAGGGAGAACGAGAGGCGTGCGCCGTCCTTCGCGCGGACCCCGTCCGGGCCGGGCCGCCAGCCGGCCGCGTCCAGCAGCCGCTTCGCCTCGGCGACGTCGGTCCTGATCTTGTCGGACTGGTCGGCGAAGTACGGGTTGCTCGCGGTGTAGGCGCCCTTCGGGGCGATGTCGATCGCCGAGGCGCGCTTGAGCACGGCGTCCCGGTCGACGGCCAGCGACAGCGCCCGCCGGACGTTCACGTCGTCCAGGCCGGGAACCTCGGTGTTGGCCGCGAAACCCAGCGCGGAACCGGGCAGCGGTTGGCGGCGGATGGTGACGTCCCGACCGGCCGCGAACTCCGTCTTGTCCGCGGGTTCGGTGTTGTGCAGCAGGTCCAGGCCGCCGGAGCGCAGCTCGGCCGCGGCGATGCTGTTGTCCTGGATGTGGCGGACCTCGATCTTGTCCAGGTAGGCGGGTCCCCGGTTCTTCGCGGGTTCCGGCGGCCAGGCGTAGTCCTCGCGGCGGGACAGGGTGTAGCCCTCCTCGCCGCGGCTCTCGGTGGCCACGAACGGGCCGGAGCCGATGATGCCGAGCCCTTCCTGGCGCTTCTCGAACGGCAGCGCGGCGGTGGCCGGCGCGACGATGCCCAGCACCGTGCTGGACGCGGCCTGCAGGAACGACGAGTTCGGCTTGGCCAGGTCGAACACCACCGTGCGGGGGTCGGGCGTGGTGATCTCCTTGAGCGCGCCGATCCACTGGTTGGCCACGGCGTACTTGGCGCCGCCGTCGCGCAGCGCCTGGTAGCTGCGCTTGACCGCGGCGGCGTCGAGCTTCTCGCCGTTGCTGAAGGTGACGTCCTCGCGCAGCGTGAACGCGTACCGGGTGGCGTTGTCGTTGACCTCCCACCCGGTGGCCAGCCAGGGCGCGAACGTGCCGTCCTCGTTGTTGAACACCAGCGAGTCGACCAGGCCGCGCAGCGGGACGGCCAGGCCGTAGCCGGTGGTCGTGGCGGGGTCGAGCGACTTGCCGCCGCCGGCCGCCCGGTACTTCAGCACGCCGCCCCTGACGGGCGTGTCGCTCGCGTTCCCGGCGCCGCCGGCGGCGCCGGCGGCGCACCCGGAGAGCACGAGGCCGGCCGCCGTCAGGAGGACCAGCGCGGCCGTGGCACGTCGGGGTGGCCGGACGCGCCCGGTCGCGTCGTGGGGATGGCGCTTCATCGTGGGGACTCACTCTCGTCTCTGGCTCACGTGCGCCGGTGGCACGTGAGGCAGAACGTTAGGCGCGTTAGAGCCCGTAGTAGATAGCGTCTCGCTATATGAAACTTCTACTGTCGACAGCGGTGTTGACCGTACGGTGTAGCCGCATCCGTCGTAGAACTTCTACTGTGCGTCCGCGAGGAGCCCCGCGTGTCAAAGATCAAGATCGAGGCGACCAGCGCCGTCTTCTACCTGCCGTACTACGTGGCGGAGGAGGAGGGTTACTTCACCGACGAAGGGCTCGACGTCGAGCTCATCCGCAACCGCCCCGCCGACGAGACCGGCCTGCGGTTCATCGAGGACCCGCGCCGGGTGTCGTCCTTCAGCAGCTTCAAGCTGTTCGAGGCGGGCGCGTCGCAGCTGTACAACGCCTGCGAGTGGGGCCAGCTGCGCCGCTCCCAGGACAGCCAGGTCAACGGCAAGGTCGTGGCCCGCCGGGCCGCGGTCGCCAGCCAGGCGATCATCGTCCGCCCCGATTCCCCGTACCACGTCCCCGGCGACCTGGCCGGCGTGCGGGTCGGCGTCAACTTCCACCACGGTTCGCACTACCTGGTGCTCCAGACGTTGGAGGGCTTCCTCGCGCGGGCCGACATCAAGCTCGTCGGCATCAAGGGCAAGGAGCGCTTCGAGGCGTTGCGCGACGGGGACATCGACGCCGTCGCGGTGATGGAGCCGTGGATCACGGTGGCCGAGAAGCAGGGCTACAAGGTGCTCGCCGAGGCCCACTACTACGGCGCGGAGATCGCCAACGACTCGCTCGACGCCGACACGTTCACGAAGATCAACCGAGCGGTCACGCGGGGCGTGGACCGGATCCACGAGGACATCCGGCCCTACCTCAAGCACTTCATCGCGCAGGCGGCGCCGGTCGCGGAACTCGCGCCGGAGGACTTCAAGCTCGGCCGGCTGCGCTACGTCCACCCCGGCCCGTACCCGGAGGACCACTTCAACCGGACGCTGGACTGGGTGGCCAGCTGGGGCCTGATCGACTCGGACAACGACTTCGGCCGGCTCGTCGACACCACCAAGATCCTCCAGGAGGCCTGAGGCCCCGGCCGGACGGCGGCGCCGGTCGCGCCGCCGTCCCCGCGGTCCCGCCATGCCCACCACCGTGAACCGCCGGGCCGTGCTGCTGCTGTGCGGCGCCACCGCCGGCTTCCTCCTGCTGGACATCCACAAGGTGTCCCTCGCCGTCCCGTCGATCGAACGCGCCCTGCGCCCCGGTCCCGCGGGCATCCAGCTGATCCAGGCCGCCTACGTGTTCTGCTTCGCCGTCACGCTGGTGCCCGCGGGGCGGGTCGGCGACGCGGGCCGGCGGTTGGCGCTCACCTACGCCGGCGCCTACCTCTACCTCGCCGCGAGCGTGCTGTGCGCCGTCGCGCCCACGGCCGGTGTCGTCGTCGTGGGCCGCGCGCTGCTCGGCGTCGCCGCCGGGCTGCTCATGCCGCAGGTGATGGGCATCGTCCAACAACTCTTCCCCGCCGCGGAGCGCGGCCGGGCGTTCGGCGTCTACGGCATGTGCGTCAGCCTGGCGACCGCGCTCGGCCCGAGCCTGGGCGGCCTGCTCGTCACCACGCCGCTGCTGGGCTGGCGGGGCGTGTTCGTGATGAACGTGCCGGTGGGCGTGGCGCTCCTCGTCGCCGCGCACGTGCTGCTGCCGGCCGTCGGCAGGGACCAGGGCGGCCGACGCCGGCCGGACGTCGACGTGACCGGGTTGGCGCTCGGCGGCCTCGCCCTGGTCGCGCTGCTGACGCCGTTCATCTTCACCACCGGCCGCCCCGACGACGTGGACGCCCGGTGGCTCGCCCTCGTCCCGGCGACCGGGCTGGCGGCGCTGTTCGTGGCGCGCAGCCGCCGACGCGTCGCGGCCGGGCGTTCCGGCGTGATCGACCCGGCGCTGCTGCGCGTCGCGTCCTTCCGCAACGGCGTGCTGGTGTCCCTGACGTGGTTCGCCTCGGGACCGGGCGTCGCCCTGGCGCTGACCCTGTACCTCCAGGAGGCCCGCGACGTGTCCCCGTTCGTCGCCGGGCTGGTGGTGCTGCCGTCGTCGGCCACGTCCGTGCTGGGGTCCTGGCTGGGCGGCCGGCACGTGGCCCGACTCGGCCGGGTGCTGACCGGGACGGGGATGCTGCTGGTGCTCGCCGCCACGCTGGGCACGCTGGCGCTGCTGCACGGCGACCTGCCCACGGCGGCCGTGCTGGTCGGGATCCCGCTGCTGCACCTCGTGCAGGGCCTGGGAGGCGGCCTGGTGGTCTCCCCCAACCACTCGATGACGCTGATGGACGTCCCGGCCGCGCAGGGCAGCGCGGCGAGCGCGATCGGGCAGCTCGGCCAGCGCATCAGCAACAGCGTGGGCGTCGCGACGGCGTCGATGGCGTACTACTCGACCGTCTACGGGGCCGGCTTCACGCTGACCGACGCCCCGGCCCCGCTGCACCTCGACGCGCTCGACCGGGCCACCGCGGTCGCCTGCGCGTTCCTGGGCGCGGCCCTCGCCGTGGTCCTCCTGGACCTGCGCCGCTCCCGGCGGGATACGCCGCGAGCGCTCCTCGACGCCCGAGCGCGGTGACGGCGACCCCGTCCGCCGGTGAGGAGTCGGAGCGCGAGCCCGCGACGGGCGATCCCGAAGCGGGGTGACTTCGACGCAGGGAACCGGCGGGCACCGCGGGTGACGACGGGCCAGAGCCACCGCGGAGTCGACCATGGACGCATCGGATCGCACCGCCCGCGAGAGCGCGCTGCGGATCGCGTTGAGCCGCATCACGTTCGCCGTGTTCCTCTGCGTCGTCGCCCTCCGCGCCACGCCGCGGGTGTGCGGTGTGGATCACCGGTCCGGCGATGTCCTTGCCGCGTTCCCTTGGTGTTACGGGGATTCAGCCGGCCGTGTGGGTCAGGTCGACGGTCAGCGGGACGGCGCTGCCCAGCGTGTGGCCCACCGGGGAGGAGGCGGTGACCTTCGCGTGCAGCGCCTCGATGTCCTCGCGCGGGGCGTCGGACTCGATCCGGACCTTGGCGGTGATGGTGTCGAAGCCCGCGTGGCCTTCGGCGAGTCCGAGGAAGACGTGGAGGTCGATGTCGCCCTTCAGGTCGATGGTCAGGTTGTCGATCCGGATCCCGGCCACCGTGGCGTTCGCCGCGTACCCCACGGCGAGGCAGTTGCCCAGCGCGCCCAGGAGCTGCTCGACGGGGTTCGGCGCGGTGTCCGTGCCGCCCAGCGCCGGCGGCTCGTCCGACGGCACCGGGTCGAACCCGCGCACCCGCGCCTCCGACTGGAACCCGCCCTTCCACGTCACGTGCGCGGCCCAGGTGGTCTTCGCCTTGGCGGCGTCCTCCCGGACCGCCGCGACGAGGTTGCCCACCGACTGGATGTCGACGTCGTTCAACGGGTGCTGCACTTCCACGGTCATCGCTGATCTCCCGGCTCGGTCACCACGAACGCCCGTCAGAGTGCCGCTTCCCGGCCGTCCGCGCGCCCCGTGCCGGATCGTGGGAGACCGTGACGGGCACGGGCGACTGTGGTAGCGACCGGTCCGCGGCGGAGCACCGCCACGGGGTCGGGATCGGAGCACCTCCCGGTCACGGGTGTCCGGAACCACGATCGGGGGTAACCCGAAGCTGAACCACCGAGACACCGGAGGTCGAGATGCACCCGTTTCCGTTCGTCCCCTGGGCGTGGCGTGACCCGTCGTGGCTTCCCGACGCCGACACGGACGCCGGGCGTGACACCGCGGGCACCGGACAGCGGCCCGACACCGGCCTGATCGGCTACGAGGTGGAGGCCACCGACGGCGGCATCGGCAAGATCGACGAGGACAACGCGCAGGTGCCCGCCGACTGCATCATGGTGGACACCGGCCCGTGGATCTTCGGCCGCAAGGTCGTCCTGCCGGTCGGCACCGTGGCGCGGGTGGACCACGACGAGCGCAAGGTCTACGTGGACCGCACCAAGGAGCAGATCAAGAACGCGCCGGAGTACGACCCCTCCGACACCGACCACGAGGACTACCGCCGGCGCACCGGTGACTACTACACCGAGAACTACCGCGCCATTCCCCCGTTGATGTGACGGTGATCCACCCACGGGCGCCCTCGGTCCGCGCACGGGCCGAGGGCGCCTCCGTCGGGGACGCCGTCCCGCCCTCACGGCGGTGCGCCGGCGTGCAGGCGCACGAGTTCGGGCACCCGCCACCGGTCCCCGTCGTGGGCCACCGGCTCGATCAGGCACGCCCGCGCCAGCGCCGCCAGCGCCCGGCGGGCCGTCGGCTCCGGCAGCCCCAGCCGCGCGGCGGCCTCGGCCGCGGTGACCTCCGGCGTGCCCGGCAGCACCCGGTAGAGCCGGAGCTGGACCGGGTCCAGGTCGGCGCACGACCGGTCCAGCGCGGCCGACACCGAGAGGTCGCCGCAGGCGAGGTCGTGCAGCCGGGTCGCGGGATCGGCCAGTTCGGCGGCCAGGGCGGCCGGCGTGCGGGCGGGGTTCTCGGCGAGCAGGGCGACGACGATCCGCAACGCCAGCGGCAGCCCGTCGCACAGGTCCGCGACCACCGCCGCCGCGGCGGGATCGGTGGCGATCCTGGTGTCGTCGGGGTCGAGCGCCGTCAGCCCGCGGTGCAGCAGGTCCACCGCCCGCCGCCGGTCCAGCGGGCCGAGCCGCACCAGCACCGCGTCCAGGTCGGCCACCGCGTTGCGGGCCGTCACGAGTACCGCGGTGTCGTCGTCGGAGGGGAGCAGCGACCGCGCCACCTCCCCCTCCCCCGCGTCGTCGATCACCAGCAGCACCCGGCGTCCATCGGCGGCGTAGGCGGCCAGCACCGACCGGTACAGCCGCACGCGTTCGAGGTCTTCGGCGGGCACGTGACGGTCCGGGACGCCGGCGGCGCGCAGGAACGCCCCGGTCGCCCGGTGCGCGGCGTCGTGCCCGGCCGGGCCGGAGCGCTGTCCGCCGAGGTCCACGAAGAACACGCCGCCGGGGAACCACCCTCGGCCGACGGCGAGGTGCGTGACCTGCGCGGCCAACTCGGTCTTGCCCACGCCCGCCATCCCGGTCACGGCCGCCACGCGGGCCGTCCGGCCCGGTTCCAGGACTTCCGTGAGCGCGGCGACCTCCTGGTCGCGGCCCACGAAGGCGGTCGAGGCCGGCGGCAGCCCGGACAACGCGGGCGTGATCCGCGGCGGCAGGGTGACCGTGATGTCGCGGCCCTGGACGACCGCGGCGAAGAACAGGCCGCCGCTGATCGTGTTCTCGACCCGGTCAGCCATCGCCGCCTCCGGACAACGCCTCCTCCAGGTTGTCGAGGGAGCTGCGCTCGCCGTGCTCGTCACCGATCTCCCGGAACACCGCGACGGCCGCCCGGTGGTGGTCCGCGGCCTCCGCGAGGTCGCCACCGCCGGCGAGCGCGAGCCCCAGGTTCGTCAACGCGACGCCTTCGCCGTACCGGTCCCCCGTCTCGCGGCAGATCGCCAGATCCCGCCGGTGCGCGACGACCGCCTCGGTGAACCGCCCTGCGGCCTGGAGGACGAGGCCGAGGTTGTCGTAGCCACGCCCCTCGCCCTCGCGGTCCCCCAGGTCGCGGAACATCCCGATCGCCGTCTCGTGCGCCGTGATGGAGTCCCCGACGCGGTCGGCGTCGCGCAGCGCGAGGCCCAGGTTGTTGTAAGCGCTGGCCTCGCCGTGCCGCTCGTCCACGGCCCGGAACAGCGCGATGGCCTCCTCGTGCGCGTCGACGGCCTCCGCCAGCCGGCCGACCTCCTGCAACGCGATGCCGAGGTTGGTGAGCGCGATCGCGCGGCCGCGCCGGTCGCCCAACCCGTGGTAGATCCGCTCACCGCGGCGGTGCGCCTCGACGGCGTCCGCGAACCGGCGCACCTCGGCCAGCCCGAGGCCCAGGCTGATCAGCGCCAGCGCCTCGGCGCGGCGGTCACCGGCCCGGCGCGCGATCTCCAGCGCGGCCTCCGTGGTGGCCACCACCTCGTCGAAGCGCCGCAGGTAGCGCAGCACGTTGCCCAGGTTGTTGAGCGCGATGCCCGTCCCGCCGAGGTCGCCGATCCCCCGGTAGATCCGCTCGGCGGCCCGCAGCGCGTCCAGGGCTTCCTCGAAGTGCCCCAGTTCGGCGTGCGCGATCCCGAGATCGGTCGACGCCCTGGCCTCCGCCCGCCGGTCGCCGAGGGTCCGCGCGGCGGTCACCGCGACGCCGGCCAGCCCGACCCAGTCGCCGAAGTGGCGGCGCAGCAAGAGGAAGTCCCACAGGGCCAGGGGGAGGTCCCGGGCGACCGCGGCGTGGCCGGGGGCGGCCGCGTGGGTGGCCGCGACCAGGTTGAGGTACTCGGCGTCCAGCCGGTCCAAAGCCGTCGCCCGGTCGGGGAAACCGTGCGCCGCCGGGTCGGCGACCTTCGCGTCCAGGTGCGCGTTCGCCGCGCGGGCGGTGCCGAGGTAGTGGTCGAGCAGCCTGGTGAACGCGAGGTCGCGCCCGTCGGCGACCGCCTCGCGCTCCCCGTGCCGCGACGCGTGCAGCCGGACCAGGTCGTGCATCCGCCACCGCCCGTACACCGCGCCGGGGTCGACGAGGTGCGCCCGCGCCAGCACCTCCAGCCCCCGCCGTGCCGCGTCGGCGGAGGAGTCGGTCAGCGCGGCCGCGGCGGGCGTCGACAGGTCCGGGCCGGGGTTGACCGACAGCAGCCGGAAGGCGCGCGCGACGTCCGGGGCCAGCCGGTGGTAGGACAGGTCGAACGCGGCCGCCACGGCGCGGCCCGGGTGGGCGATCTCGTCCAACCGGGTCGTGACGTCGGACAGGTCGCCGACCATCGCCGCCACCGGCCGGGCCGGGTGCTCCGCCAGCAGCGCGGCGACGATCTGCAGCGCCAGCGGCAGACCCGCGCACAGCCCGGTCAGCGCGACGGCGGCGTCGGGGTCGTCGTCGATCCGGGTGTCACCGGCGTGGCGGAGGGCCAACGCCCGGCGCAGCAGGTCGACCGCCTCGTCGCGCGGCAGGGGTTCGAGGTGGAGCTGCCGGGCGTCCAGCCCCGCCAGGGCCTCGCGGGACGTGACGATGGTCGCGGTGGCGCCGTCGGTGGCCAGCAGGGGCAGCACCTGCCGGCGGTCCGAGACGTTGTCGATGACCACCAGCACGCGCCGGCCGCGCTCGGCGCAGGCGGCCAGCAGCGACCGGAACAGCCGGGACCGGTCCTCGGTCGCGGCGGGGACGTGGTCGTCCGGGACGCCCATCGCCCGCAGGAAACCGCCGAGCGCCCGGCCCGCGGTCAGCCGGTTGAGCGGTTCCGGGTCGTAGCCGAGCATGTCCACGAACAGCACCCCGCCGGGGAACCGCCCGGAGGCCAACGCGTGCCGGGCCGCCTGCGTCGCCAGTTCGGTCTTGCCGATCCCGCCCAGGCCGCCCACCGCGCCGACCAGCACCGGGTTCGCGGCGTCGCGCCCCAGCAGGTCGAGCAGGACGGCCAACTCCCGGGCGCGGCCGGTGAACGACGGGGAGGCGCGCGGCAGCCCGGCCAGCGCGGGCGGGATCTCCGGCGGCAGGGTGACGACGATGTCGCGGCCCTGGACCACGCCGGCGAAGAAGACGCCGCCTTCGATCACGTTGCCCGTGTCGTCGGTCATCGGTCGCGCCCCTCCCGGATGTCGTCGGCGGTGGACGGGGAGGAGCCCCAGCCTGCCCGAACGCGATCGTCACCGACAGGACGGGAAAGCCACAGCACGGCAACGGAATCGGACGCGCGACGTGCCCGATCGGCGACCGGGCCGGACGGACGGCGCGACCGGACGGGCGTGCGACCGGACGGCATCGCGACCGCACCGGCGACGCGACCGGACAGGCGACGCGACCGGACAGGCGACGCGACCGATCGGCAGCGTGGACCGGGCGGGCGGCCACCCGACCGGGCGGGCGCGGCACGCCGTCACCGGCCGGCGCGGTGGCGGTCCAGGACCCGGTCCACCAGGCGGGAGGACGCGCCCGGGTAGCCGGTCGGGTCGCACAGCTCCCGCCACCGCGCCGGGTCGCCGTCGTGCCCCAGCGCGCGCAGCCGGCGCACCAGGACATCCGCGACGTCGCCGGTGGTGGCGGTGACCTCGGTCATGAGGCGCTTCGCCGCGACCTTGCCCAGCAGCGGGGTCAGCGCCGCGCCGAGTCGTTCCGCGACGATCGCGCCGCCGGTGAGGGCGAGGTTCTCCCGCATCCTGTCCGGGAACACGACCAGGCCGCACGCCAGGTCCGCGGCGTTGCGGGCCGCGCCGGCGGCGAGGCGCAGGGCCTCGCGCAGCGGTTGCCACTCCGCGTGCCAGCCGCCCGCGGAGCGCTCGTCGGGCACGACCATGCACTGGTGCAGCACGGAGACCAGCGCCGGCACCTGACGGGCGGCGGTGAGCACGGCGGTGGTGTAGACGGGGTTGCGCTTCTGCGGCATCGCCGAGGAGGCGCCGCGCCCCGGCGCCGAGGGCTCGGCCAGTTCGCCGATCTCGGTGCGGGTCAGGACCTCCACGTCGGCCGCGAGCTTGCCCAGCGTGCCGGTGACCAGGCCCAGCGCGTTGGCCACGTCGACCACCGGCAGCCGGGCGCCGTGCCAGGGGATCAGCGGCGCGGTGAGCCCCAGGTCGGCGGCGACCTGGTCGACCAGGACGAGGACGTCGGCCTCGGTGAACTCCTGGTAGGCGGCCAGCGTGCCGGCGGCTCCGCCCAGCGACACGGGCAGGCCGTGCGCACGCAGGTGGTCGAGGCGGTCGACGGCGTCGAGGACGGCGTTCAGCCAGCCCGCGGCCTTGAGCCCGAAGGTGATCGGCACGGCGTGCTGGGTCAGGGTGCGGCCGGCCATGGGCGTGTCGCGGTGCTCGCGGGCCAGGCCGGCCACCGCGTCGGCGGTCCGCCGCAGGTCGCCGAGCACGCGGTCGAGCACGGCGCGGCAGACGAGCATGGTGGCGGTGTCGAGGATGTCCTGGCTGGTGCTGCCGCGGTGGACGAAGTCCGCGGCCTCCGGGTCGATCCCGGCGACGATCCCGGTCAGCTGGGCGACGAAGCCGACGGTCGGGTTGCCGGTCTCGCGGACCCCGGCGACGAGGCCGGGCCAGTCGAACGCGTCGGCGTCGACCCTGGCGAGCGCCGCGGCCGTGGCGGGCGGGACCATGCCGATCCGGGCCTGCGCGCGGGCCAGGGCCTCTTCGACCCTGATCATGGCGGTCAGCCAGGCGCGGTCGTCCAGCAGGTCGTCGATCCCGGTGTCGGCCCAGCCCGGTGAGAGCAGGCCGCGGTCGGAGTGCATGGCGGGTCCTTTCAGGCCGTGGCGGGTTCGGGCACCGCGGCGGCGCTCGGGTGCAGGCACTCGCGGGCCACCGCGTCGGCGTCGCCCAGGATGACCGAGTTGACACCGGGTCTCACGCCGGCGGCGGTGGCCCAGTGCACGGTCTCGGTGGGCACGCCGAACGCGAAGCGCCGCGGGTGCGGCCGTCCGCGCGCGTCGAGCAGGGCGTAGGGGCGGGGGGTGACGGCGATGCCGCCGGTCTCGTACCACCCGGTGGTGCGGTTCGGGATGCGGTTGAGGGCGCAGTCGCCGCGGGCGAGCAGGCGGGTCAGCAGGGGGTCCGCGGTGCGCCGGGCGTCCACGTCGGGCAGCCGGGCCTCGATGAGCGTGCGGGCCCGGTACTCGGCTCCCGGCACGAGCGGGCTGCGGGCCAGGAAGCCCCGGCCGTCGTCGCGGTGCTCCACGACCATCCCGGCGCCGACGACCGTGAGGACCCCGGCCTCGATCAGCGCCACGGCCTGCTCGACGCGTTGGACGGGCGGGCCGATGGACAGGAACGCGTTGAGCGGCGTGAACCAGTGGTCCAGGTCGTCGCGGTAGGAGTCGCCGGTGAGGCCGCCGTGGTCGACCAGGAGCCGGACCTCGTTGCGCAGGTCGCGCAGGACGTCCAGCGCGGCCTTGAGCGGGCCGCGCACGTTGCCCCGGCGCGCCTCGCGGATGTCGGTGTCGAGGTAGGACAACAGCCAGTCCCGGAACTCCGCCGGTCCGGAGAACCGGGTGCGGCACGGGGTGGCGACGGAGTCCCAGTCCCAGCGCGGCGTCGAGCCGAGCCCGAACCGGCGCAGGAGCCCGTCCTCCGCCCGGTCCGTCGGCGCGGTCTCGGCCAGGTCGCGGAACTCGCGCAGGAAGCGTGCCCCCTCGGCTTCACCGGACCGGTTGACCACGGTGGTGGCGTAGTAGACGGCGCGGACCTCCCGGTCGACCCACGGCCAGACGTCGGCGCGGAAGTCCAGGGGGCCGGCCGCGCGCAGGGCCTCGATGCGCCGCGGTGTCAGGAACAGCGGGGTGTGCCGGCCCGACGCGCCCTTCTGGTTCTCGCCGCGCGCGTGGTAGGGCACGCCGCGGCGCGAGCCGGCGATCAGGTGCGGTTCGCCGCCGGAGGGCTCGTAGCGCAGCCGCCCGTCCCGGTCGTGGCGGAACACGCCGCCGCGGCCGGCGGTCAGCAGCGCCATGTGGTCGAAGAAGTTCAGGCCCAGGCCGCGCAGGATGACGGGCTCGCCGCCCGGGACGGCGTCCAGGTCGACGTCGGCGGGGCTGTGCGGCGGGTAGTAGCGCAGCCCGTCACGGGCGGCGAGGTCCTGCAATCGCCGCTGTGCGGGGGTCGGCGTGGTGCCGAGGTGGCCGAGGGCGAGGACGACGGAGTCCAGGCCGGTGAGCCGGTCACCGTTGGCGAGGACGACCGTTTGCCGGCCGTCGTCGGCGTCGAGGAGGTCCGTCGCCCGGTGCGGGTGCCGCGTGATGACCAGGTTGGCCGGGGCGTGCTCGACCAGGTGCCGCAGCGTCCAGTCCAGGTAGTGGCCGTAGAACGCCCGCGTCGGGTACGAGTCCGGGCCGAGGGCGAGCGCCTCGCGGCGCACCCAGTCGGGGAACGCGGCCGAGGCGGCGACCGAACGCGCCCACTCGTGCAGGCTCGGTCCGGGCACGACCGGGCCCGCGCAGTCGACGCTGTCGTCGACGAACACGGTGACCTGCGAGGCGACGGTGTTCATCAGCAGGTGCCGGGACTGGTCCGACCGCCACACCTGCCCGCCGACGCCCAGCCGGGGGTCGACCAGGTGCACGCGCACGGTCCGGTGCGGGGCCTCCCGGGCGTTGGCGCAGAGCCGTTCGAGCACCGACAGGCCGCGCGGGCCGATCCCCACCAGGCAGATGCCGCGGGCGTCGCCGGGATCCCCGGGCTCGCTCGGGCGCGGGACGTGCGTTGGACCGCTCATCGCCGAAGTGTGCTGGGGCAGCGGTCGGCGACGGAGCACGGAACCACGAAGCGACCACTCGACGTGCTCCCGACCACGCGCCGTCGCCCCGCCGCCCGCACGTTGCGCGCGGATGACGGCAGGGTTGACCGATCCCGATCGGGTCAAGCACCATTGAGTCAATGAACGCTGACTGGTCTGCCCGGACGGTGGCCCGCGCCCGCGTGCACGCGGCCCTCGGGGAGCCCGCCCGGCTCGCGGTGGTCGAACTGCTCGTGCTCGGCGACGCCTCGCCGGGCGAGGTCGGCCGCCGGCTCGGCCTGCCCAGCAACCTCCTCGCGCACCACGTCAAGCTGCTGGAGCAGGCCGGGATCGTGGAGCGGTCCCGGTCGGAGGGCGACCACCGGCGCACCTACCTGCGGCTGCGCACCTCGGCACTGGCCGACCTCGTGCCCGGCGGACGCCGGCAGGCGCCGCGCGTGGTGTTCGTGTGCAGCCGGAACTCGGCGCGCTCGCCGCTGGCTGCCGCGCTGTGGCAGCGGCGCAGCGCGGTGCCCGCCGCCAGTGCCGGCACCCGACCGGCCGAGCGCGTGCACCCGTTGGCCGTCGCCGCCGCCAGGTCGCACGGCCTGTCGCTCACCCGCGCCCGTCCCCGCCACCTGGACGAGGTGCTGCGGCCGGACGACCTGGTCGTCGCGGTGTGCGACAACGCCCACGAGGAACTCGCCGACCACGACGACCGGCTGCACTGGTCCGTGCCCGACCCGGCCGCCGTCGGCACGCCGGACGCCTTCGACGCCGCCTACCGCGACCTCGCCGACCGCGTCGACCGCCTGGCGGCGGCCGTGGACCCGCTCCGGGGTCGTCGTGAAGGCGATCGCCGGGGAACCACCACGCCCATGACCGGAGGACGAGCACGGTGAACCGCGCCAAGCCCGAAGTCCTGTTCGTCTGCGTCCACAACGCCGGCCGCTCGCAGATGGCGGCCGCCCTGCTCCGGCACCACGCGCTGGGTCGCGTCACGGTCCGTTCCGCGGGGTCCGCGCCCGCCGCCGAGGTCAACCCGGCCGCCGCCGCGGCGCTGGCCGAGTGGGGTCTGGACATCGGCGACGCGGTCCCGTCCAAGCTGACCACCGAGGACGTCGAGGTCTCCGACGTCGTCGTCACCATGGGTTGCGGCGACACGTGCCCGGTCTTCCCCGGCAAGCGCTACCTCGACTGGGACCTCGAAGACCCGGCCGGCCAGGGGGTGGACGCGGTCCGCCCGATCCGCGACGACATCGACCGCCGCGTCCGCGGCCTGCTGGCCGAACTGCTCGACCGGCCCGCCTGACGCCTACTGCCGTCCCCTGTCGCGGTTCTCTGTTCTCGACGGCAGCCGCCGTGCCTTGTTCTCGACGGCAGCCGCGGTGCCCCGGTGGCGGTGGTGTGACCGTCACCGGGGCACCGCGCGGGTGGGCGGCTACTTCGCCGCGCCCTCCAGGGCGACCAGCGCCGCGGCGAGCGCGAAGTACTTGCTGGTGCCCAGGTCGCGGACGGTCTTGATCCCGAAGGCCGCGTCCAGCTTCTCCGCGTCGCCTTCGCTGACGCCGGCCAGCGCGGCGACGGGCGCGTCGAGCACCTCGGACACGGTCAGGCCCTCGTAGGCCTTGTCCAGCTGCGAGTCCAGGTTGATCGAAACAGCCACGGGTGACTTCCCTTCACGGGGTAGTGGATCATGACTTCGTCACCCTATCGGGTATTTGTCCGGTCTGGTGAGGCGGTTCGGCCCTCACGCCTGATCAGCGGGAACACCGGCCGGCGCACCGTCACCCGGGCGTGGCCGTCAGGAGCTCGGCATCATCACCGCGTCGATCACGAAGACGGTGGCGTTGGCGGTCGGGATGTTGCCGCACAGCACCTTCGCGCCGTTGACGGTGACGTCGTCGCCGGAACCCGCGACCGCGAGGGTGCCGCCCTGGACGGTGGGCAGGTTCGCCGACGCCAGGATCCCGTCCTTGTCCATGCGCTGCGGCACGACGTGGTAGGTCAGGATGGACGTCAGCTTGGCCTTGTCGGCCAGCACGGCGTCGAGCGCGTCCTGCCCCAGGGCGTCGAAGGCGGGGTCGTAGGGCGCGAAGACGGTGTACCGGGCGTCGGCCTTGTTGAGGGTGTCGACCAGGCCGGCGGCCTGGACGGCGGCGACGAGCTTGGTGAGCAACGGGTTGTTGCCCGCCGCGGTGGCGACCGGGTCGTCGACCATGCCCTCCAGGGAGCCTTGGTCGGTGGCCGCCGAGGGCAGGCCGGCGCAGCCTTCGCCGAACACGTCGCCGGTCTTGGTGACGCCGTCGCCCATCGCCGCGCTGGTGGTCGTGGTGGCGGCGGCCGAGGTGGTGGTGTCCGAGGCGGCCTGGTCGCCGCCGCCGCACGCCGTGGCCGTGATCAGGATCGCGGCGAGGACGCCGATCGCGGACGCGAGCCGGGTGCTGCGCATGGTGTCGCTCCTTTGTGGACGGTGGCCGGAACTGTGCTTCCCGACCTGTCGTGGGTGGTTCGGCGCCGGGGGCGCGCCGGATTGGTCGATCCCCGGAGGAGTGCGCGGGGTCGGTTCACGGTCGGGCGGTGAAGACGATCGTGTGCAGGCCGGTGGCACCGTCCGGGATGGGCTCGGCCCGTTCGCCGGTCTGGGTGTGACCGGTCCGGTCCGTGGCCCTGACCTCGAGGGTGTGCGAGCCGGCGGGGAGGTCGAGCTCGGCGCGCCACATGCGCCAGGTGTCGACGTTGACCTCCGCGCCGAGGGTCGCGGTGCGCCAGGGGCCGCCGTCGAGCCGGACCTCGACCGCGTCGATGCCCTTGTGCTGCGCCCAGGCGACGCCCGCGGCGACGAACCGACCCGCGGGGACCCGGTCGAAGGCCCTGGGCCGGTCGATGCGGGACATGGTCTTGATCGGCGCGCGTCGTGCCCAGTTCCGCCTGGTCCAGTACGCGTCGAAGGCGGCGAAGGTGGTGAGTTCGGCGTCCACCAGCCACTTGGTGGCCGAGACGAACCCGTACAGGCCGGGCACGACCATGCGCACCGGGAAGCCGTGCTCGGCCGGGAGCGGTTCGCCGTTCATGCCGACGGCGAGCAGTGCGCCGCGGTCGGGCTCCATGACGTCCGCGACGGGGGTGCCGCACGTCCAGCCGTCCGCGCTGCGCGTCGCGAGCTGGTCCGAGCCCGGCCGCACGCCCGCCTCGGCGAGGACGTCCCGCAGGGACACGCCGATGAAGTCGGCGGTGGAGATGTACGGGCCGCCGACCTCGTTGGACACGCAGCACAGGCTGACGGTCCGCTCCACCAGCGGCCTGCCCAGCAGGTCGTCGTAGGTGAGCACGAGTTCCCGGTCGACCATCCCGTGCACGCGCAGCCGCCAGTCCCGCGCCCGCAGCCTCGGCACGGACAACGCGGTGTCCACCCGGTAGAAGTCGGCGTTGGGCGTGATGAACGTCGGTGTGCCGTCCGCGGTGAAGTCCGCGCCCGCCGGGATCGGTGGCGCGGTGACGTCCGGGGTGAGCCGGATGGCGCGGCGGGACTCCTCCACGTCGACCCGGCGGCCGACGACCTGCCCGGCCGCCGCCGTGAGCCCGGCCGCGGCGGCGACGGCGGTCGAGGTGATCAGGAAACGACGGCGGCCCAGGCCGGGGACCGACCAGTCCACCGCCCGCGCCGGGCCTGCGATGACGGGAGCGCTGTGGTTGGTGGCGGTGCCGTCGATGGCCGCACGGTCGGTGGCGGCACTGCCGGCGGCGGCCCGGTCGGCGGCGGCGCGGTCGGCGGCCGCGCTGCCGGTC
>NZ_JBSGBG010000064.1:0-37776 GCF_053601135.1 Actinosynnema sp. NPDC004786 | reverse complement strand
GCCTGACCGGCTCGATTTGACATGGGGCCCTTACGGGCACCACAGGCAGGCCAAAGCCGGGCAGGCTCGGCGGAAAAAGCGCCCGCCGAGCCTGCCCGGCTTCGTCCAGCCTACGGCACCCGAACCCATGTCAAATCGAGCCTCGGTGGGGTGGTGGCGGGTCCGTTGTGCGGCGGTTGGGCCGGTATTCGTGAATGAGGGCACGCGGTTGCGGAAAGGCGGCGCGCCTGTTCGAGAAGAGGCGTGCCGCCGTTCACCGCTCACCAGGTGCTGTTGACCAGGCCGGTGCCGAGGTAGATCTGGTCGAATCCGTTGCCGTCGTTGTCGTCGGTGTAGGCCACGGTGATCTGGCCCCACGCGTCGACGCCCAGGGCGGGCTCGTCCTGCCGGCCCGTCGCCGTGGACACCGTCACCTGGCGTGGCAACCGGCCGGTGACCGTGCCGTCCGCGTTGAGCCCCTGCGTCACCACGTCCTGTGCCTCCGCGACCGACACCACCACGCCCGACTGGTCGTCGATCCCGACCTGCGGGTCCATCCCCGCCAGCACGGTGTCCGCGACCGTCAAGGCAGCCCCGCCCGCCGCGAACGACCGCACCCCCACCCGGGCCGTGCCGGTGTGGTCGGTTTCCCAGGCCACCACGTGGTCGCCGTTGAAGTTCGCCGCCACGACCGGCCGGCGTTGTTGGCCGTCGCCGCTCGCGTTCGCCACGCCCTGCGCCACCTTGACCCCGCCGGACGGTGTGAGGATCTTGCGGCCGATGTTGTAGTAGCCGTTGCCGTCGCCGTCCTCGTCCCACACCACGATCGCGTTGCCCGCCGCGCCCATGGCGACGTCCGGCCGCTGGTGGGTGCCGCCGGCGGCGTGCACCTGGGCCTCGTAGGTCTTGGAGGTCGCCGACGCGAACCCGGCGACGCGCACGGTGGCGTTGGCGGAGGTCTGCTTGTCCTCCCACACCACGGCGAAACCGGGCGTGTCGGGGTCGGCGGCCACGGCGGGGTCGAGCTGCTGGCCGTCGGTGTTCGCGTTGGCCCGCGCGGAACCGGTGACGGTGCCGGCGGTGTTCAGCTCGCGCACCTGGATGTTGTAGTAGCCGTTGCCGTCGGCGTCATCGGCCCACACCACGACCGCGGTGCCGTTGTCGTGCAGGGACACGTCGGGCTGAACGTGCCGCCACGTGCCCGTGCCGCCGGCGGACAGCTTCTTCTCGTACCGCGACACGCCGTCCTTGAACAGGCGGACCCACACGTCGCTGTGCACGTTGTCGGCAGGCGCGGTGTCGTCGCGGTCGTCCTCCCACACCACGGCGGTCCAGCCGTTGCGGACCGCGGACACGGCGGCGTTGTCCTGGTCGCCGGTGGCGGTGCTGTTCGCGACGGTCCAGGTGGCCGCCGCCGACGCGGTTCCGGCGCCCAGCATCAGGAGCGCCACGATCATCACGGTCAGCTTCTTCACGGCGCCTGCAATCCGGGGTTGCCCGCCTGCACGACGTAGCTCTGCAGGGTCCGGACCGGGTAGTCGCGGGTGGTGACCCGGTCCAGGAAGCGGAAGTCGACGTTCACCTGGGTGGGTGTGGTGGTGGTGCGGACGTACCCGCGCAGGTTCTTGAAGAACTTCACGTGCGGGTTGAGGCTCGACAGGCCGGTGTCGGCCGCGTTGCCGTCGCCGCCGGACGTGATCGACGTGGTGACCAGCTCGGTGCCGACGACCCGGTCCTGCGCGGTGTAGTCGTTCATCAGGTTCGCGGCCCACGACCGGTGCACGTCCCCGGTCAGCACGACGGTGTTGCGCAGCCCCGCCGCGTCCCAGCCGCGCTGCACCCGGCCGCGGTTGGCGCTGTAGCCGTCCCACGAGTCCATCGACTTCGCGCCGTCGGCCGAGGCGAGCCTCTGCGCGAAGAACACCTGCTGGCCCAGGAAGTCCCAGGTGCCGAGCTTCTGCCGCATCCCGTCGAGCAGCCACGCCTCCTGCGCGCCGCCGAGCAGCGTGCGGGCCGGGTCGTCGGCCTCCGGGCACACCTTCGTGCCGTCGCCGCACGCCTGGTCGTCGCGGTACTGCCGGGTGTCCAGCAGGTGGAACGTGGCCAGGCTGCCCCACCGGACCCGCCGGTAGAGCTGCATGTTCTCCGCGACCGGGGCCTGCGCCGCGCGCAGCGGCATGTGCTCGTAGTACGCCTTGTACGCCGCCGCGCGCCGCACCTTGAAGTCGCCGGCCGGGGAGGTGTTGGCGCGCACCAGGTTCGCGTAGTTGTTCTCCACCTCGTGGTCGTCCCACACCACCAGCCACGGCGCGGCGGCGTGCGCGGCCTGGAGGTCCACGTCCGTCTTGTACTGCGCGTGCCGCACCCGGTAGTCGGCCAGGTTCGCGATCTCCGCGGCGGGCGCGAACCGGCGCACCTTCGTCGTGGTCGCGCCGCCCTCGTAGATGTAGTCGCCCAGGTGCAGGATGACGTGCGGGTTCTCCTCGGCCATCCGCCGGTACGCGGTGAAGTAGCCCTCCTCGAAGTGCGAGCAGGACGCGAACAGCATGGTCAGCGACGGGCCGGTGCCGACGGCGGGCGCGGTGACGCCGCGGCCCACGGGGGAGATGTGGCCGGCGGCCCGGAACCGGTAGAAGTACTCGCGGCCGGGCTCCAGGCCGGCCACCTCGACGTGCACGCTGTGCGCCCACGTCTGCGTCGCGGTCGCCGTGCCGCTGCGCACGACCTGCGTGAACCGCCGGTCCGTCGAGACCTGCCACTCCACCGCGACCGACGCGCTGCCCATGCCGCCGAGGCCGTCGGCGTTGAGCGGGCTCGGCGCGAGGCGCGTCCAGATCACGAAACCGTCCGCGGCGGGCTCGCCGGAGGCGACGCCCAGCGTGAACGGGTAGGAGATGGCGTTCGCGGTGGTGGGTGCGAGGACCGTCGCGCCGGCGCTCACGATGCCGCCGGCGATGAGCGTTCGTCGGGTCAGGGGGGACATCGGCTCTCCTTCGGTGCAGGGCCGGGAAGAACGCGTTCCGGTCCTGCGTACACGCCGAAGGTGATCAGCGGCCATCCCCGACGTGTACGCCCGGTGGAGCACCCGAAGCGCCCCCGGCGGGGCGGCCGGGCCGGCCGGACGGGGCCGGACCACGACCGTGCAGGTGAAAGCCTGTCCAACTAGATGATGTATTGGTTACCGAAGAACCTGACGAATGGGGGCGGCCCGCGCCGATCACGAAGTCCCATGCGGCACGCCACCCGCGCGGAACCCCTCAGGCCGCCGTCAGGGACGCGCGCACCGCCTCGAACGCCTCGTACTCCTCCCTCTGCTCCACCGGGAACTGGTAGGCGATCGACAGCAGCTTCGGCACCGACGGGATCACCGTGAACCGGAACGTCCGGCCGTCCGTCGTCTTGACCACGAACCGGCCCTGGAAATCCCGCCGGCGCACGGACGCCCGGTTCGCGTCCGTGATCACCAGCGGCACGCCGGGCTTGATGGCCCCGCACTCCTCGTCGACCGGGACCACGACCAGGTCGGTCGACCCCGGTTTGAAGCCGACCACGAAGTTCGACACCGTGGTCGTCCGGATCACGATGAAGTTCTTCTGCCTGATCTCCGCCGCGTACACCTTGGTGTAGCCCGACCCTCCCTCGACCACCGAGTCGAAGGCGGCGTGCAGTGCGGCCTTGAGCCCTTCCTTGCCGGGCATCGACAATTCCTCCCCAGGACGCGCGCCACACGTCGTGACGCGCTCGACGTGGGAGCGCACTGTATCGGGGCCGCCCGGCCCGCCCTCAGCCGTGGTCGACCCGACGCGCCCCGGCCGCCGCCGTCGCCGTCCAGCACTCCGGCGCGGCGAAACCCCGCCCCGCGAACGCCTCCCGCACCGCCGCCCCGCACGCCGCCACGTCCGCCTCCGCCACCAGCGCGATCACGCAACCGCCGAACCCGCCACCGGTCATCCGCGCGCCCAACGCCCCGGCCGACAGCAGCGCGTCCACCGCCACGTCCAACTCCGGCACGGTCACCTCGTAGTCGTCGCGCAACGACACGTGCGACGCGGTCAGCAACGGCCCGACCTCCCGGACCCGCCCCGCCCGCAGCAGGTCCGCGACCCGCGCGACCCGCTCGTTCTCCGTCACCACGTGCCGCACCCGCCGGGCCAACCGCTCCGGCAGGTCGTGCCCGACCCCGTCCAGGTCCCGCAACGCCGGCACGCCCAGCAGCTCCGCCGCCCGGTGGCAGTCCCGCCGCCGCGCCGCGTACTCGCCGTCCACCAACCGGTGCGGCGCCTTCGTGTCCACCACCAGCAACGCGAGCCCGACCGGCGCCAGGTCGAACGGGATGTGCTCGGTCTCCAACGTGCGCGTGTCGAGCAACAACGCGTGCCGCTCACGCGCCAGCAGCGACGCCGACTGGTCCATGATCCCGCACGGCATGCCGACGAACTCGTTCTCCGCCCGCTGCGCGATCCGCGCCAGCTCGCGGCGGTCCAGCGACACCCCGGACAGCTCCGTCACCGCCAGCGCCGTCGCGCTCTCCAACGCCGCCGACGACGACAACCCCGCGCCCAGCGGCACGGCGCCGTCCACGAGCAGGCCGAACCCGCCGATCGGGTGCCCGGCCTCCCGCAACGCCCACACCACGCCCGCCACGTACGCCGCCCACCCGGTCACCACACCCGGCGCGAGGTCCACCACGCGGACCTCCGCCACCCCCGACGCCTGCCGCGAGGACACCCGCAGCACACCGTCGTCCCGCCGCGCCGCCGTCACCCGCGCCACGTGCGGCAACGCGATCGGCAGCACGAAACCGTCGTTGTAGTCCGTGTGCTCGCCGATCAGGTTGATCCGACCCGGCGCCTCGAACACCCCGTCCCGCGTCACCCGACACCCCTCGTGCTCTCCCGGACCTCCAACGAGAACGGCGTCCGCACGCGCTCCGGCGGCCGCCCCGGGTCGTCCACCCGCCGTCGCAACAGGTCCACCGCGGCGTGCGCGATCGCCGCCTTGTCCGGCGCCACCGTGGTCAGCGACGGCGCGCTGTACGCGCCCTCCTCGGTGTTGTCGAACCCGACCACCGCCACGTCCGAGGGCACCCGCACCCCGCGCTCCGCCGCCGCCCGCACCGCGCCGATCGCCAACAGGTCGTTGAAGCAGAACACCGCGTCCGGCGGGCGCGGCGCGGCCAGCAGCCGCGCCATCGCCTCCGCGCCGTCCCGGCGGTGGTAGCTCACCACCGTCGCCACCAGCTCGTCCAGCACCGGCAACCCCGCCTCGGCCAGCGCGAGCCGGTACCCCGCCAGCCGCTGCGCCGCCGTGCCGCGGTGCGGGTGCGCCCCGATCGCCGCGACCCGAGTCCGACCGAGCCCGACCAGGTGCGCCACCGCGGCACGCGCCGCCTCGACGTTGTCGATGCCGACGTGGTCCAGCGGCAGGTCCACCGTGTGCTCGCCCAGCATCACCACCGGGATGCCCGGCGCCAGCTCGCCGAAGTCGGGTTCCGCCAGCGCCTCCGGGCTCACGATCGCGCCGTCGATCATGTGCGGGCCGAGCGACGCCAACGTGTCCCGTTCACCCTCCCGGGTGCCGAGGGTCTGCTCGATCAGCACGTTCCACTCGTGCTCCTGGGCCGCGCCGAGCACCAGCCCCGCCAGCTCGGCGAAGTACGGCACGACCAGCTCCGGCAGCACGAGCGCGACGAACCCCGTCCGGCCGCGGCGCAGGTTGCGCGCGCCGAGGTTCGGGCGGTAGCCGGTGGCGGTCAACGCCTCCTCGACCCGGCGACGGTTCTCCGGCTTCACGAACGCGTAGCCGTTGACCACGTTCGACACGGTCTTCACGGACACGCCGGCCAGGGCGGCGACGTCCTTGAGCGTGGCCAAGCGCTCCTCCAGGGGGTTCGGTCACGGTGTCGCCGTTCTCGGGATCGACCGGGATCGTAGCCGGCGCGGCGGCCGTTTTACAACGTTGTATCGGTACTCTTCCAGGGTGACGCGGGTCACCCTCCCGTGTGACGTCCGTCCACTGCGGACTGTGTTCGCGCCCCCGTGGTCCCGACATGCCCTCGTGACGCCGGACCTGGAGTCCTATGTGGACCCCCGTGCCGCGGCTGCTACCGTGCGGGCCCATGAGACGACTCGCCGTGCTCGGCACGGTGGTGCTGTGCGTCTGCGCGCCGATCGCCATGGTGTACGGCCTGATGGCGTTCACACCGACCGCCGGCTGCGAGTTCTCGGTGTCGGGGGCGTGCTCGTACGGCGTGACGCCGACCGTCGTCGCGGCCGGCGGCACGGCGCTCGTGTGGGCCGGGTCGGTCGTCCTGACGTGGGCCGGCACCCGCGGCCGGCCCCGGGTCGTGGTGCCCTACGCGGCGCTGGTCCTGATCGCGTCGCTGCTGCTCGCCGCCGACCGCGTGGCCGGGTAGGCGGACCGCGCGAGCCACACCAACGCGCCGCCGACCAGCACGTGGAGCGCGCTCGTCAACGGCGTGTCCGGCAGGCGTGCGGCGAACGTGAACACCGGCAGCGCGACCGCGTACGTCCACGCGGGCACGGGCGGGTGGACCCGCGACTTGATCATGCTGACCGCGAACACCACCGTGCCGACCGCGAAGACCGCCGCGCTGCCCGACAGGACGACCACGGTCACGGCCGGGAGCGACGGCCCGCCGAGGGGGAAGAGGACGACGTTGAGCGCATAAGCCGCCGCCCCGAACAGCCCGAGCCCCACGAGGTTCACCACGTACCCGACCGTGCCCAGCACGGTGCGCGGCTGCTTCACGTAGAGGGCCGTCACCAGCGGCGCGGCCAACGCCGGCGAGACCCCGATCACCAGGCTGGTCGCGGTCGTCTCGCCGACGAACGCCTCGATCAACCCCGACACGGCGATGAACAGACCCGACAGCGCGCCGCACCAGGCACCGAATCGCAACAAGAAGCTCATGCCGGGGACGCTATTGGTGCGGGTCAGGGGCAGGGGAGTGCCGAGTGGTCAGAGTTGGGGGTGCCGATCGGCACGTGCCACCGAGCGCACCGGCTCCCCGCCGGCCCGTTCCCTGTCACCGAGGTCCGGCAGCTGTGCCAGCTCAGTAACTCCCACCGGCGCGGCGACCTGGGTACCGGCCACCTGGCAATGCGTCGCACCCGCAGGGGGTCGCCGCAGCGCTCTGGTCGATCGACCCCGAGCGCCTGGGTCCCGAGCGCCCCGGCTGCCTGGTCGCCGAGTGCCCGGGTGGGGCAGCCAGGTTCACCGGGCCGGCGATACCGGGGACTGACCGGGCCGGCGACCGCTCGAACCGCCGGGTGGCGCGGACGTGTCCCAGGCCGGTCCACCTCCACCGGGCGCGTGCCGGGGGTTGGTCGGCGGCCTCTTCGTTTCAACCGACGTTCGACACCGGCCGTAACGCCGTTTTATTTCATCACATTTCCGGACTTCCGCCAAGATCACCCATTCGTGGCAGACGCCGCCCCCGCGCCGGCGAGCCGTGCAAGCCGGTGAACGCCCAGCATGCCGGCCAATGCCGACAAAGTTGAGTCAACGCCGACAAAGCCGACCGGCAAGCCCGGCCAACGCCCGGCAAGCCGACCCCACGCACCCGGCAAGCCGGCGAAACGCGACCGGCGCACCGCCACCAACCCGTAGCCTGCCGACGTGCGCCCACTCACCTGGCTCCCACCCCTCCTCTGCGGGACGGTGCTGGTGGCCGGCGGGTACGCCGGGTTGGCCGGCCTCGCGCAAACCCGGTGGGTGCCGTTCACGCTGGGCCTGCTCGCCCTGGTCCTCCTGGACGCCCTCGGCCCGCGCCTCCCCGCCCCCGCCGTCCTCGCCGGCCAGGCCGCACTGGTCGCCCTGGTCGCCTTCGCCGACGGCTCCGGCATGGCGAGGGTGCTCTTCCTGCTCCTCCCGTTCGCCGCCTACTTCGCCCTCGGCCGCGCGGTGGCCATCGCCGTCGGGATCGCGAGCGGCCTGTTCCTGGTCACCGCCTTCCAGCTCACCGTCCCCCACTGGACCCGGTCCGTCGAGCACGTGTCCGACCTGCTGATGTTCGGCATCGGCCTCATCCTCGCCCTCGCCATGGCCGAACTCTCCGCGGCGGCCGAGAGGAACCGGCTCGCGCGGGACGTGCACGACGGCATCGGGCACCACCTCACCGCCGTCTCCGTGCTGCTGGAGAAGGCCACCGCGTTCCGCGACCACGACCCCGCGACGGCGGACCGCGCCATCGAGGACGCCCGCGAGTCGGCACGGCGCGCGCTCGCCGACGTCCGCACCTCGGTCCGGGCCCTGCGCGAACCCTTCCGCCTCGGTGACGAGCTGACCCGTCTCGTCCACCACCTCGACGTCGCCGTCTCCTGCGCCGGCGACGAGTCCCGCTACCCCACCGCCACCCTGCTCACCCTGTACCGCGCCGCCCAGGAGGGGATCACCAACGCGATGCGCCACGCCCCCGGCTCGACGGTCACCGTGACGGTGCACTGCGGACCGCGCGAGGCACGCCTGGTGGTGGCCGACGACGGTCCCGGGTTCGCCGCCCACCGCGAGGGCTTCGGGCTGCGCAACCTCCGGGAACGCGTCGCGCGGGCCGGCGGCTCGGTCGAAGTGGCGTCGGGCGGCGGAACCCGGCTCACCGTCACCCTGCCGAGGTCCGCGACGTGAGCAGACCCGATGGGGGCGACGTGCGCGTGGTCGTGGTGGACGACCAGCAGCTCATCCGCGAAGGCATCGCCGCGCTGCTCGGCCTGCACCCCGGCATCACGGTCGTCGGCACCGCCGGCGACGGCCGGGCCGCCGTGGACCTGGCCGTCGCGCGGGACCCGGACGTCGTCCTGATGGACGTCCGCATGCCGGTCCTGGACGGCATCGAGGCGCTCGCCCTGCTGCGCCGCCGCACCCCGCGCGCCAGGGTCGTCATGCTGTCCACCTTCGACGACGAGGAGTACGTCGTCCGCGCCCTGCGAGCGGGCGCGACCGGCTACCTGCTCAAGGACCGGCCGGCCGCCGAACTGGCCGCCGCCGTCCGGCTCGCGCACTCCGGCGTCGTCCAGTTCGACCCGGCCGCGGCGGCCCGCCTGGCGTCCGCGCTGCGCCCCGGACGCCCCGACGGGCTCACCGACCGCGAGGTGGACGTGCTCCGCCTGGTCGCCGCGGGCTCGACCAACCGCGAGATCGCCCGCCGCCTGCACCTGAGCGAGGGCACGGTGAAGAACCACGTCTCCCGCATCCTCGACCGGCTCGGCCTGCGCGACCGCACGCAGGCCGCCGTCTACGCCCGCGACCGCGGCCTGCTGCCGCCTACACCGGGATCATCCCCATGAACAGCAGCAGGTTCGGCGACCCCGCGCCGGGGTCCGGGATCACGCCCGGCGTCGCGTTGGCCCGCAGCGCCTCCGCCACGGCCACCGCCGAGTCGGCCGGGAACCGGTGCCGCCACAGCGCCGCCACGCCCGCCGCGTGCGCGGACGCCGTGGAGCCGCTGATGGTCGAGTACGCGGTGTCCGAGGTGCCCCACGCCGACGTGATGCCCACGCCCGGGGCCCACACGTCGATGCACGGGCCGTAGTTGGAGAAGCTCGCCTTCGCGTCGTTGGCGTCGGTCGCGCCCACGGTGGTGGCCAGCGGCGTGCTGCCGGGCGAGTAGTTGCACGCGTTGGCGTTCGAGGCGCCGGACACCACGGAGTAGTGCACGTCCGCCTGGATCGACCGGGTGATGGCGTCGTTGAACGCCTGGTTCAGCCCGCCGCCGAGCGTCATCAGCGCCACCGCCTTGCGCCCGCTCGCCGCCGCGTCCCGGGTCGCCCAGTCGATGCCCGCGATGATCTGCGAGTAGGTCCCGGACCCCTGGCAGTTCAGCACCCGCACGGACACCAGCGTCACGTCCTTCGCCACGCCGGTGGTCCGGCCACCGACCGTGCCGGCCATGTGCGTGCCGTGCCCGTTGCAGTCGTTGCCGGGCGGCGTCACGCCGCCGATCGCGTCGAACCCCGGCACGGCCGCGCCGTCGAACTCCTGGTGCGTGTACCGGATGCCGGTGCCGAAGATGTACGCCCGCACGGACGAGGCCGTGTTCGGGTGGAAGTACTTCCGGTCCAGCGGCAGGGAGCGCTGGTCGATCCGGTCCAGGCCCCACGACGGCGGGTCCGGCTGCACGGCCAGGTCCTGCGCCACGACGTCCCGCCCGGCGACCTCCCGCCCCGGGACGTCGCGCGCGACGACCTCCGGCCGCGCGACGACATCCGGCCGCGCGACCTCCCGCGTCACGACGTCCCGTGCCGCGAGGTCCCGGTCGGTCAACCCCACCCGCACGTCCTGCGCCACGTAGGCGACGCGCGGGTCGGCCGCGAGCCTGCCCGCCAGCGCCGCGCTCGCCCGCATCGCGAACCCCGGTAACGCCGAGCGGTAGGTGAACGTGACCCCCGGCGCGGCGGACCGGGTCGCGGCCAGGTCCTCCGACCGCTTCAGCACCACGATGTAGCTCCCGGCGACGGCGTCCGGGTGCCCGGCGTACAGCACCGGGCCGACCGGCGCGGCGTGCGCGGACGGGGCGGCGAGGCCGGCCAGCACCGCGCTCGCCACCACGACGTGTCTGATCTTCACGGCTCCTCCAACAGGCAGGGTTTCGTCGGGGAACGTGCTCGTCTGTGAACCACAGCACGACGGCGGTCGGGACGACAGGTCCGATCAGAGTTCAACGATCAGCCACTCGATGGTCGACTTTCCGCCTCCTCGGCGATGAAGACTGCATCCGGTGGCCAAACGCTGGGCCGAACAGGTGAACGGACACGGTCCGGGTTAACACCCCGTCGTGGGTCTGCGACAGCAAGGCCACCACCGCGCGCACAGGGGGTTTGCGCTCATGGTCAAGAAGAACAGGAACGACCTGCGGTCGTCGCTGAGGCGGTTCGTGCGCACCAAGGGCGCCGAGTACCTGCGCGACCCGAACGTGTCCTCCATCGGCATCGGCCACCGGGTCGTGGGCGGCAGGGCGACGGACGAGGTCGCCATCCAGTTCACCGTCCGGCGGAAGGCCGAGCCCGAGGCGTTGGCCGCGCTCGGCACCGCGCTGCTGCCCGCGACGATCGAGGTCGACGGCGTGGCCGTGCCGACGGACGTGCTGCAACGCGACTACCGCGCCGACTTCCGGGTGCTCGGGGAGTCCTCCGGCGACGTGCGCAAGACGCGCCTCGACCCCGTGTCGCCGGGCGTGAGCCTCGGGCACGTGCGCGTCTCCGCGGGCACGCTGGGCTGCGTCGTCTACGACCGGGACGACGGCACCCCCTACGCGCTGAGCAACTGGCACGTCCTGCACGGACCGCACGGCGCGCTCGGCGAGGACGTGGTGCAGCCCGGCGCGCACGACGACAACCGCACGGACCGCAACCGGATCGGCCGGCTCGTCCGGTCGCACCTCGGCGCGGCGGGCGACTGCGCCGTTGCCACCATCGAGGGCCGGGCGTTCGAGTCGCGGATCCTCGACCTCGGCGTGGCCGTGGACCAGCTCGGCGAGCCGGAACTGGGCGACAAGGTCGTCAAGAGCGGCCGGACGACCGGCGTGACGCACGGCGTGGTCCGGCGCGTCGACACCCTCGTGAAGATCGACTACGGGCCGGGGGTCGGCGAGCGGCGGATCGGCTGCTTCGAGATCGGCCCGGACCCGGCGCGCCCCGCCGCCGGCGGCGAGATCAGCGCGGGCGGCGACTCCGGCGCGGTGTGGGTGTTCAAGTCCGCCAACGGCAGACCGGGCCGCACGATGGCGGGCCTGCACTTCGCGGGCGAGGCCGGGGACAGCGCCGACGAGCACGCGCTGGCGTGCCTGCCCGCCTCGGTGTTCGAGAAGCTCGGCATCACGCTCACCCCGCCGCGCCGGGTCCGGGCGACCGCCGCGGCGGGGTTCGACCCGGACTTCCTCGGCGTCGGGGTGGGCGTGCCGGAGCTGGGCGAGGCGGCCCGCGCCGACGCGGTCGAGCTGAACGGCTCGGTGGTCGTCGACTACACCCACTTCTCGCTGGCCCAGAGCAAGTCGCGGCGGTTCGCGTTCTGGGTCGCGTGGAACATCGACGGCGGCGACCTGAAGGCGATCAACCGGGCCGGCATCCCGTTCGTGCTCGACCCGCGCATCCCCGCGCGGTTCCAGGTCGGCGACGAGCTGTACCGGGGCAACCGGCTCGACCGCGGCCACCTGGCGCGGCGCGCCGACCTGCTGTGGGGGCCGAAGGCGGTGGCGGAGAAGGCCAACGTCGACTCGTTCTTCTTCACCAACATCACGCCGCAGATGGACGACTTCAACCAGAGCGCGCGCCAGGGCCTGTGGGGCCGCCTGGAGGACGCCGTCATGTCCGATGTGGACGTGGACGACCTCCGTGTGAGCGTCTACGCCGGCCCGGTGTTCCAGCCCGACGACCGCGTGTTCCGCGGCGTGGCGCTGCCCCGCGAGTACTGGAAGGTGATCGCGTTCGCCACCGGCGGCACGCTGACCGCGCGGGCGTTCGTGCTGACCCAGAACCTGAACCGGCTGGAGGCGCTGGACCTGGACGAGTTCCGGGTGTTCCAGGTGCGGCTCGCCGAGGTCGAGCAGCGGTGCGACCTCGCGTTCCCGGAAGCGCTGCGGGCGGCGGACACGCTCGTCGTCCCCGAGTCGTTGGAGGACCGCGCGCCGCTGGAGTCCCTGGCCGACATCACCTGGTGCTAGCCCGGCCACGCGAGCACCACGGGTCCACCTGCAAGGCCCCGGCTACCCGGACCCGACGTCGAGCCGGAAGTCGGCCACGTGGATCGCCGAGGGCGTGGCGCCGGTCGACTTCCGCTGGTACTGCACGGACAGCACCCCGTCCACGGCCACCCGCGACGTGTCGACGTTGACCTCGCCGAACGCGTCGAACGACGTGGGGGTGAACGCGGTCGCCCACCGGGTCCAGCCGTCCGCCGCGGCGGCGGTCACGATCCGGCCGCCGGGCATCACCAGGTAGGCGTTGTCCGCGCGGTCCAGCACGAGCTTCGTGCGCTGCGTGCTGCCGGGCGGGACGGGGACCTCGCGCTTGGTCCACGTCCCGCCCGACCGGGTGAGGTGGAAGGTGCGCGCGAACCGCGTCCGCTGCGCCGCGTAGTCCGAGACGCAGCGGGCGAACCGCTCCGGCACGTAGCTGATCACCACGTGCGGCGTGCCGGTGGAGTCGACCGCCTGGCTCTCCTGGTTCATCAGCCCGCGGTCCGGCCCGAGGCGGTCCACCAGCACGCCGGGGGAGGAGACGCCCACGGGCTCGCCGCCGGTCGTGCCCACGACCGCGCCCGTGTCGGCGCGCCACGTCCGGCCCCGGTCGTCGCTGTAGACGTAGCCGGTGTCGTGGTTGGCCAGCCCGCCGTCGGCGCACAGCACGCGCCGGTCGCCCTCGCGCCACGTGAACGCGGCGTGCAGCCGGCCCCGCCGGTCGTAGTCCAGCCCGTGCAGGTACATGTTCCGCGTGGTGGAGACGACGCCGTTCGGCCCGGTGTAGTCGCCGGTCGCCGAACTCCACGCGCCCAGCCGCCGCCACGTCCCGTCGCGGTACTCGGCCAGCTCGTTGACCCCGTTGCCGGAGCACCCGGTGCGGTAGCTCAGCTGGAGCACCCCCTCGGGCGTGACGACGAACTGCGGGTACGTCAGCTCGCCCAGGTCCACCCCGTCCAGGGTCCGCCGCACCGGCCCGAACGCCGAGGCGTCCCACGGGACCTCCCGCGGCCGGGTCGTGAGCCCTTCGCGTGACTTGACGGAGAAGATGCGGTTGTCGTGCGTGTCCATGGCGACGTGCAGCGTCCCGTCCAGCGGCGAGAGGCCGAGCGAGATGACGTTGTGCGAGTCGTCCACCCGCAACCGGTGGGGCAGCACGACGTGCTCCCACGTGCCGCCGTCGAGCGCCCGGCGCGCCACCACCGCGTGGCGGCTGCCGGTGTACCACGTCGCGTACTGGTGCCCGGCGTGGGTGAGGATCGCGTCCCGCTGGAACGAGTTGTTGTTCACCACGCCGTCGTAGGACACGAAGAACAGCGCGGACGGGTCCAGCACGGTGTCCGACACCAGCTCCACCGCCGGTGGGCGGTCCGCCGTCGCGTTCGAGCCCATCGCCGGACCCCTCCCGGCCCCGGCCGGTCGGCGGGCGGTGCGGGGCGTTCGGCTACGGGCCATCGTCGGCGATCTCCTGTTCAGGGGTCGGGCCGCGCTGCTCTGGGGAGCGAGCATCTTCGATCGATGAGGTCGAGTCAAGCACTATTTGATCGTTTACGATCGTTTTGTTCAGGTCTGATACCTCAAGGAGTCGACGTGGTCGCGGTGCTGTGCGTGGGAGAGACCATGGCCGTGTTCACCCCCGCCGAGGCCGGCCCTCCCGAGGACGTGCGGACCTGGGTGCGGGGCGTCGGCGGCGCGGAGTCCAACGTGGCGTGCGCGCTGGTCGCGCACGGCGTCCCGGCCGGCTGGGCGAGCGCGGTCGGCGACGACCCGTTCGGGCGGGCGGTCGTCGCGGCGGTGGCGGCGGCCGGGGTGGACGTCTCCCACGTGCGGGTGGACCCCGCCCGGCCGACCGGGCTCTACCTCAAGGAGGCGGACCGGGCCGGCAGCGCCGTGCGCTACTACCGCGCCGGCTCGGCGGCGTCCGCGCTCGGGCCCGGGTTGCTCGACCGGCTCGACCTGGCGTCGGTGTCGTACGTGCACGTCAGCGGCATCACCGCCGCGCTGTCCCCGTCGTGCCTGGCGCTCGTGCGGGCGTTGCTGGCCCACCCCGGCGTGACGACGTCGTTCGACGTGAACTGGCGGCCCGCGCTGTGGGGGCCGGAGGGTCCGGACGTCCTGCGCTCCCTGGCCGCCGCGGCGGACCTCGTCCTGGTCGGCGACGACGAGGCCGAGGCCCTGTGGGGTGTGTCCGAGCCGGCCGCCGTCCGCGAGGTGCTGCCCGAGCCCGGCACGCTGGTGGTCAAGCAGGGCGCGGTCGGCGCGACCGTGCTGGAGGCCGGCGGCCCGCCGGTGTTCGAGCCCGCGCTGCGCGTGGATGTGGTCGAGCCGGTGGGCGCGGGCGACGCCTTCGCCGCGGGCTACCTGGCGGCGACCCTGGCCGGGGCGTCACCCGCGCGCCGCCTGCGCACCGGCCACCTGGCCGCGGCCGGCGCGCTGCGCACCGTGTCCGACATGGCCGTACCCCTGCCGCCCGCCGACGTCGCCCGCCTGCTCGACGCCGACCCGGCCACCTGGGCTGCCGCCACCGTCACCTCCTCCGGCGTCCACTGACCCCGCGCGTGTCCTACCTCCGGAACGCGCGTGTCCTACGTCCGGAACAGCCGAGTTGAACGCTCGGGACAGGGCGGGCGTTCCGAACGTTCAACTCGGGTGTCCTGAGCGTTGGACTCACGCGTTCTGAACGTAGGACTCACGCGTTCTGGAGGTAGGACACGCGCGTTCTGAACGTAGGACACGCGGGGGTCAGGTGGTGGGGCCCGGGCCGGTCGAGTCGCGTTCGCGCAGTTCGGAGCTGAGCACGACCCGGCGGACGGGCAGGTCCGCGCCCTCCGCGAGCCGGTCCAGCGCCAGGTGCACCGCGGTGCGACCGATGGCGTACTTCGGCGGACGCACGGCGGTCAGCGGCGGGTGGGCGAACCGCGCCACCTCGTCGTCGTACGCGACCACCGACAGGTCGCCGGGCACCCGGAGTCCCCGCTCCTCGGCCCGCTGCACCAGCGACACCGCCTCCCGGTCGGAGTGCACGACGAGCGCCGTCACGTGCCGCTCCGCGCACACGTCCAGCACCCGGTCGACGTCGACACCCCACGCGGGCTCGTAGTAGGCGGCCACGGAGACCTCCGGCGCGGCCGGCAGCCCGAGGTCCGCCACCGCGCCGAGCCACCCGTCCCGCACCTGCCCGGACGTGGGGCTGGTCGCGCTGACCACGAGCCCGATCCCGCGGTGCCCCCGGGCGTGCAGGTGCCGCACGGCCAGCTCCGCGCCGGCCGCGTGGTCGGTGCGCACCGACTCGACGTGCCGCCGGTACGGGCCCGACACCGCGGAACGCTCGACCAGCACCACCGGGACGGGCAACGCCGTCAGCCACGACACCAGCTCCTCGGCGTCCGCCCCGCGGGTGGGCGGCGCGACCAGCAGCGCGTCCACCGCACCGCTGCCGATCATCCACTCCGCCTGGTGCCGCACGTCCCCCACCTGGTACGACGCCCCGCGCAGCACAAGACGCGCGGACAGCTCGTGCGCGGTGTCCTGCGCGCCCCGGATGACCTCCGGCCAGTAGTAGTCCAGCGACGGCACGACCATCCCGACGGCGGGCGTGCCGTCCCCGGCCCGGCCGGCCGCCAGGGCCGCGCCGTCGGCGAGCAGCCGCACGCCGCCGTGCACCCGTTCGACCAGCCCTTCGGCGGCCAGCTCGTTCACGTCCCGCCGCACGGTGACCGGCGTGACGCCCATGACCCGGGCGATGTGCGCGATCCGCAGGACGCCCTGACCCGACAGGTGCTCCAGCAGCCACTGCCGCCGCGCGGCGGGCAGCATCGAGCCCCTGGCCTCCGTACCGGGCTGCTCCGCCATGACCGCCTGCTCGCCTCGTCACTCTGATCGAAACTGATCGGAACAACCAAACTGTACAGTCTTGCCCTTCCTTTGTGTCTGGGATTGACTGTTTCTGACCGTCACGCGAGGGAAACAGAAGGAAGGCGACGTACGTGGAGCAGCGCTACGCGACCGCGCCGCAGCAGGTCCCGTCCATGACCACGGACGACCTGCGGCGCCACTACCTGGTCGAAGACCTGTTCACCGACGACGAGGTGCGCGCGGTCCACAGCCACCACGACCGGGTCGTGCTGGCGGGCGCGCTGCCGCGCACCGGGCCGCTGAGCCTGCCGTCGTTCCCCGAGCTGCGGACGGACCGGTTCTTCGAGCGCCGCGAGGCGGGGATCGTCAACGTCGGCGGGCCGGGCACGGTCACCGTGGACGGCGAGGAGCACCGGCTCGCGCCGACCGCGTGCCTGTACGTCGGCCGGGGCGCGGGCGAGGTGTCGTTCGCGTCCGACGACGAGGCGGAGCCCGCCGCGTTCTACCTGTTCTCCGCGCCCGCGCACACCACGTACCCGACCGCGGCGGTCCAGCCCGGCGAGGGCACGGTGCGCGAGCTGGGCGACCCGCTGACCTCCAACCGCCGGACCCTCACCCAGTACATCCACGAGAACGGCGTGCGCAGCTGCCAGGTCGTGATGGGGGTGACGACGCTGCACGCGGGCAGCATGTGGAACACCATGCCCGCGCACACCCACGAGCGCCGGATGGAGGCGTACCTGTACTTCGGTCTGCCCGAGGACGCGCGGGTGGTGCACCTGCTGGGCGAGCCGCGGGAGACCCGGCACCTGATCGTGGCCGACCGGCAGGCGGTGATCTCGCCGCCGTGGTCGCTGCACAGCGGTGTGGGGACCGCCTCGTACAGCTTCGTGTGGGCGATGGCGGGGGAGAACCAGTCGTTCGACGACATGGACCCGCACCCGGCGGCGACGCTGCGATGAAGCCGGAGGTGGGAGAGCTGTTCGACCTGTCCGGCACGACGGCCGCGGTCACCGGGGCGAGCCGGGGCATCGGCCTGGCCGTGGCGCGGCTGCTGGCCGCCGCGGGCGCGGACGTGATCGGGATCAGCGGCTCGATGCCGGACGGCGCGAGCGCCGCGCGCGACGCGGTCGAGGGGGAGGGGCGCGCGTTCACGCCGGTGCGGACCGACCTGGCGGACGCGGGCCAGGTGGCCGAGCTGGGCGCGCTGCTGGTCGAGCGGGAGGTGGGCGTCCTGGTCAACAACGGGGGCACGATCCGCCGCGCGCCCGCCGCCGAGCACTCCGACGCCGACTTCGACCACGTGCTGAACGTCAACCTCCGGGCCACGTGGACGTTGTCGCGCGACGTCGGCCGGGCGATGCTGGCGCGCGGGTCGGGGCGGATCGTCACCGTCGCGTCGATGCTGAGCTTCCAGGGCGGGATCACCGTGCCGGGCTACACCGCGTCGAAGTCCGCCGTGGCGGGGCTGACCAAGGCCCTGGCCAACGAGTGGGCGCACCGCGGGGTCAACGTCAACGCCGTCGCGCCCGGCTACGTCACCACCGACAACACCGAGGCCCTGCGCGCCGACCCGGACCGCAACCGGTCCATCCTGGACCGGATCCCGGCGGGGCGCTGGGCCGAGCCGGAGGACATCGCCGGCGCGGTGCTGTTCCTGTGCTCGCGCGCGGCCGACTACGTGCACGGCGTCGTGCTCCCGGTCGACGGGGGCTGGCTGGCCCGATGACCGCGAACGGAACCGACCCCCGGCCACGACCAGCGCGACCACCGCTGCCGGCGCGACCACCGCTGCCGGCGCGACCACCGGGGCCCTGGCGGACAGCCGGCCGGGCGCGTGCGGGGGCGGACGCGATGGGCCGGCGCGACCACGGCGGCCGGTCGTCCCACGTGCACGGACGCGCCGGGACGACCGATGACCGGCTGCGCGCCGGTCCGCGACCGGTGAGCGGATCGCGGCAGCCGGGCGGTCGGGCAGCGGGGGCGGGGTCGCCGGTGCCGGTCAGGCCGGCGGCGCGGTCGAGTCGCGCACGCGCAGGGACGGGGTGACGACCACCCGGTGCGTCGGGCGGTCCGGGTCCTGCAGCCTCGCGGCCAGCAGCGACACCGCCGCCCGGCCGATGGAGCGCCGCGGCGGGCGCACGGCGGTCAGCGCGGGCGTGAACAGCGCCGCAACCTCGTCGTCGTAGGCCACGACCGACAACTCCGCCGGCACCCGGACGCCGCGTTGCTCGGCGCGCTGCACCAGGGCCATCGCCTCGGTGTCGGCGTGCACGAGCACCGCCGTCGTCCCCGTCGACGCCAACCCGTCCAGCACGTCGTCCAGCGCGGTGTCCCACCCGGCCACGCCCGGCCTCGGCACGGACCGGTCCACGGTCGCGCCCCGGTCCAGCCCGGCCCCCGCGCACGCGTCGGACCAGCCCCGGCGCACCTGCGGCGAGGTCGGGCTGTGCTCGCTCGTCACCACGCCCACCTTGCGGTGCCCCAACGCCACCAGGTGGTGCACCGCCATGGCCGCGCCCAGGGCGTGGTCGGACACCACCGACTCCACGACGGCCTGCCGGGGGCCGACCGTCGCCGTGCGCTCGACCAGCACGACCGGCGTGTCGATGGTGCTCAGCCACTCGATCGTCGCGGCCGCGGACGGCGCGGTCAGGCTCGGCGCGGCGATCAGCCCGCACACGTCCTCGTGGTCCAGCAACCGCTCCAACTGCGGCCGGTCGTCGGCGCTCTCGTAGGACGACCCGCGCAGCAGCACCCGTAACCCCTGCGCCGACGCCTCCTCCTCCGCGCCGCGCACCACTTCCGGCCAGTAGTAGTCGAGCGAGGGCACCAGCATGCCCGCGGCGCCCGGCCGGACCGGCTCGGCCGGGACGTCGAACGGCTGCGGCCCGGCCGACGGCGGCGCGGTGGCGGGCAGCGTCGCCCCGCCGTGCACCCGGCGCAGCAGGCCCTCGCCGTCGAGGTGGGCGATGTCGCGGCGCAGCGTCACCGCCGTGACGCCCATCCGCTCGCTGAGGTCGGAGATCCGGACCACGCCGTCGCGGTGCAGCGCCTCCAGGATCGAGGCCCGCCTCCGCGCGGCGAGCGTGCGCGACTCGGAGTTCACGACGCTCCCGTCGCCGGCCCGGCCGGCGCCCCGGCCGCACCGTCCCCCACACGCGCTCTCGTCACCGGACGCCCTCCTGTCGTCGATCTCGCGTCAATTATGTCGTCGGCCCGCCGCGGCACCTCGCGGCGACCGGCCGCGCGTCGTCGCGCGTCGGAAGGCGCCGTTGTGAGGCTTGACACGATCACTCGTGCACGTATTTACTGCTTAACGCACAAAGCGATCAAAAACGAAAGCACCTGTGCCGTTTTTGCTCGAACGCCTTCGGAGCTGAAGGACGACCACATGCCGCCGGAATCCCTCGTGAGGGCAGCCGCACCGCGGACCGCCTGGACCCGCGACGAGTGGGCGGGCACGGCCGACGCCCTCCTGCGCGCGGTGCGCCCGTTCGGCTCGCCCCGCCACGCGCGCGTCACCCTGCCCGGCCCGGCCGGCGGGTACGGGTCCGACGTGGACGGCCTGGAGGGCTTCGCGCGGACGTTCCTGCTGGCCGGGTTCCGGCTGGCGGGCGAGCGCGGCGCGGACCCGGACAACCTGGCCGAGTGGTACGCCGAGGGCATCGCCGCGGGCACCGACCCCGCCTCGCCGGAGCGCTGGGTGCGGCTGGACGAGCACGCGCAGGCCAAGGTCGAGGCCGCCTCGCTGGCCCTGGCGCTGGACCTGACCCGGCCGTGGCTGTGGGACCGGCTGGACGCGGGCGTGCGGGAGCGGGTCGTGGACTACCTCGCGCCGGCCGTGGGCGACCCGACCTACCCGCGGATCAACTGGGTGTGGTTCCGGCTGGTGGCGCAGGCGTTCCTGCGGTCGGTCGGCGGTCCGTGGTCGGCCGACGACGTCGAGGAGGACCTGGCCACCCACGACGGTTTCCTGCGCGAGGACGGCTGGATGGCGGACGGGCACGAGCGCGCGTTCGACCACTACGTCGGCTGGGCGCTGCACGTCTACCCGCAGCTGTGGTCGCGGATGGCCGGGGCCGAGGGCTTCGCCGAACCGCGCCGGGAGCGGGACGCGGCGCTGCTGGACCGCTTCCTGCTCGACGCGGTGCGGCTGGTGGGCGGGGACGGGTCGCCGCTGCTCCAGGGCCGCAGCCTGACCTACCGGTTCGCCGCCGCGGCCCCGTTCTGGGCCGGCGCGCTCGCCGGGGTCCCGTCCACCCCGCCCGGGGTGCTGCGCCGGGCGGCGTCGAGCGTGGTGCGGCACTTCGTGGACCGGGGCGCGCCCGACGACCGCGGCCTGCTGACCCTGGGCTGGCACGGGCCGTGGCCGCGCCTCGCCCAGTCCTACTCGGGACCGGGGTCGCCGTACTGGGCGGTGAAGGGCATGCTCGGCCTGCTGCTGCCCGCCGACCACCCCGTGTGGACGGGCGACGAGCAGCCGCTCCCGATCGAGCGCGGCGACTACGTCGACGTGATCAAGGCCCCGGGCTGGCTGGTCAGCGGCACGGCCGCGGACGGCGTGGTGCGCGTGGTCAACCACGGCACCGACCACGCGGTCCCCGGCGACACCAGGACCGACTCCCCGCTCTACGCCCGGTTCGGCTACTCCACCGCGACCAGCCCGCTGCTGGACGAGCGGAGCTGGGTCGATCCCCGCGACCAGTCCGTCGTGCTGCTCGACGCGGACGGGCGGGCGTCGCACCGGGCCGGCATGGACCTCGGCCCGGTCGAAGTCCTCGACGTCGGCGGCGTGACCGTCGGCCGCGCGTCGTCGTCCGGCGTGGTGCGGTGGGTCGAGCCCGACGAGACCCAGCAGCACCACGGGTCGGGCTGGACGGGCCGCCACCACGACGCCGGGACCGTCACCGTGCACTCGCTGGTCCGCGGCCCGTGGGAGGTCCGGCTGGTCCGCGTGGACGGGGTCGCCCGCGACCGCCCGCCCGCGGCCCTGCGGCTGACCGGCTGGCCCGTCGCGGGCGCGGGCGTCGACGTCCGGTCCACCGACGACCCCGCCGTCGAGGCCGACGACGGCACCCGCTCCACCCTCACCGTCCTGCTGGGACGGACCACCGACTCCGGCGTGTCCGTGCACGAGGACGCCGGCCCGCTGGGACCGGTCGCCGCCGTCCCGTGGGCACGCTGCCCCGTCGTCCCCGGCGAGTGGTGCGCCGTGCTGCTCGAACTGGCGCGCCACCCCGGGCCACCGTCCACCGGGCCGCAGCTCCGGCTCCGGCGCGTCGGGCCGACGACCTGGGTCACCACCCGGTGGCCCGACGGCGCGCAGACCCGCACCGCGCTGTCCTGACCGGCGGGCCGCCCACCCGGCACGGCCCCCACCCCCGCTCTCCCCGTGGCTCGACCAGGAAGTGAAGGACCATGCGACACCGCCGTTCCCGGTGGACCGCCCTCGCGGCCGCCGTCACCGCCCTCTCCCTCACCGCGACCGCGTGCGGTTCCGACGAGCCCGCCGACAGCGGCGGTCCGGTCACCCTCACGATGAGCGCGTGGAGCCTCAACACCACCCCGGAGTTCAAGAAGCTCGCCGAGGCGTTCCACGCGAGCAACCCCGACGTCACGGTGGAGTTCAAGGAGTACGACGCCACCAACTACGACACCCAGCTCACCGCCGACCTGGCCGCCGGCAGCGCGCCCGACGTGTACGTGCTGAAGAACCTCAAGAACTTCATCACCTACCAGTCGGGCGAGCAGCTGCTGGACGTCTCGGACGTCGCGGGCGGCCTCGGCGACGGCGTCAACGGCCTGGGCAACTACAAGGTGGACGGCGCGACGTACGCCGTGCCCTACCGCCAGGACTCCTGGTACCTGTACTACAACAAGGACCTCTTCGCGGCCGCCGGGGTGACGCCGCCCGCCGGGGCGTGGACGTGGGCGGAGTACGAGAAGGCCGCGGCGGACCTGACCGCGGGCCTCAAGGCCGCGGGCTCCCCGGCCAAGGCCGTCTACCAGCACGTCTGGCAGTCCACCGTGCAGGGCCTGGCGCTGGCCCAGACGCCCGGCGCGGACCTGCTCAGCGGTGACTACGGCTACCTCGCGCCGTACTACCGGCGCGCCCTGCAGCTCCAGGACGCCGGTTCGCAGGTGGACTACGGCACGGCCACCACGAACACCCTCCAGTACCAGGCGCAGTTCGGCACGCAGCAGGCCGCGATGATGCTCATGGGCAGCTGGTACGTGGCGACCCTGATCGCGCAGCAGAAGAAGGGCGACGCGCAGGCGTTCCAGTGGGGTTTCGCCCCGGCCCCGCAGCGCGACGCGAGCACGAAGGACAAGCCGGTCACCTTCGGCGACCCCACGGGCCTGGGCGTCAACGCCGCGATCGACGAGGGCAAGGTGGCGGCGGCCAAGGAGTTCCTGGCGTTCGTCTCCGGCGAGGGCGGCGCGACCGCGTTGGCGTCGATCGGCATCACGCCCGCCACCCTGACCGACCCGGTCGTGCAGGCGTACTTCGGCGTGGAGGGCGTGCCGTCCGACGAGCTGTCCCGCTTCTCCTTCACCACGCACGACACCCGCGCGGAGAACCCCGTCTCGCCGCAGACGGCCGCGTTGCAGAACATCCTGCAGGAGACCCACTCCGCGATCATGTCCCGGAGCACGCCGGTGGACGAGGCGCTCAAGCAGGCGGGCGAGCGGGCGCGCAGCGAGGTGCTCGAATCCCGATGACGCCGTGCGGGTCCGGCCCGACGCCGGCCGGGCCCGCACCGGTCCACCAGCACACCACCCGACCAGGAGCACAACGCCGATGAGCACCACGACGGTCGGCCGCCCGCGCGGCACCGCGGCGGACCGCGCCAGGCGGTCGCACCGGGCCCGCCGGTCACTGCAGGGCGTGTCGTTCGTCCTGCCGAACTTCCTCGGCTTCGGCCTGCTCACCCTGGGGCCGGTCGTCGCGCTGTTCTACATCTCCTTCACCAACTGGAACGTGTTCGGCACGGCCAAGTGGATCGGGCTGGACAACTTCACCCGGCTGCTCAAGGACGCGAGCTTCCACCGGGCGCTGCTCAACACCCTGTACTACTCCGCGTTCCACATCCCGCTCACGCTCGCCCTCTCGCTCGGGCTGGCGCTGCTGCTCAACCGCAAGCTGCGCGGGGTGGCGTTCTTCCGCACGGCCGCGTTCTTCCCCTACGTGACCTCGATCGTGGCCATCGCGATCGCGTGGAACCTGCTGTTCAGCCGGGACGCCGGGCCGATCAACCAGATCCTCGGCCTGGTCGGGGTCGACGACCCGCCCGGCTGGACCGCGTCGTCGGACTGGGCCATGCCCGCCGTGATCGTCGTCGGCGTCTGGCGCGAGATGGGCTACTACATGCTGCTGTTCCTGGCCGGGTTGCAGACCGTGCCGCCGGAACTGCACGAGGCCGCCCGCATCGACGGCGCGAACGCCTGGCAGCGCTTCCGCAACGTCACCCTGCCCTGCCTGCGCCCCACCACGTTCTTCGTCACCGTGATGCTCACCATCGGCAGCTTCAAGGTCTTCGACCTGATCCTGGTCATGACCAACGGCGGACCCGGCCAGTCCACCCTGGTGCTGTCCCAGTACATCTACCAGAAGGGCCTGGTCGAGAACCGGTTCGGCTACGCCTCGGCCATCTCCGTCGTGCTGTTCCTGCTCTGCATGGCGGTCACCGTCGTGCAGTTCCTCGTCAACCGCAGGAGGAACGCCTGATGGCCGCCCCGAACACCCTCGCCGACGCGACCGTCCCGGACGTCGTCGCGCCCCCGGACCGGCGCGACCGGCGGAGCCGCGCGGCGGGCCGGGTCGTGGGCTACGCCGTCCTGGCGCTGGCGGCGGCCGGGCTGCTGCTGCCGTTCTTCTGGATGGTCTCGTCGTCGTTGAAGACCGACAACGCCGTCTTCGCCATCCCCGTGCGCTGGTTCCCCGACTCGCCGCAGTGGTCGAACTACCTGGAGATCTGGCGCGTCTCCGACCTGGTGGTGTGGTTGAAGAACACCGTCTTCCTGTCGTTCGTGGTGACCGTGCTGCAGCTGTTCACCGGCAGCTTCGCCGCCTACGGGTTCGCCAAGGCCCGCTTCCCCGGCCGCGACCTGCTGTTCCTGCTCTACATCGGCACGATCGCGGTGCCGTGGCAGGCGTACATGATCCCGCAGTTCATCATGATGTCCGAGGTCGGCCTGACCAACACCCTGTGGTCGATCGTCGCGTTGCAGGCGTTCGGCGCGTTCGGCGTGTTCCTCATGCGCCAGTACTACGCGACCATCCCCGACGAGCTGTGCGAGGCCGCGCGCGTGGACGGCCTGAGCGAGTACGGCATCTACTTCCGGATCATGCTGCCGCTGTCGGCGCCCGCGCTGGCCGGCCTGGCCCTGCTGACGTTCGTCACCACCTGGAACGACTACCTCGGCCCGCTGATCTACCTGCGCGACCCCGACCTGTGGACCATCCAGCTCGGCCTCAAGTCGTTCGTCAGCGAGTACAACGCCGAGCACGCGTTGATCATGACCGGCTCGGTGCTGTCCGTGCTGCCCATCGCGGTCGTGTTCCTGCTCGGCCAGCGGTACTTCGTCCAGGGCATCGCCACCAGCGGGATGAAGGGCTGACGACGTGACCCACGAGACCTACGACCGGATCTTCACCACCGCCTACGCCCTGCTGGCCACCGGCGTGCTCGTGGTGCTCGCCGCCGCGCCGTTCCTGGCCGTGCTGCTGTTCACGCCGGTCACGACCAGCTGGCCGCTGCTGGTGCCCACCGCGCCGGTCCTCGGCCCGGCCGTGGCCGCCGCGCACGCCGTGTTCGCCGCCACCGCGCGGGACGGCGGCGCGCCGGTCGTCCGGGGCTTCGGGCGCGCGTGGCGCCGGCACGCCCGCCGGTCCTCGGCCGTGGCCGCCGCCGCTGCCGCCGTGCTGGTGGTGCTGGTCGTGGACGTCCACGCCGCCTGGGGCAGCCCGGTCGGGGCCGTCGCGATCCCGGTGCTGGTCGTGCTCGTCGCGCTCACCGCGGCGACCGCGCTGGTCGCGCTCACCGCCGTGGTCGAGCACCCCGACGTGCCCGTCCGGCGGCTGGCGAAGGCGTGCCTGTTCCTCGCGGTCCGGCGCGCACACTTCACCGCGGTGTCGCTGGCGGCCCTGTGGGTGCTCGCGGCCGCGGTCGCCGCCCTGCCGGTGCCGGCGCTCGCCCTGCTCACCGGTCCCGCCCTCTACGTCGTGTGGGTGGGCAGCCGCGCGACCCTGCGGCCGCTCGGCCCGCTCGCGGCGCGCTGACCCGCGCCCACCCGTCCCGTCACCCCGTTCCGAGGGAGAAGCATGACCGCGGAAGCACACCGCGCCGCACCGACCACCACCGATCAGCCGGCCGCGGCCTGGGACGCCGCGGTGGCGACCGTCCGGCGCAACATCGCCGACTTCGACGCCTGGTACCCCGACGACACGACCACCGCCGGCGCCTACCGGCCCCGCACCCCGCGCGGCGGTCAACCCGAGGGGGCCAACGCGGGGTGGACGACCGGTTTCTGGCCGGGGATGCTGTGGCTCACCTGGGAGGGGACCGGCGACGAGGACGTGCTGGCGGCCGCCCGTCGCCAGGTCGACAGCTTCGCGGACCGCGTCGAGCGCGGCATCGACCTGGAGACCCACGACCTCGGGTTCCTGTACACGCTGTCGTGCGTGACGCCGTGGCGGCTGCTCGGTGACGACCGGGCGCGGCAGGCCGCGCTGGCGGCCGCCGGGCACCTGATGCGCCGGTTCCTGGAGCCCGCGGGCATCGTGCAGGCGTGGGGCGACCTGGCCGACCCGAGGCAGCGCGGCCGGACCATCATCGACAGCCTGATGAACATGCCGCTGCTGTACTGGGCGGGCGAGGCGACCGGCTCGGGGCACTTCGCCGACGCCGCCGTCCGCCACACCGAGCAGTTGCGGCGGCACATCATCCGGCCGGACGGCACCACGTTCCACACGTTCTACTGGGACGCCGAGACCGGCGAGCCCCTGCGCGGCGCGACCGAGCAGGGCCACCGGGACGGGTCGTGCTGGGCGCGCGGGCAGGCGTGGGGCGTCTACGGGTTCGCGCTGGGCTACCGGCACGCGGGGGAGCCCGCGTTCCTCGACGCGGCCCGGCGGTGCGCGGACCACTTCCTCTCCCGCCTGCCCGACGACCGGGTGGCCTACTGGGACCTCGTGTTCGCCGACGGCAGCGGCGAGGAGCGCGACTCCTCGGCCGCCGCCATCGCGGTGTGCGGGCTGTACGAGCTGGCGGACCACCTGGAGGACCGGGACGCCGCGGTGCGGTACCGGGCCGAGGGGGACGCCATCCTGGCCGCGCTCGCGGCGGGCTACGCGCCCGCGTCCGCCACCCCGGCCGCCCCGTTGCTGCTGCACGGCGTCTACGACAAGCCCAAGAACGTCGGCGTGGACGAGGGCACCCTGTGGGGCGACTACTTCTACCTGGAAGCCCTGTCCCGCCGGTTGCGCGCGGACTGGCGCAGCTACTGGTGAGGCGGGTGACGCACCTCATCGTTTGACCGTGCCGGGCGGCGGAAACCTCCGAAGGGCGTAACCGGTTCCACCTGGAGGCACGATGCACGAGACGGACACGGGGCACCCGGTCGCCAACCCCCGCCGGACCAGGTTGGGCGCGGACTGGACCGCCCGCTCCGCGACCGCGCCCGAGCGGTCGACCCCCGCGCCGAACCCCGCGCCGGGCGAGGGCGAACGCGCCGTCGGCTGACCCGCCCCAGCCGCTCACCCCGCGGCACGCCCGACGCGGCCGGCGGCGTGGGCGGCCCCCGCCGATCGACCCCGCCCGGCGGCTCGCCGTCCCCGCCGTCCGTCAGGTCGAACACCGTCCGACGCCCCGCCGGCGTGGCGCGTCGGGCCGGAGGGTGCGCTCCCCGAGGCGATCGTCGGGCCCGCCGAAGGCCGGGGACGTGTGCGCGCCCCGTGTGACCCGGGGATCGCCCGTCACCACGGCTCCCGCAGGCGTGCCGCGAAGTCCGGGTCCTCGGCGGCCAGCCGCCGTTCGACCTCCCGCAACGCCTTCCGCTCCCGCCGGGTCAGCCGGACGCGTCCCGGCCGGGCCGCCGCGAGCCGGTGCCGCGCGCCGACCCCGGCGGTGACCAGGCCGGTGGCGAGCGCGGTCGCCATCGCCGGTGTCCGGGCCGCGGACGCGATCAGCAGCCCGACGAGCACGCTCCACAACGGCCACCGCATCCCGACTCCTCCCCGTCGCCCGCTTCGATGCTCGCGCGGCGGCACGGGCGGCGGAAGGGCCGGAGGAGGCCGAAGACGCGGACGGCTGCTTGCCGGACACCGGCAACCGGTTCGACCGTTCACCGCCGTTCCGGCCCTCTCCGGCGGCCGGGGTTGCCAGACTCGTGCGCATGGCGCGAACCAGGCGGGCCTCCACGCCCGAGCACGAGCCGGGGCGGTGGGCGGAGATCGCCGACCGCGCGGCCCGGTACGCCAACGGCGTGCCCACCGACCTCCTCCGCGGCTACCTCGAAGGGCTGGACGAGGTCAGCGCGACCGGGCGGCGGCTGCGCCCGACCCAGTTGCGGGTCCGGCGCGAGGCGGGCGCGCGGGCGGCGGAGCGCGGCGTGCCCCTGCGCGGGGTGATCGACCTGCACCTGAGCGCCACCCGGTTGGCGTGGGCGTCGCTGTCGGGGGTGCGGGACGCGGTCGGCGCGGACGCCGTCCGGACGGCGGGGGAGGCGGTGCTGAAGGCCGCCGACGCCGCCGTGGTCGCCGTCGCCGAGGGCTACGAGGAGGCGCAGCGCTGGGCGGTGCGCCAGGAGGAGTCGTTCCGCCGCGAGTTCGTCGACGACCTGCTCGACGGGCGCAACCTGGGTCAGCTGGCCGAACGCGCGGAGCGGTTCGGGTTCCGGCTGGCCGGCGGCAACGTCGTCGCGGCCGTCCGCTCCGCGCGGCCGATCGTGGACGGCGGCGAGGTGGCCCGTGCCGTGGAGGCGTCGCCGGGCCTGCGCCGGGACTCCCGCGACGTCCTGGTCACCACCAAGGACGGCCTGCTGGTCTGCGTCGCGCCCGACGTGATGACCGACGTGCCGGACGAGTTCACGCGGCAGGTCGCCGCCGCGCTCGGCGACACGGCGTGGCGGGTCGGGCTCGGCCGCGCCCACTCCGGGCCCGGCGGCGTGGTGCGGTCGTTCGAGCAGGCCAGGTACGCCCTGGACCTCGCCGAGCGGCTGGACCTGCCCGGACGCCTGCACAAGGCCGTGGACCTGCTGGTCTACCAGGTGCTGCTGCGCGACAGCGCCGCGCTGGCCGACCTGGTGTCGGTCGTCCTGGAGCCCCTGCGCGACGTGCGGGGCGGTCCGGGACCCCTGCTGGACACGCTGTCGGCCTACTTCGCCCACGGCCGGGTCGCGGCGGCCTGCGCCCGCGAGCTGCACCTGGGCGTGCGCACGGTGACCTACCGCCTGCAACGCGTCGCGGAACTCACCGGTCACCACGTGGACGACCCGGTGCAGGCGTTGTCGCTCCAGGTCGCGGTGCTGGGCGCGAAGCTGCTCGACTGGCCGTGGCCCGAGGACCAGTCGCCGTGACGGCGGGGCGGGCGGCTCGCCGACGTCGTGGCCCGGACCCGGTGCCGGCCGAACCCGTCACGGCGTCGCGATCCGCGCGATGAGCGGCGCGGCCTCCGACTTCCGGTTGTCCTCCAGCACCGCGATCGCGCGCGACAGCAGGTCGGTCGACGGGTGGCCCGGGTCGGAGGCGAGCAGCAGGTCGCGCAGCCGGCGGCACGACCGCGCGGCGTAGTTCAGGTTCTCGGCCCGGTAGTGCAGCGCCACCGCCCGGCGCAGGTGCGCCTCGGCCAGGTCGTCGCGGCCGGTGGTCGACTCCAGGTCGGCCATCGAGTCGGCGACGTGCGCGAGCCCGTAGGCGTTGTCGGACCTGGCGTAGAGCTGCTGGGCGAGCCCGTGGTGACGCCTGGCCTCGACCGGGTCGCCCAGGGCCTGGCAGGTGCGGCCGAGGAGGCGGAAGGTGCCGGCCGTGGCCGCGTCGTCGCCCAGCCCGGCGTAGAGCTTGAGCGCCTCCGACGCCGAGTCGAACGCGTCCGCGAACGCGCCCGCGCGCAGCCGCACGTCGGCGAGGCCGTTGAGCGCGTTCGCCCGACCCGGCACGTCGCCCAGCTCCTCGAGCGCTTCGAGCGCGGTCGTGTACTCCGCGATCGAGGCCGCGTGGTCGCCGCTCTCGCCGAGCGCCCGCGCGAGCGACTGCCTCAGCCGGACCTCCACCGACCGCTCGCCGAGCCGCGCGGCCGCCGCGACCGCGTCGGCGCAGGTGGCGATCCAGTCCCGCAGGCGCGCGGTCAGGTAGGCGTAGTTGGGGATCGTCCACGCCAGCTGCCACGTGTAGGGGTGGAGCTGCTCGGCCGTGGCGAGCGCGATGGCGGCGAGCAGGTTGTCGTACTCGGCGGTGAACCAGGCCATCGCGTCGGACCGGCCGGCGAGCACCGGCAGCAGCTCGGGCCGAAGGCACGGCGCGAGCGCCACCTGCCGGCGGTGGTCGTTGATCAGGCGGTCGGCGCGGTGGGCCGCGTGCAGCAGGTGGTTGAGCAGCGCGACCAGGACGTCCGCGCGGCGGCCCGGCGCGTCGTGCCGCCGGGTCATCTCCAGGCCGTAGGCGTGGGCCAGGGTGTGGAAGGAGTAGTGGGTGGCCGTGGTGCGGCCCAGCAGGTGGCAGCGCACCAACTCGGTGAGCGTCTCCCTGGCCTGGAACTGGTCGTGCCCGGTCATCGCGGCGGCGGACGCCACGTCGATCGCGGAGCCGGGGAACAGGGCCAGGATCCGGAAGCCCTCCGCCATGGCGGGGGACAGGTTGTCGTAGGACAGGGAGAACACCGCGCGCAGGTCGCCCGCGTCCGCCAGCCGCAGGACGTCCAGCGCCTCGCTCTTGCTCTCCAGCGCCCGGACGATGGTGGCGAGCGAGTTCGCGGGGTCGTCGACGGCCCGGGCGGCCACGACGCTCAACGCCAGCGGGTGCCCGCCGCACGCGGCCACGACCCGGTCCACGGCCGCGCGCTCGGCCTGGACGCGGTGGTGCCCCAGGCGCTGTTCGAGCAGGTGGACGGACTCCTCGTCGCTGAGGGGCGGCAGGGGGACGCGCTCGGCGTCGTGGTGCACGACCAGGCCGTACAGGCGGTGGCGCGCGGTCACGACGGTGAAGCAACCGCGCGAGCGGGGCAGCAGCGGCCGGACCTGCTCGCTCTCGCGCACGTTGTCGATGATCAACAGGAGTCGCCGGTCGTCCAGCGTGCTGCGCAGCAACGCCAACCGGTCGTCGGGGTCGGACGGGATGGACGACGGCGGCACGTGCAGCGCGCCGAGGATCATCCGGGCCGCCGCCTCCGGCGTGACCGCCTCCCGCGTGGGGTCGAACCCACGCAGGTCGACGTACACCTGGCCGTCCGGGAACAGGTCCCGCGCGGTGTCCCCCCACCACACCGCCAGCGTGGTCTTGCCGATGCCCGGCTGGCCGTCCAGGACGCACAGCCGGCTGCCCGACGCGGCCCCGGCCAGCGCGTCGAGCCGGTCGAGCTGCGCCTGCCTGCCGATCATGCGCTGCACGCCGAACGGCAGGTTGTTGGGCGTCGTGGCCCGGGCGGGCGCCTGGTGGACGGTGATCGGACCGTTGACGACCCCGGCCTGGACCACCGTCCCGATCGTCCCGGCGCCGGCGTGGTTGCCCGCGGCGAAGGCCGCGCCCGATAAGCTCGCGTCGGCGGGCCGGATGCGCTTCAGCATCTCCTCCAGGTGGCCCTCCGCCGCCACGTCCGCGTAATAGCCCCGGTACAGGTCGGTGAGCACGCGCGCCACGTCGTCCGGACCCGGCGCGGTGTCGTCGCGGACGCCCCGCCACAGCAGGAGCATCGGCACCAGCCCGCCGGGGTGGGCGAGGTCGGGCATCGAGTAGTCGCGCAGCGACGTCACCGGCCGTGCGCCCCACCGCTCGTAGAAGGCCAGCCGCCGGGCCGGCAGCGGGTCGTGGCCCGGCGCGCGGGCCGGGTCCTCGACCTCCAGCGCGATGCCGCGCACCGCCGGTTCGGCCCGCAGGTCGTCGGCGACCGCGGCGAGCAGCGCCGCCCCCGCGCCCGAACCCCGCGCCGAGGACAGCACGGCCAGGTACTCCAGGTAGGCGGCCCGAGCCGTGGGCAGGGACAACGCCGTGGCGAACCCGATCAGGCGGTCGTCGACCGAGTGCGCCGTCCACAGCCACGGGCCGTCGCGGCGGGCGACCGTGTCGTGCGCGCCCCGCTCGGTCGGGGGGAACGCCTCCTCCCGGATCGCGTCGATCCGGTCGCGGTCCCCGGGCGGCACGTCCGGCCACGCGCGGCGGCGGATCGACAACCGGGCCGGCCCGGCACGACGCTCGTCCATGCAGTGGGATGCTACCGCCGCGGAGGGCTGCCACCTGGCGATATGCCGGGGCGGACGCGGTTGCGGACCCGGTCGGGGAGCGCGCGCGACCCGCCCGGACGGCGTCCCCGGCGCGACGACCTCCCCCGGGCGACCGGCGACCGCGGGCGCATCGGGTAGGAACTGCGGTATGGGATCGGGGCAGCGGCGGCACGTCCGGGTGATCGGCCTGGCGGTGGCGGTGGCGGCGCTGGCCGGCGCGGCCGCGTTCGCCGACCTGCCCGGACCGGACCGCCTCCGCGACTGGGCGGACGACCGGGGTCCGTGGGGACCGGTCGCGTTCGTGCTGCTGTGCGCGGTGGGCACGGCCGCGTTCTTCCCGAAGCCCGTGCTGGCGACGGCGTCGGGCCTGCTGTTCGGGGTCCTGCCGGGCCTGGTGGTCGCGGTCGTCGGCTGCACGGCGGGCGCGCTGATCGCCTTCGGGGCCGCCCGCCTCCTCGGCCGCCGGTCCGTCGCGCGGTGGCTCGGCTCCGGCCGGCTCGCGACCCTCGACGCCGTGTTCGCGCGCCACGGCCTGGCCGCCACCGTGGTGCTGCGCCTGCTGCCGGTGGTCCCGTTCGCGGTGTCCAACTACGGCGCGGGCGTCACGTCCGTCGCCCCCGCCTCGTTCGCCGCCGGCACGGCGCTGGGCCTGGCGCCGACCACCGCCCTGGCCGTCGTCCTCGGCGACGGCGCGGCCGACCCGTGGTCGGCGAGGTCGATCGCGGCCGCGGCGGCATGGCTGGCGCTGACCGCGATCGGGGGCGTGTGGGGCGGCCTGCTGCTCCGCCGGGCGCGCCGGTCGCCCGACGACCCGGTGCGGACCGCCTGACGGCCACCGGCGCGTCACCGGAACCGGTGCACTTCGCCGCCGGCCCGCGCCGCGCGCCCACCACCGGGGCACGCTGGGGTCGAAGCACCCGACGACGAGGAGCCCGGTCATGCCCGTCCAGACCTTCGACCACACCGCCACCGGCTACAGCGTGCGGCAGGCGCTCCGGATGGCCGAGGCGGCGAAGCTGGCCTACCAGTCGCCCGAGGAGGTCGAGCGGACCGCCCGCGAGTGGGGCTTCGACCGGGTGCGCCACCACGAGACGGCGTTCCGGCCGCCGTTCCCGCTGGAGGACACCCAGGCGTTCACCCTGGGCAGCGACCGCATGATCGTCACCGCGTTCCGCGGCACCGAGCCGAAGAAGATCCAGGACTGGCTCTCCGACGGCACCACCCCGCCGTGGCCCGGCCCGGCCGGCCGGGGCTTCGTGCACTACGGCTTCGCCGAGGCGCTCGACTCCGTCTACCCCGGCGTGCGGGACGCGATCGTGGAGTTCCGCGACCGCGACCAGACGATCTGGTTCACCGGCCACAGCCTGGGCGGTGCGCTGGCGTCGCTGGCCGCGATGCGGCTGCACTTCGAGGACCCCCGGCTGCTCGCCGACGGCGTCTACACCTTCGGCCAGCCCCGGGTGTGCGACCCCGGCCTGGCCAAGGCCCACGACGAGGCGTTCGCCGACCGCACCCACCGGTTCGTCAACAACAACGACGTGGTCGCGCTCCTGCCGCCCGAACCGGCCTTCCACCACATCCGCACGCTGCACTACCTCGACTCCGCCGGCCGCCTGCGGGACCGGATGCCGGTGGTCGCCGGGCTCGCCGACCGCGCCAAGGGCCTGACCGCCGACCCGTTCTCGCCCGCCTCCGACGGCATCCGGGACCACCTGATGAAGAACTACCTGGCGGCCCTGGAGAAGAACCTCGACTGACGGCCGGCCGCCACCCCCGTCGAGCCGTGGGCTCGGCCGCGATCGTCCGCTACACCCGCGCCGAGCCGAGCTTCCAGTAGCCGCTGAACATCACCGACCGGCGGTCCACGCCCCGTTCCTTCACCAGGTGGCGGCGGACGCCCGTGGCCAACGCCGACTCGCCGCAGACCCAGGCGTAGTCCGGGGCGGGCCCGGGCAGCGCGGCCACGGCCGGCAGCACGTGCGAGCCCGGCGCGTCGTCGCCCCGGCACAGCCAGGTGACCGGCGCGTCGAACGCCACCCGGTACTCCTCCGAGGGCACCTCGGCGAAGATCCGCGCGTCCGCCGGCGCCCCCGCCTCCACGATCGCGGCCAGCGCGGGCAGCGCGGTCTCGTCGGCGACCAGCAGCACCGCGCCGCCGGACGGCGGGCGGTACCCCGAGTTGCCCGCCCGGAAGCCCACGGACTGGCCGACTTCGGCCCTCCTCGCCCACCGGGTGCCCGGCCCGGCGTCCCCGTGCAGCACGAAGTCCACGTCGATCTCGCGCGCCTCGGGCCGGTGCGCGCGCACGGTGTACCACCGCAGGTCGGGGCGGTCGGCTTCGGGCAGGGCGCGGATCGCCGTGCGGACGTTGACCCGGTCCTCGTCCGGCATCGTCAACGGCCGGCCGGGCGGTGGCATGACGAGCCCGAAGCACTCGTCCGGGCCGGTGGGCCGGAAGTCGGCGAACCCGTCCGCCCGGAACGTCACCCGCCGCAGGTGCGGCGTGAGGTCCGCGACCGCCACGACCTCCATCACGAACTGGTCGAACACCTCCCGCTGGTTGGCGGGGGCCGTCACCAGGGCGGCCGCCTTGGTGAGCACCTTGAGCTGCAGCTGGTCCAACGTCGAGTACCGGGGCATGCAGGTTAGCCTAACCTAATCATGTCCGCCTGGGGATCACCCCACGGTCACGCCCCCGGCCCGGTCGCGCGGCCGTTCGCGCTCGCCGTGAGGCGCCCGTGCCCCCGAATCGGGCACGTCCCGTGGCGCGGACGTCCCGGCGCGCGGTGATCACCCGGCCGTGGGCCGCGGCGGGCGGGGCCGCGGTGCCGGACCTATGGTCGGGGCACGGGAGGTCCACGTGGTCGAACGGGTCGAGGTCGGGCGCGGGGCACAGCGCGCCGTCGTCTCGGTGATCATGCTCGGGATGCTGCTCGCCGCGCTGGACCAGACGATCGTGGCGACCGCGCTGCCCACCATCGTGAGCGACCTCGGCGGCGCGGGGCACCTGTCCTGGGTGGTCACCTCGTACCTGCTCGCCGAGACCGTCATGACCGCCCTGATCGGCAAGTTCGGCGACCTGTTCGGGCGCAAGCGCGCGTTCCTGGCGAGCGTCGCGCTGTTCCTGGTGGGCTCGTTCCTGTGCGGCTGGGCCGACTCGATGACCTGGCTGATCCTCGCCCGCGCGGTGCAGGGCCTCGGCGCGGGCGGGCTCATGGTGACCTCGGCGGCGGTGATCGCCGACGTCGTGCCGCTGTCGGAACGGGGCAAGTACCAGGGGTTCATCGGCGCGGTGTTCGGCGTCGCCACCGTCGTCGGCCCGCTGCTCGGCGGCCTGTTCGTGGACCACCTGAGCTGGCGCTGGGCGTTCTACGTGAACCTGCCGCTGGGCCTGGTGGTCCTGGCCGTCGGCGCGGCCGCGCTGCCCGGCGTGCGCGACGCGGGCCGGCCGAGGATCGACTACGCGGGCATCCTGCTCATCGGCCTCGCCGCGACCGGACTCACCCTGGTCACGAGCTGGGGCGGCGTGGAGTACCCGTGGGGGTCGCCGACGATCCTGTGGATGGCGGCCGGGTCGCTGGTCGCGCTGGGCCTGTTCGTGGTGGTCGAGACCCGCGCGGCCGAGCCGATGCTGCCGATGCGGCTGTTCCGGAGCCGCGTGTTCACCGTGTGCACGGTGCTGAGCTTCGTCGTCGGGTTCGCCATGCTCGGCGGCGTCACGTTCCTGCCGACGTACCTGCAGTACGTGCACGGCGCGTCGGCGACCCGGTCGGGCCTGCAGATGCTGCCGCTCGTCGTCGGCCTGCTCATCGCCTCCGTCACCACCGGCAACGTCATCAGCAAGACCGGCCGCTACCGCGCGTTCCCGCTGGTCGGCAGCCTGCTCATGGTGACCGGGCTGCTCCTGCTCTCGCGGTTGCGGCCGGACACCCCGTTCTGGCAGGCGTCGGCGTACATGCTCGTGCTCGGGCTGGGCGTCGGCATGTGCATGCCCGTGGCGATGGTCGTCGTGCAGAGCACCAGCAGCTACGAGGACCTGGGGGTCGCCACGTCCGGCGTGAGCTTCCTGCGCACGCTGGGCAGCTCGTTCGGGGTGGCGGTGTTCGGCACGGTGTACGCGAGCCGCCTGCCGGACAACCTCGCCGCCGCGATCCCGCCGGGCGTCGACCCGGCCGCGGCGGCGAACGTGCAGGCCCTGCACGCCCTGCCGGACCAGCTCAAGGCCCCGATCGTCGCCGCCTACGCGGACACCCTGCACGCGGTGTTCCTGTCCGCCGCCCCGGTCGCCGCGGTGGCGTTCGCGGTCGCGCTGTTCCTCCGCGAGGTGCCGCTGCGCGACACCGCCCGCGCCGCCGCCACCGAGGTGGGCGACAACTTCGCCGCGCCGCACACGTCCGACTCCGGGCACGAGCTGGAGAAGCTGGTGGCGCTCATCGTCAGCCGGGAGCGCCGCGACCCCACGCCGGACGTGCTGCGCGAGTCCGGCGTCCCGCTCACCCACGCCCAGGCGTGGCTGCTGGTCCGGGTGTTCCGCCAGAGCGTCGACCGCGGCCACTCCACGCTCGACCGCCTGGCCCGTGACACCGGCGTGCCCGCAGGCGTGTTCGAACCGGTGGCGCGGCAGCTCCAGACCAGGGGCTACGTGACGGAGTCGGCGGGCGGGTACCGCTTCACGCCCGAGGGCACCGGGGTGTTCACCGACCTGGTCGCGGCCTGGCGGCGGTGGCTGCTGGTCAAGCTGACGGACTGGCACTGCGACGACCGCGAGTTCACCGACGCGGTGGAACGGGTCGCCACGGAACTGACCGTGACCGGCCGATCCCTGACCACGGGCCGTCACGCCGCCGTCGGCTGACCGCGTCGGGCGGACGAGCGCCGCGCGCCTGCGCACCGTGCCCGGGCGTGACCGCGGTCGTCTCGCAGTCGGCGAACGCGGTCGCCGGCGTCCGGGCGCACGGCGGTGCGGCGGGTCGCCGTGCGGGACGGGTCGCCGCACATGACCGACCCGCCGGTTGCGGGACGGCTCCGGGCGGGTATGGAGTCGGGTGTGGACGGGTACGGGTGGACGATCGCGCTGGTCGCGGTGTTGGTGCTGCTGAACGCGTTGTTCTCGGGCAGCGAGATGGCGTTGATCAGCCTGCGGGAGGGGCAGCTGCGGTCGTTGGAGCGCGACGACCGGGCCTCGGCGAAGACGCTCGTGCGGCTGGCGCGCGACCCGAACCGGTTCCTGGCCACGATCCAGATCGGCATCACGCTGGCCGGGTTCCTGGCCTCGGCGACGGCGGCGGTGTCGTTGGCCGCGCCGCTCGTGCCGCTGCTGTCGTTCCTCGGCGACGCGGCGAACCCGGTGGCGATCGCCCTGGTCACGGTGGTGCTGACGTTCCTGACCCTGGTGTTCGGGGAGCTGGCCCCGAAGCGGCTGGCCATGCAGTACGCGCTGCGGTGGGCGCTGCTCGCGGCCCGGCCGCTGCACGTGCTGTCGGCCGCGTCACGACCGGCGGTGTGGGCGTTGAGCGCGTCCACGAACGTGGTGGTCCGGCTGTTCGGCGGCAAGCCGGAGGCGGAGTCCGAGCAGATGTCCGCCGACGAGCTGCGCGAGCTGGTGTCGGCCCAGCGCGGCCTCAACGCCGAGCAGCGCATGATCATGACCGGGGCGCTGGAGATCAGCGAGCGCCGGCTGCGCGAGGTGCTGGTGCCGCGCCGCGCCGTGGTGACGCTGGACGCCGACCTCGACGTGCCGTCCGCCCGCGCCGAGCTGGCCGCCTCGGGCCACTCCCGCGCGCCGGTCGCGCGCGGCGGGCACCTGGACGACG
>NZ_JBSGBG010000063.1:0-39043 GCF_053601135.1 Actinosynnema sp. NPDC004786 | reverse complement strand
GAAGGTTGATCTTGGGGTGGCAGCGCAACAGCCCCGTCTGGGTAGGGTCGGTTTCCTCTCACAGAAGCTCGACCAACCACAGGACGGGAGCCCGGGCTCGCCACCGCCACCACCGAGGCCGCGGTTCGGTGCGGTCTCACTCGTGTCCTCTCGGCACCGTCAGAAACACGTGGTCGACGGGTAGTTGGCGGTGTGGGTCGCCGTCCGGCCGTCGCGCGTGGCGGTCACGGTGACGGTGCCCGCGGGGACGGTGCCCGCGCGCGTGTTGAACGACTGGTACGCCTGCTTGCCCGGCTCGACGGCGGCGAAGCCCTTACCGCCGTACGGGGTGGTCACCTCCACCGCGACCGGCACGTCGCCGGTGTTGACCGCGGTGACGGCCAGGTGGACCTTGCCGCCGACGCACCGCGGGGTCGCGGTCAGGTCGAGCGGCACCTGGTCGGCGTCCCGGTGCAGGCGCAGGAACGTGACCGAGTAGGCCGGGAAGTCGTAGGTGAAGTCGTTCGACGCCCCCGTCCACTCCCGCTCGACCGGCGCGACGGCCGTCGGCGCGGCCTTGGTGTTGACCGTGCCCGGCGGGCCGCTCATCTCGGTGACGGTCGCCGTCGGCGCGATCGGGGTGCCCGCGTCGACCTTCACCCGGGTGCGGGCGGTGGCGCCGGTCGGGTTGACGGCCTTCACCACGACGTCGCCGGTCTCCTCGTCGGCCGTGACGACCTGGTACAGCGTCCGCGGCGCGGTCTGGGTGTAGGTGAGCTGGAGCGCGCCGTCCAGGTAGAGGCTGATCTTCGCGCCCTCGACCACGACCTTCACCTTGTACGTGCGGTCGTTGGCGATCACCGTGGCGGGACCCTCGGCGACCTCGCTGCGCGCGCCGCCGGTGGCCCGCTCCAGGGCCTGCCGGGTGTTGTTCCAGCCGCCCAGGTTCCACCAGTAGTAGTCGCCGGAGGACCCGGCCCCGAAGCCGATCAGGAAGCCCTCGGCGCCGGACACCTTGCGGGCGTCGAGTTCGAGGGTGTAGTTCGTCCAGTTCCTGGTGTAGGCGTCCGGGATGATCGACCGCGCGTCGGTGGTCGTGGTGGAGGTCTGGACGTACTGCCCGTTCTGCACGGCCCAGGAGCCGGCCTGCGGCTGCCAGGCCGGGGCGGTCGAGAAGTCGTCCTGGAACAGCACCGAGCCGTCGCCGTTGGCGGTGACCTTCACGTTGTCGTAGGCCGCGCTGGTGTTCCAGGTGGACAGGAACACCCCGCCCCGGACGGGCTGCTCCGGGCTCTGACCCGCGGTGAGGGTGCTCGGCACGACCTGGTCGCCCTGGTTCACCGAGAACATCTGCTGGACGTAGTAGCTCGCCGAGTTCCACGACTCGTCGTTGTCGAACCAGATCGCGTCCGGCGACCACTGCACGTAGGACTCGTTGGCCAGCAGCGGCGCGTACGACGCCAGCTCGACCAGGTCGCCGTTGCGCTCCAGGCCCGTCATGTACGACGCCTCGGCCAGCGCGTTGCCCATCGTGTTGCCGCGCGAGGCGTACTCGCCGAGGAACACGTGCGGGCCGTTGCGGTCGTAGCTGTCGTAGCGGTTGTTGTTGTTCAGGAACCACGCCGGGTCGTTGTAGTAGTGCTCGTCGACCATCTCGACGTTCTGCGCCCGGTTGAACTCCCACAGCGCCCGGAACCGCGCGCCTTCGTCGTCGGGACCGGAGTTGGAGATGACGACGACCTCGGGGTAGCGGGCCTTGATGGCGTCCCGGAAGGCCGGGAAGTTCCGCTCGAAGGTGGTGGTGTTCTCCTCGTTGCCCAGGCCGATGTAGCGCAGGTTGAACGGCGCCGGGTGGCCGAGCGCCGCGCGCTTCGCGCCCCACTCGGTCGTGGTGTCGCCGTTGGCGAACTCGATCAGGTCGACGGTGTCGTCCACCCAGCGCTGGACGCGGGCCGCGTCGGTCATCTCGGGGATGCGGCTGCCGCAGCCGTTCGCGCCCACGGACAGCACGGGCAGCGGGGTGGCGCCCATGTCCTCGGCGAACTTGAAGTACTCCAGGTAGCCGATGCCGTAGGACTGGTTGTAGCCCCAGAAGTTGAAGTTGGTCGGGCGCTCCTCGACCGGCCCGATGGTCTCCTTCCACTGGTACGTGCGCTGGCGGTCGACGCCGCCGCTCTCCAGGTAGGTGTCGAACGTGCCGACGTTGGTCACGCAGCCGCCGGGGAAGCGCAGGAACTTCGGTTCCAGCGCGGCGATCTTCTCGGCGAGGTCCTTGCGCAGCACCGAGCGGCCGTTGACCGGGCCGACCCAGGTGTCCTGCGGCATGAGGGAGACCATGTCGAGGTTCAGCGTGCCCGCCGCGCCGGCCAGCACGGCGAACCGACCCGCGGTCGTGGTGCCGGTGGCGGTGAGGGTCGCGGTGTACTTGCGCCAGGACGACGACGCCTCGACGCGGACCGTGCCGGTGGCGAACACCCCGGTGCCGGCGGCGTCCTCCACGCGGACCGCCAGGTCCTGGGCGGCGGTGGACTTGGCCCACAGCGACACGTCGTACTTGTCGCCCTGCTTCACGGCGAACCCGGTGTTGTAGCCGGTGTTGCGGATGCCCGCGCCCGCGCCGGTCGTGGTCAGGGTGAGGAAGTAGCGGTTGCTGTCGTTGAGGCGGCCGTCACCGGTGCCGACGGTCGGCGTGGCGGTGGCGCCCGCGCGGTTGACCGCCTCCCAGGCGGTGAGGCCGGTGAACGAGGCGTTGTCCGAGGAGTTGAACTCGAACGAGCGGTTGCGGACCAGCTCGGCGTAGAGGCCGCCGTCGGCGGCGTAGTTGATGTCCTCGTAGAAGATGCCGTACAGGTCGTCGCTGATCTCGGTGCGCGGCGCGGCGGTGTCCACGGCCAGGGTGTGCTCGGCGATGCTGACCGGGGTGACGGTCAGCCTGACCGCCTCGGCCCGGCCGCCGAGCGCGAGCGCGCCGTCCGCGCGGCGCACGGCGTAGGACTCGGGGTCGGCCGCGGAGCGCAGCGCGACCTTGCCGCCGCCCACGTCGGTCAGGCGCAGCGCGGTCGGCGTCGTGCCCGGCGCGGCGAGCACCAGCCTGCCGTCGCGGACGACCACCGGCCGCTCACCCGACTTCAGGGTGACGGGCTTGACCGCGCCGGTCGCGCCGTCCGCCGCGGTGGCGGTCAGGGCGAGGGCGTTCGCGGGTCGGGTGTCGGTCAGGGCGAGGCCGTCGCCGCTGGTCGTCAGGTACGGGGTGGTGAACGTGAACTGCCCGGCGGGCACCTGGTCGGAGCCGCCCGCCGAGGACAGCGCGAAGTAGTCGAACGCGGCCTCGTGGGCGGTGCCGTCGGTCGCGGCGAACGCGTACAGGCCGATCTTCGTGATCGGGAAGGTGACGGTCACCGTGCCCGCGTCGGCCCACGCCTGGCCGTCCCAGTAGCTGGTGGCGACGGTGTTGCCGGTGCGCTGCATGCGCAGCGTCTCGCCGGTCGAGTCGGGGCGGTCGGTGAACTTGTTGGCGGTGAACGCCGCGCGGGTCTCGATGTCGTTCTCGATCGCCCGCCCCGACGGGGACAGGTTGCCGACGAAGGTCAGGCCCGACCGGACGTAGTTGTCCGTGTCCTGCCAGGCGATGAGCCCCGCGCCCTGGTAGGTCTTGGCGACCGCCCCCGACACGCGGGTGACCACGGTGAAGTCGGCGTCCGGCACGTCCATCAGCACGAGGTTCTTGGCGTCGTTGGCGGTCTGGTAGGTGTCGCCGCGCTGCGACGTCAGCGTCAACCGGCCGTCGGCGACGCGCAGCGCCTCGGGGACGGGGCTCACGACGGTCCAGTCGGGGCCCAGGGCCGTGCCGTCGAAGGCGTCCACCCTGGCGCCGTCGGGCAGCGGCGGTTCGGCGGCGGTGGCGGCGGGGGTCGCCGTCACGGTGGCCGCGACCATCAACGCGGCGGCCAGGAAGGAGGTGCGCGCGAGGCGCGGGCGGTGCCGATGTCTCATTGCGGTCCTATCCGGTGGGGTGGCGGTTCAGTCGCAGTTGAGAGGGTCGTGAGGGGCGTGGTGGGAGCCTGCGGCGGTGGCGTTCGGGGCGTCGACCGGGCCGGCGGCAGCGGTGACCCGGGCGGCGACGCCTGCCCGGCGATGTCTCATGCGGCGGGCTCCTTCCGGTGGTCAGGGCGCGGCGGACCACCGCCGGAGCGGGGCGGTGGCCGTGCGGTCGGAGGGCGGGACGACGAGGCAGGCCGGACGGGCCCGCGGGCGGTGATCACGGGAAGAGGCGCGGTGACGCCGTGGTGCGAGTCTCGTGTGTTAGCGCTAACATTCGGTGGGTGAACATTGAAACACCGTGGTAACGCCACTGTCAATGTCCACTTCCGTGCCCCGATCCACGCTGTAGCACGCACTATGGGCGACCCGACGCTCACCGAGCGCTCACCCGTCACCCAGGCGCACCGGACGACACCCCCGGTGATCGACGACCCCGGCCACCGAACCTGTTAGCGCACACATGTTGCGCGAAACCAGCGGCCGCGGTGGTGGCGCACCGGCCCGGCGAATCCCGTCCGCTACCGGGGCCGGGCGGGGTGTCACCGCCATGCGGTGACGGTGACCCCGTCGGCGACGGGGATGACGCCGGGGTCGGGACGGCGCCTTCAGGCCGAAGCCGACGCCGTCGGGTTCGCGGCGGTAGTCGGCCGGGGCGCACAGCGGCTCGGGGCCGACGCGCACCCCGGTGGGCTGGTCGACGAAGGTGACCGCGCAGCGGATCGCCGACTCGCCGAAGCCGGTCTCGGCGCCGCCGACCGTCATCCGGGACTTTCGGCCGCCGCGCGACGACGGTCGGCCGCCCGGCTGCCCCGCGTGCCCGCGTTCGGAAGATGTGGTCGACTCGCGGCGGGTACCGCCCCCGCGAGTCGCCCCACCATCATGCCGCGAGCAGCCGCCGGCGAACCTGACGAACACATGACGATTCGGACCGTCTTGGTGGCGGGCGGTGATCGCCCGCCGGAGATCGCCGCCGGGTGCGGCGGACCGGCGTTATCCTCGACCGGTCACGGGTCCGTCGTGCGGTCGGATCGGAGGCGATGGGATGTCCCACCGGGTGCGGGTGCGTCGGGTGTACGACGGGGTGGAGCGGGACCGGGCCGTCCGCGTGCTGGTCGACCGGGTGTGGCCGCGCGGCGTGCGCAAGGACGACCTCTCGCTGGACGACTGGGCCAAGGACCTCGCGCCGTCCACCGACCTGCGCACGTGGTACGCGCACGACGTCGACCGGTTCGCCGAGTTCCGCCGCCGCTACCGCGCCGAGTTGGACGCGCCCCCGGGGCGGTCGGCGTTGCGCGAGCTGCGGGACCGGGCGCGGGGCCGGGCGCTGACGCTGCTGACCGCCACGAAGGACGTCGAGCACAGCCACGCGGCCGTGCTCGCCGAGCTGCTGAGCGCACCCGACGACGACCCGGCCGGGTGAGCGCCGGCCGATCGTCCCGACCCGGCCGCGCGACACCGCGGTCAGCCGACGAGGGCGGCCAGGGGGACGGTCGGGTCGGCGAGGCGGTCGGGGTCGACCGGGCGGCGCTCGCGGATCAGGTGTCGGACGCCGTCCAGGCCGTCGTCCCAGAGGTTGACGTGCAGGCCCGCCACGACCTGGTCCCCGGCGAGCCAGAAGGCGTGGAACGCCAGGCCGTCCACGTCCCCGCGGGTCACCACCCGGTCGTAGCCGCCGGGCGGGAACCAGCCGGTGAACTCCATCCCCAGGTCGTACTGGTCGGAGAAGAAGTACGGCAGCTCGTCGTACGTCACGCCCCGCCCGAGCATCGACCTGGCCGCGACCTGCCCGCCCTCCTGCGCGTTCGCCCAGTGCTCGACCCGGACGCGCCGCCCGTAGTGCGGGCTGAACGGCGCGGCCACGTCGCCCGCGGCGAAGACGTCCGGGTCCCCGGTGCGCAGCGAGGCGTCCACCGCGACGCCGTCCTCGACCGCCAGCCCGGCCCGCTCGGCGAGCGCGGTGTTGGGGCGGACGCCGACCCCGACGACCACCACGTCGGCCGGGAGCACGGTGCCGTCGGCGAGGACCGCCGCCGAGACCCGGCCGTCGCCGCGCAGCTCGGTGACGTGCGTGCCGAAGCGGAACCCGACCCCGTGCCGCCGGTGCAGGTCGGCGAAGAAGCCGCCCAGCTCCGGCCCCAGCGGGGCGTGCAGCGGCGTCGGCGAGGGTTCCACCACAGTGACGGCGCAGTCGCGCGCCCTCGCCGCGGCCGCGACCTCCAGCCCGATCCACCCCGCGCCGACGACCACGACCGACGCGCCCGGCGTCATCGCCTCGCGCAGCCGGTCGGCCTGGTCGAGCCGGCGCAGGTAGTGCACGCCGGGCAGGTCGTCCCCCGGCACGGGCAGGCGGCGCGGCGACGACCCGGTGGCCAGCAGCAGCTTCGTGTAGTCGAGGTGGCCGCCGCCCGCGAGCTCGACGCGGTGCGCGACGCGGTCCAGCGCGGTCACCGCGCAGTCGAGCCGCAGCTCCACCGCGTTGGCCTCGTACCACTGCTCGTCGTGCACGTACACCGAGGCGCGCTCCTGGTCGCCGAGCAGGTACCCCTTCGACAACGGCGGGCGTTCGTAGGGCCGTTCGGGGTCGTCACCCACCAGCACCACCCGGCCGGCGAACCCCTCCTCGCGCAACGCCTGCGCCGCCCGCGCGCCGGCGAGCCCGGCCCCGACGACGACGAACACCTGCTCGGCCATCCCGATCATCTCCTCGAACTGGAACCCGGACCGGACCCCACTCTGCGGCGGGGGCCGGCCGGCGGCTACCGGTGGACGCCCGCGAGGGCGAAGAACTCCTGGCGCGACCGCGCGTCCTCGCGCAGCAGGCCGTGCAGGGTCGAGGTCACGGTGCGCGAGCCGGACGCCCGCACGCCGCGCAGCGCCATGCACATGTGCTCGGCCTCGACCACCACGCCGACGCCCTGCGGCGCCAGGTGCTGCTGCAGCCAGTCGGCCACCTGCTTGGTCAGCCGTTCCTGCACCTGGAGGTCGCGGGCGAACAGCTCGACCACGCGGGCGAGCTTGGACAGGCCGAGGATGCGTTCGCCGGGCAGGTAGCCGACGTGCGCGACGCCGTGGAACGGCAGCAGGTGGTGCTCGCACAGCGACTGCACCGGGATCCCGCGCACGAGCACGAGTTCGTCGTAGCCCTCGTCGTTGGGGAACGTCGTCAGGTCGAACTCGCGCGGCGTCAGCATCTCGACGTAGGCGTGCGCGACGCGCGCCGGCGTGTCGGCCAGGTGCTCCGACTCGGGATCCCGGCCCAGGGCGACCAGCAGGTCGGCCACGGCGCGCCGCGCGGCTTCGACGTCCACCCCGCCGCGGCCGTGCACCACCTGGAGCCGCGGGGGTCCGGCCGTGGCGGGGACGCGGGACGGCGCGCTCATGCCGCCGGTCCCCGGCGACCGGGCGCGCACCGCGCCGCCGCCCCGGCGACGAGCGGGCCGACGTCCCGCAGCGCGACCCATGCCCGGTAGGCAGGGTCGGACTGCCGCGCCCCGCCCATCGGCGGGAGGCCGGACACCTCGGTAGCCATGTCTCCTCCTTCTAACGTCAACTTCGGCTAACCTTAGAAGTCGGCCCGAGGTTTCGTCAACGGAAGTTGGAGTTAGAATGGGTGAACCCGATCAGTCGTGGGCCTCGCACGTCTCCGCGGTCGCCGCCCTCGACGAACCCACCCGACGCCGGCTGTACGACTTCGTGGTCCGCAGTGCCGCGCCGGTGAGCCGGGACGAGGCCGCCGAGGCCGTGGACGTCCCGCGCACCACCGTCGCCTTCCACCTCGACCGCCTGGTCGCCGAGGGGTTGCTGGAGGTCGCCCACGAACGCCGGAGCGGTCGCAGCGGCCCCGGCGCGGGCCGACCGGCCAAGCTGTACCGGCGCTCGGCGGAGCAGATCGCGGTCTCGCTGCCCGACCGGCGCTACGAGCTGGCCGCCATGCTGCTGGCGGACGCCGTCTCCGAGGCCGACACGACCGGCGAGCCGCCGCGCGCCGTGCTCGACCGGCGAGCCCGCGACCTCGGCCGCGACCTGGGCCGCGACGTCGGGCGGACGAGCCGGGACGCCCCCGACAGCCGGCACGCCGCGCTGCGCGCGCTGGAGAGCTTCGGCTTCGAGCCGCGTCCCGTCGACGCCGCGATCGTCCTGGGCAACTGCCCGTTCCACAGCCTGGCGCGACAGCACACCGAACTCGTGTGCGGCATGAACCTGTGCCTGCTGGACGGGCTGCTCGACGGCTTGGCCGCCACCGACCTGACCGCCCGCCTCGCGCCGGCGCCCGACCGGTGCTGCGTCCGGCTCGACCCGGCCGACCGCGCGACCGGGTGACCGCGGGCGTCGTGACGGGAACGGCCCTCCTCGGCCTTCGGAACCCGGAACGCACCCCCGTTGCCCCGATGTCCGGACACGGCTGAGTGGCGCCGGCGAGATCAAGGTGACGTCCGGGAGCGAAAGCACCCCCGATGGAGTTGTCGGCCGCCCCGCACCAGTGATCCGGGCCGTCCGACCCGCGACCGGCATCCGCGCGGGCTTACAGTCGGGCAAAGGGATCCGCTCAACCCCGTCCGAACGGACCGGGATCAGCCGCGCGCTGTCCGCCGCCGGTGGCGGAGCAGGGAGACGATCATGTCGGCCGACATCGCGACGCAGGTTGGCGAATGGCTCCCGACCGACCAGGTGATGCTCGCCACCTGGCTGGACGACCTCATCAAGGAGACCACGGAGGAGGTCGCCGCGGCGGCCGTGCCGATCGGGCTGGACCAGGCCCTGGAGGTGTTCCGCGATTTCGTCTACGCCAATCCCGAGGTGTACGTCCTGTTCACGGACATGTTCGAGCAGCTCTCCCAGAAGGTGACCCCGACCGGGTACCCGCAGGTCAGGTCGTTCGAGCACATGCTGGAACTCGTCAACAAGGTGATGAGGACGGTGCCGGCCTTCACCGACTCCGGGCTCGTCGGGTTCCCGATCAACGTCATCCTGAACTGGGCGATGGGCACGCAGGCCGGTTTCGCGGCGTTCCTCAACAAGGACGTCAACCGCGAGTTCAAGCCCGTGCTCGACAAGTGGGCGGAATTCCTGAGGTCGACCGACTCGAAGGAGCCGATGCTCAAGGCCGGGTGGCTCTCGGACGAGGCGCTCAGGAAGATGTCCGACCCCGGCAAGAACTTCAAGCAGCTCTTCCGGTGCGACGAGACGGACAAGTACCTCGGCTTCACGTCGTGGAACGACTTCTTCACCAGGAGCTTCCGGGACATCGACACCGACCGGCCCGTGCACGGCAAGGACGACAACCGGTACGTCGTGAGCGCGTGCGAGGTGTCGCCCTACCGCCTGAGGGAGAAGGTGGCGCTGTACGACCACTTCTCCGTCAAAGGCCAGCCGTACTCCCTCGCGCACCTGCTCGACACCGCCCACAAGGGCGTCGGCGAGCCCGACGCGGGCCAGTTCGTCGGCGGCACGGTGTACCAGGGTTTCCTCGCGGCGCTCAACTACCACCGGTGGCACAGCCCGGTCGCCGGCAAGGTGCTCGCGTGCCGCAAGGTCCCGGGCGCCTACTACTCGGAGGCGCCCGCCGCGCTGTGCGACCCGGCCGCGCCGGACATCTCCCAGGGGTACATCGCCCACGTCGCGACCCGCGCCATCGTCTTCATCGAGGCGGACAACCCGAAGATCGGCGTCCTCTGCTTCGTGGCCATCGGCATGGCCGAGGTCTCCTCGTGCGTCCTGTCGGTCGGACCGGGCGACGCGGTGGCCAAGGGGCAGGGGATCGGCGAGTTCCAGTACGGCGGCTCGTCGCACTGCCTGGTCTTCAAGCCCGGCGTGAAGCTCGACTTCGTGGACGCGGTCAAGAACGCCGAAGCCGACCGCGACAAGCCCACGAAGATCCTGGTGAACGCGCTGCTGGCGACCGTCGGGGACTGAGACCGGCCCCGCTCCGCAGGGACTCCAGCAGGTAGCACCCGGCCGGCGTCATGGCCTCCAGCCCGCCGGGGTCCCCGCACTCGGGCGCCGAGTGGATGTCGCACAATGGCTCCTCGCAGCCCAGGAGCAGGATCCGTCGCGTCCTCGATCACCTGGTGGAAGATGCCGATGAGCGGCATCGCGCCGCCGGCGGTCACCAGGGAGGTGCCGGGGTAGGCGCGCTCCATGGCCCGCCGGGCAACCTCGTACGCGGCGGTCACGTGCGCTCCTGCGGACCGGTCTCCGCCGGCATCCACCAACCCACCGCTCGCTCCCCTTCCGACAGTCCCCGACAGCGCCTCACCGACAGCGCCTCACCGACGCACTACCCGGAGACGACCGCCCCAAGCGGCGACCTCGGCCCGTCACACCGGCGTGCCGGCACACCACCGCATCGGGCCGGTCGCCGCGCGGACCGTCACCGGCCCGAAACCCCGTGATCGGACTTGAGGGCGGCGGTCGCCTCGGCCCCGGACCGCGGCGGCCGGTCCCGCCGTCGGACCGACGGGCCGCCCCGTCCCGCCGCCGGGGATCGGCCGGATCGGAGCGCTGGGCCATGTGCAGGCCGGGGCCCGTGCGAGGGTGATCATCACGCCGGGGCGGTCCGGGGAGCGGTGGCGGCTCGTAGGCTGTCCGGGTCGGGACGAGTCGGGATCGGAGGCACCATGGCGGGCAGCGCCGTCGACCCCGCGCCGCTCGGGTTCCACACCGGTGACCCGGACGCGCCCGCGGCCGCGCAGGTGCGCCGCTGGGCCACGTCCGTGCTGCCGGAGCTGGACGAGGACCACCTGGACGACGTGCTCCTGGTGACCACGGAGCTGGTCACGAACGTGTTCGACCACGCGCCCGGCGCGGCCGAGGTCCGGGTGCGCCACCACCGCGCGCCCTGCCGGGTCCGGGTCGAGGTGGACGACGAGTCGGCGCAGCCGCCGGTCCTCGGCCGGTCGCGGATCGCCGAGACCAGGGGACGCGGGGTGCTCGTGGTGGCGAGGCTGTCGCGGGAGTGGGGTGTGCGGCCGCGGGACGGCGGCGGCAAGACGGTCTGGGCGGTCGTCGGCTGCGGCCTGCCCGACTGCGTCCGCCGGCCCTGACCGGGGGCGGCACGGTCAGGTGAACGCGGCTGCGTCGGCGCTCGTCGCGGCGGTACCGTGACGTCGATGCCGCGCGGGGACCGCGGTCCCGCGGGCGACGACCGACCGGGCGAGGGAGCACCGGCGATGCGCGAACCCGGCAGCCCCGCCGCCACCGTGCGGACCACCGAGCAGGACGGCGTGCCCGTCACCGCGGTCGCGGGCGAGATCGACGCGGACAGCGTGGCGCCCGTGCGGGCCGAGGTGTGCGCGCAACTGGGCAGGCGCCCCGACGCGCTGGTGCTCGACCTGTGCTCGGTGAGCTTCCTGGGCTCGGCCGGCCTCACGATGCTGCTGGACGCCCACCACCGGGCGTCCCGGGACGGCGTGTCCCTGGCGGTGGTCGCGGGCCGGCGCCAGGTGCTGCGGCTGCTCGCGGTCACCGAGCTGGACCACGTCTTCGCGGTCCACCCGACCGTGTCCGCCGCGCTCGCCGCCACGCGCCCCGCGTAGGTCCCGGGCCCGTCAGCCGGAGCCGGTCTCGATGCGGGAGACCGGGGCGACGACGAGGTCGTGCACGCGCCAGTCGAAGTCCCGCGCCCACCGTTGCAGCTGCTCCAACCGCGGCACGAGCCGGTCGGCGCCCTCGACGGGCACGACGAGCAGTTCGCCCACGAACACGTGCCCCTCCTCGCGGACCCGCAGCCACGCGTCGGCGATCCAGTCGTGGTCCAGCACCGCGGCCAGCAACCGGTCGGGCAGCGGGTGGGGGCGGCTCTCGTCCACCACGCGCGGCCGGTTGTCCATCAGGTTGGCCACCGCCCCGCGCGTGCTGCGGACACCGTCGCGGACGATGTCGCCGCCGATCACCAGCGCCGCCGCCGCGTCGGCCCACCACAGGCCGAACCCGATGCCGAGCACGCCCAGCACCGCCGCGGCGGCCGTGAGCCAGTCGGCCCGGTTCATCTCGGCGTCGGCGTGCAGCACCTTGTCGTGCAGCTGCTGGGCGATCCGCAGCTTCGCCCGGCCCAGCAGGATCGCGGGCGCCATCGTCGCCAGCAGCACCGCGATCATCAGCCAGCCGAGCCAGAACCGGAACCCGAACACCTCCACCAACCCGATCGGCGCGCGTTCCCCGGCCACCAGCCGGACCGCCGAGTCGTAGACGACGTACCCGCCCAACCCGAGCAGCGCGACCGAGCCGGCCAGGAACGCCACGCTGACCGACCGGTGGTAGCCGTAGGGGAACCGCTCGTCGGGCGCGCGGTTGCGGAACCGGGCCGCGATCAGGAACGCCGCGGGCGGCACCACCCCCAGCATGTCCTCGATCCACGCGGCCTTCATCGCCTGCGACTGGCCCAGGGTCACCGCCAGCAGCGCGACGGCGGCCAGGAAGAAGACGATCGTCCACCACGCCAACCGCACCGCCCGCCGGTGCAGCGCGGCCTTGTCCGGGGGCAGCTCGAACCGGTCGTAGACCTTCACGCCGCGTCCTCCTCCCCCGCCGCCTCGGCCAGCAGGCGGTCCACCTCGCCGTCCGGCAGGTCGGCCAGGAACCGCTCCACCTCCACCTGCCAACCGTTCTCGCCCAACGGCACCGCCCACACGTGGCTGCGTTCGAGCAGCACGTGATCGCTCGCCCGCAACCCGAGCCCGGCCACCCGCCAGTGCTCCACCACCACCGGCAGGCCGTCCGCGTCGGCGACGTCGCGCACCGGGACCACCACCGCGTCCTCGTCGGCCAGCGCGGCGGCCTCGTCGGTGCCCTCCCGCACCGCCACCCGCACCCCGGCCAGGTCCGCCGGCACGTCGCCGGCCGCCGCGACGACGACCCGCGTGGTGGCGTACGGCCGGGTCAGCGACGCCTGCCCGGTCCACGGCGAGTTCGCCTCCAACCCGCCCACGACCAGGTCCAGCCGGCGCTCCTCCACCGCCGTCATCAGCGCGGCCTCCGACCCGTGCCGCCACTGCACCCGCGCGCCCAGCCTGTCCGCCAGCCGCCCCACCAGCTCGGCCTCCGCCCCGGAGACCTCCTCGGCCGGCCCGTCGCCCACCACCGTCCACGGCCGGTTCTCCGTCACGCCCACCCGCAGCACGCCGCCGCGCACCCGGTCCAGCGTGCCGTCGACGTCACGCGGCAACCCGCACCCCGCCGTCGCCAGGACCACGACCAGCAGCACCACCCGCCGCCACATGCGACCTCCCCTCCCGGCCCGCCGGGCGCACGTCGGCGCGCGGCTCACGGGCCCGGATACCCACAACCGGCGCGAAAAGATCACCGAGTTCCCGGCGGGCGACCGGGAGGGGTTCCCCTTGGGCGGTATGGGAAGTTCGCGGTGGTTCGACAACGGGCCGGCCGCCGTCGAACGTGGCCGGCGGCGGCAGCCGGGCCTCGGGCGGCTGCCGCCGGCACGCGCGACCGCGCACCGGCGGACCACCCGATCGGCCCGAGCGCGGGCGGTCAGGCCGGGCCGGGTCTGCCGAACTCCCCGATCAGCACGGGGTACTGCTCGCCGCCGTGCCCGGCGGCGATCGCGCGGTCGGCCAGGGCCTTCATCAGCCTCGGCAGCTCGGCGTTGATCCCGGCCGCCTCGCTCTCCTCGACCAGGTGGGCCATCGCCCGCGCGTCGGTCTCCAGGGCCGACACCTCGGCCGGGAACGAGCCCCGGTCGACCAGCTCGGCGTAGCCGGGCAGCCAGTCGGCCACGGTGACGGCGAGGTGCCGCGCGAACGGCGCGAAGGTGGCGGCGTCGACGCCGGCCGTGCGGAGCAGGGCGGTGCCCTGGAGCCAGGCGTTCAGCACGCCCCACATCATGGCCAGGCCGCCCACGTCGTACAGCGACGCCAGCCCGGGGTCCGCGCCGAGGTGGGTCACGGCGCCGAGCACGCCGAGCGTCGACTCGTGCGCCTCGAAGGCCGACCGCGGGCCGCTGAGCAGGATCAGCGCGTCCGGTGTCCCGACCGCCGGCGGGACGGCCATGATCGCGCCGTCCAGGTAGCGGGCGCCCCGCGGATCGACCCGGCGGGCCGTCCCCCGGGCCTGGGCCGAGCTGCCCGAGGTCAGGTTGACCACCGTCGTGCCGTCCGGTCCGCCGCCCGCCCCGAGCACGTCCCGCACGGCGTCGTGGTCGGTGACGCAGACGATCGCGAGAGGAGCCGCCCGGAACGCGTCCTCCACCGTGAGCGCGAGCGTCGCGCCCCTGGCCACCAACCGGTCGGCCTTCGCGGCGGTGCGGTTCCACACGGTGGTGGGGTGCCCGGCGTCGAGGAACGCGCCGGCGAGCGCCCGGCCCATCAGCCCCAGCCCGATCACCGCCACCGGTGTGCTGCTTGCGTTGTCCATGGCAGCATCGTCAACGTTGATACCGGTGTGAAGGTCAAGCGAGGGTTCGGTGCGGATCGGGGAACTGGGGCGTCGGACGGGCGTGCACACCCACCAGTTGCGCTACTACGAGGCGCAGGGGTTGCTGGAGGCGGAGCGCGGCGCGAACGGTTATCGCGAGTACGGCGAGGACGCCGTGCTGCGGGTGCGGCAGATCCGACGCCTGCTCGACGCGGGCCTGTCCTCCGAGGACATCGCCTACCTGCTGCCGTGCGCGGTCGGCGAAACCCCGGCGCTGCCGGGGTGCCCGGACTTCCTGGACGCGATGCGGTCGCGGCTGCACGTGCTGGACGAACGGCTCGCCCGGTCCCGCGACGCCCTGGCCGACTACATCGGCGCGGCCGAGCGGGTGGGCGACGTGGACCACCCGCCGTTCGACGGGTCGGAACCGGTCCCCGCCTGAACGGCCGCCGCCCGTCGGCATCGGCCTGTCCCGACGACATCGGCGCTCCGCTTCGTTGGGCTCACGGCGGTCCCATGGTCGAGGCGCACCAAGGTGTGCGCCGTGAGATGCCCGGACGAGCGCGCGGAGAATCCTGGCGGGTTCATCCGCCCGGGGGGCCGAGCGGCCCGACGCGGTCACCCCCCGTGCGCCCGGCGGGCCGGGGTGGTCCGCGCCATCCGCTCGATGTGCTCGGACCAGCTCACGCCGGTGATCCGCTGCACGGCCCGCGCCACCAGGCTCGCGGCCAGGTAGCGCTCGACCGGCGTCACGTCGCAGACCGCGAGCAGCTGGTAGAGCATGTTGGTGCCGAACCGGTAGACGGCGACCTGTCGCCGCAGGAGCGGGTGCTCCAGGTCCACCGCCCGCAACCGGCGGTGGTACTCGCTGTGGTGGACGCGGTGGTCGCGGTGCCACCGCCGGATGGCGTCGCGGTCCCCCAGGCGCACCGCGCGCTCGCCGTGGCGGGGGTTGTCGCCGCTGGGCAGGTCGCCGTTGTCGTACACGACCTCGGTCACCTCGCGGGCGGCGGTCGTCCAGGCTGCCCACGGCGTGGCCAGGCGGTCCTCGGCGACGGCGAGGACCGTTTCGGTGACGTTCCCCGCGTTGTCCTCCCACACCCGGTCGAACCGGGGCCGCAGGCGGCCGTCCGGGTCGCTGTGCAGCAGGAAGTCCTCCAGGTGGGACTGGAACGAGTGGTAGCCGTGGTCCAGGCCGCCGGGGTAGCGGCTCGCGTGCGCGGCCATCGCGATCAACGCGGTCCGCACGCGGGTGGTGGCGGTGGTGTCGTCGGCGGCCACCGCGTCGCGCACCGCGGGCACGCCCAGGCGCAGCACCCGCGACCGCAGGTCCACCAGCGCGTCCGAGCCGAGCAGCTCCCGGACGCCCCGCAGGTCGGTCGGTTCGACCACCACGGTGTTGTCCGGGTGGATCGGCTCGTACGGCGGTGGGACCAGCTCGGCCACGCCGTGGTCGCGCGACCGGGCCAGCAGCTCGTCGTGCGGGGTGCCCGCGGTGGACGGGCGCGCCGCCAGGTGCTCGCGCAGCCGGTCGGCGACCAGGTCGGCCTCCCGGTCCAGCCGCACCCGCAGGTGCGGCCCGTGCAACCAGTGCCGCTCCACGTGGCCGCGCGCGCCGGCCGCCTCCGCCTCGGCCAACGCCGGCAGGACGGCGTCGCGGAGCAGTGGCGCTTTCACCGGGTCGTGGTAGTAGCAGACGACGTCGGGCACGGGACCTCCGGGTTTCCGCGATCGGTTCGACTCCCGACCGGGCCGGGGACGGCCTCGCGGACGTCCCCGGCGCCGACGAGCTGCGCACCCCTCGTCACGGCGTCACGCGTCGCGGGCGACGGACGGGGAGCCGGGACGCCGACCTCAGGAGGTCGGGGTCGGCAACTGCGGCTGGCAGCAGCACGAGCTGCCGCACGACGCGCCGATCGACGCGCCGCTCTCGGGCAGCGCGACGGCGTCGCGCATCGTGGTGACCGCCAGGTCGTCGAGGACCAGGTCCTCGGCGTCGAAGGTCAGGTCGAGCTTGTCCATGTGCACCTCCTTCCCGGAACCGGGACGCTAAGTCGGGCGATTCGGGCCGACAAGGTCCGGGAATTGCCCGCTGCGGTGTTACTTCGGACCACGAACCTTCATTTCGAGTGGTGTTCCGCCGTTCGGGTCACCCTCGTCGTAACGGGCCTGAGCTGCACCGATGCGACCGGGGGAAGCGCAGGGCGAAAAACCGCCGATCGGCCGGGATTCGTGATCGACACGGAGGTCCCGGGCCGTTCCCGCAGGCCGGATGTCCGACCGGTCGGCCCGGTCGGAACGGCCGTCCGCATCCGGCCGATGCCCCTTGGCCCGGTCGAAGCAGCCCCTCCCGCGACCGGTCGGCCGCACCGGGCGCACCGTCCCGACGGCGGGACGGTGCGGACTGCCGAACCCGGCCGGACCCGCGGCAACGGCCCACTCGGCCGACGCGCGCTGAAAGCGCTTTCCCCCTATTTCGGTCAATCGCCCTCCCCACTTCTCGCGAGCCCGGCTGCGGGGTCCGGTGGCCGAAAGCGGCCGTGTGTCGGGGCCGGACTGCTCCCGCGCCGGGGTCGATCGGATTGCCCCGTGCCGGGCTCCCGCTAGGGTGCTGCCAATGACCGAGAACGCGGTGACGCCCGCCGGGCAGGACTGGGAAGAGCAGGCCCGGAACTGGATCGCCTGGGTGCGCAAACCCGGGTTCGACTCCTACTGGCGCTACCGCGACGCGTTCTTCGCGCTCGTCCCGCCCGCCGGTCGGGCCACGCTCGACCTCGGCTGCGGCGAGGGCCGGGTGTCCCGCGACCTCGTCGGGCGAGGGCACCGGGTCACCGGCATCGACGCCTCCCCCACGCTGGTGGAGGCGGCACGCGAGGCCGACCCCGGGGGCCGCTACCTGGTGGCCGACTCGGCGGACCTGCCCTTCCCGGACGACGACTTCGACCTCGTCATCGCCTACAACGTGCTGATGGACGTGGACGACCTGCCGGGCAGCGTCGCCGAGATCGGCCGGGTGCTCGAACCCGGCGGCAGGCTGTGCCTGTCGATCACCCACCCGATCACCAACACCGGCAGCCGCCGGGACGGGCTGTTCGTCCTCGACCGCCCCTACTTCGGCCGGCACCGCTTCGAGGAAGAGGTCGAGCGGGACGGGATGCGGATGAAGTTCCAGGGCTGGAACCACCCGCTGAGCGCCTACACCGAGGCCATGGAGGAGGCCGGCCTGCTCGTGGAGGCGCTGCGGGAGCCGCGGGTCGGCACGGACCCCGTCCCCTGGCACCTGTGGCTGCGGGCGGTCCGGCGGTGAGCCCCGCCGCGACCGCGCGGGGTCGCGACGGGGCCGGTTCGGTCAGGGCGACCAGGGGGCCGCGAGCTGCCAACTGCTGTCGGCGGTGAGGGTCTGCGGGCGGTTGGACCCGGTGTCGCCGCCCGAGGCGATGAACACCTGGGACTCGTAGTGCCGCAGGTACGAGCCGGGCACGTTGATCGACTCCAGCGTCACGCCCGTGCCGCCGACGCCGGGCCGCGCGCAGAACGTGGCGTCGGCCCGCAGCAGCGCCGAACCGTCGTCGGGCGAGTTGCGCACGCGGCCGGACGCGTGCCGGAGGAACTGGCCGGGGTAGTTCACCGACTCGAACGAGTAGCACGACGAGTCGGCCAACCCCCGCCGGACGGTGTAGGTGGCGTCGGCCTTGAGCAGCGCGCTGCTGCCCGCGTTGACGACCTCGGTGTAGGCGAGGCTGTCGGCGTGCCGGAGGTAGCGGTCGGTGTAGTCCCACGTGGTGACCTGCAACGACCGGCGCACGTCCGTGGGCAGTGACGCGGAGCTGCGCCACAGCGCCGGTTCGGCCGCGTTCCAGGTCGTGTCGGCGGCGAAGCTGCTCGCCGTGTCCCAGGGGTTCGGGCCGCCGCTGCGGGCCAGGTAGGCGTTCTCGGCGTAGTGGCGCAGGTACGCGCCCGGGAAGTTCAGCGACTCGAACGACGTGCCGCCGGCCGCCAGGCCCGGACGGGCGCACCAGGTGGCGTCCGCGCGGTACGAGCCCCCGGTGTCGCCGTCCAGGCGCACCCGGCTGTCGGCGTGCCGCAGGTAGCGGCCCGGGAAGTTGACGGACTCGAACGAGAAGCAGCGCGGGTCGGCCAGCCCCGTCACGGTGCGGAAGGACGCGTCCTGCCGCGCGCCGTCGGCGCTCCCGGTGGTGATGACGTCCGTGCGGCCCAGGGAGTTCGCGTGCCGCAGGTAGCGGTCGGTGTAGCCGGGCGTGGTGACCCGGAACGACCGGACGTGCCCGAGGGTGAGGGCGACGGGCGAGTTGAGGTTGCGCGAGGCGGCGACCAGGTCGGCGTGCGCGGCGCGGACCTGGTCGGTGTCCACCTTCTGCACCCGCCGGTCGTAGGTGAGCAGGCCGTTGTACTCGCCCTCGACGTCGGTGATCTCGGTGTAGACGGAGGCGGAGACGCCCTTGGTGGTCATGAGCTGCCGCACGTCGCGGACCATGCCGGTGTAGCGGTCGTTGAGCTGGGCGGGGCCGAACACCTGCTCGTAGGCGAAGAACCGGCCGTCGGGGCTGTGCTCGTGGCCGGGGTTGCGCAGCCCGATGCCGCCGAACTCGCCGAGCACGGAGAACCGGGTGGTGGACGGCCGGGGCGCGTCCGGCCCGGTGTAGACGTGCCAGTCCATCATGTCCCCGGTGCCGGGGTCGCCCTTGGACGCGCAGCAGTTGTAGCCGCTGTGCGCGTTCATCAGGCGGGTCGGGTCGTAGTTCTCCAGGGCGGTGGTGACGCGTTGGGTGTCGGCGAGGTTCCACTCGCCCCAGCCCTCGTTGAACGGCACGTAGGCGACCACGGCCGGGGAGAACCGGTGCTCGTCGACGATCTCGCGGGCCTCGGCCTCGAACTGCGCGATCTGCGCGGCCGTGCGGTTGGCGTCGGACGTCGGCGTGGACGGCACGTCCTGCCACACCAGCAGGCCGAGCCGGTCGGCGTGGTGGTACCAGCGCGCCGGTTCGACCTTGATGTGCTTGCGGACCATGGTGAAGCCCAGGTCCTTGTGCTTCTGCAGGTCGAACGCCAGGGCGGCGTCGGTGGGCGCGGTGTAGAGGCCGTCGGGCCAGAAGCCCTGGTCCAGCGTCCCGATCTGGAAGACGAACTCGCCGTTGAGCGTGGGCCGCAGCACGCCGTTGACCACCTTCTTGCCGACCTCGCGCATGCCGAAGTAGGACACGACCCGGTCCACCGTGCCGCCGGAGGCGTTGCGCAGCGAGACGCGCAGGTCGTAGAGGTACGGGTCGTCGGGCGACCAGCGGCGGGCGTTGGGCACCGGCACGGAGAACTCGGTGAACCCGCCGGTGGCGCTGCCCACGACGGTGGCGCCGGCCATCGCCTCGGCCAGCACGGTGTGGCCGGTGACGGCGCCGCGGGTGAAGACCCGGACCCGGGCGGTGTTGTCGGCGAGGTTCGGGTGGATGTCGACGGAGGAGATGGAGGACGTCGGCGTGGGTTCCAGCCAGACGGTCTGCCAGATGCCCGAGGTCGGCGTGTAGAAGATGCCGCCGGGGTTGTTGACCTGCTTGCCGACCGGCTGCTTCTCGCCGCGCCCGTCGGTCGGGTCGTAGACGCGCACGACCAGCTCGTTGGCGCCGCCGTTGAGCTGCGGCGTGATGTCCACCTCGAACCGGTCGTAGCCGCCCTTGTGCGTGGTGACCTGGGTGCCGTTGACCCAGACCGTGGCCTCGTAGTCGACCGCGCCGAAGTGCAGCTGCACGCGCCGCCCGCTCCAGGACTGCGGGACGGTGAACGTACGCCGGTAGAACATCAGGTCGCGGTTGTCGTTGCGCATGATGCCCGACAGCGCCGACTCCACCGGGAAGGGCACGAGGATGCGTTCGGGCAGGGTCTGGCCCAGCGGGGGCGCGGCGTACCGGTTGACGTTGCCCGCGCCGTCGGTGGCGGGGTTGAGGAACTGCCACTCGCCGTTGAGCGACTGCCAGTCCGGGCGGGTCATCTGGGGGCGCGGGTACTCGGGCAGGGGGTTGGTCGTGGACACCTGGTCGGTCCACGGCGTGGACAGGGGCGGGGTCTTGGGCACGACGGCGGCGGACCCGACGGGCTCGGTCGCCGGGGCCGGCGATGCGGGCGCGGCAGCCGCAGGCGAGGGCAGTGCGGCGGGTGCGTCCGGCGCGGCGGGTGCGTCCGGCCGGGCAGGTGCGGGCGGCGGGGCGGGTGCGTCCGGCCGGGCAGGTGCGGGCGGCCGGGCAGGTGCGGCAAGCGCGGGAGATGCCGCGGACGCGGGCGATGCGGCTGGTGCGGCCGGTGCGGGCGGTGGGGCGAGCGCGGCGGGCACGGCGGGCACGGCGACGAGACCGGCGGCCAGCGCCAGCACGGCCGTCGCCGAGGCGAGGAGGCTGCGCATGGGACTCCTTCCGGGTGCAGGGGGCGAGTGCAGCGGCGGCGGCCGGAGTGCGGTGAGGAGAGGTCGGCAGCTCCCGGTGAGTGGCTGGGGTGCACGACCCACGTCCCTTTTACATCGTTGGAACAACGTTGTACAGGCTCCGGACGACTGCCGTCGGCCCGCATGGCAACCGGTGCGCGCCCGACCGGCTCAGCGAGGTGCCACCCGCACGCCGCCGCTCTCGCCGTCGGACAGGAACGACGCCAGCTCCCGCCCTTCCTCGGCGACGGCGGCGCGCTCGGCGCGGGAGAACGGGCGCAGCGGCGTGACGACCACCGTGCCGCCCTCGGTGGTCCAGGTCGCCGAGACCCGACCGTCGACCAGCACGACCCGCGCGCCGGCCACCGACAGGCCGCGGTGGGCGTCGTCGATGATCCGGCTCCGGTCCTGGTAGCCGAGGATCGCGTTGTCGAACGCGGGCAGGAACCGCACCGGCGCGGGCGTGTCGGGGTCGGGGCGCGGCGCGTCGGGCAGGTCGAGCAGTTCCCGGCCGCGCTCGTCGCGGAAGGTCAGCAGCTCGTCCCGGATCGCGGCCACCGCGCCGGGCAGCCCGGCCAGGCCGGACCAGGCCCGCAGGTCGGCCACGGTGGCGGGGCCGAACGCGGCCAGGTAGCGCCGGGCCAACTCCGCGCCGACGGGGTCGGCGCCGTCCGGCTCGGGCGGGTCCACGTCCCGCCCGAGCCAGGAGGCGAGGCGGAGGTTGCGCACGCCCGCCTTGGCGCGCCACAACCCCCGCGGCGGCAGCTGCACCATCGGGACGAGGGCCGCGACCGCCATCTCCCCCAGCGCCCGCGCCCCCGCCGCCGGCCGGCGCGCCGAGAGCGCGCGGCCGACCTCCGCCATCGAGCGCGGCTCGTCGTCGGCCAGCACCGCCCGTGCCGCCGCGGCGAGGTCGTCGAGGTCCACCCCGTCGAACTCCCGGCGGTAGACGCCGAGCACCCGTTGGCGCAGCATCGCGTCGTGGCGCGCCCGCCATGCCACGGCGTCGTCGGCGGTGACGAGGTGGATCGTGCGGCGCATGAGGTGCGTGCGCACCACGCGCCGCCCGATCAGCAGCCCGTCCAGCGCGGCGGGGTCGAAGGCGCGCAGCCGGGACCAGAGCCCGACAAAGGGTTCCTGCGGTTCCTGCGCCTGGAGCCCGCACAGGTGCGCGACGGCGTCCAGCACCGGCAGGTCGGCCCGGTCGAGCAGCCGCTGCCGGGCGAGCGCCGCCCGGTTGAGCGCCCGGTTCGCCAGCACGGTCATCGGGTCATGCCCCCTCGGTCGTGGTCCGGTCCTCGGCCGCGCGCGTCACCCGGCGTGCCCGCCGGCGACGTCCACGACCCAGACGACGCCGAACCGGTCCCGCAGCATGCCGTAGGCCGGCGACCAGCCCGCCGGACCCATCGGCACCACGACCGTCGCGCCGTCGGAGAGCCCTTCCCAGTAGCCGGCGACCTCCTCGGCGGTCTCGCCGCGCACGGAGACGAAGAACGGGTTCTCGCCGCGGTCGTGGCCGAGGTGCGAGGGCACGTCGTAGGCCATGACGTGGAACCCGTTCCCCGCCCGCACCTCGCCCCAGGTCACCTGGTCGGCCTCGGCCGCGTCCCGGACGTTCCCGGCCTGCTCGTAGGTGACGACGGCGAGGTGGCCGCCGAACACGGACCGGTAGAACTCCAGCGCCGCACGCGCCTCGCCGCGGAAGTTCAGGTGGGTGGTGGTCGTGATGGACAAGATCGCTCCTGGGACTCGGTGCCTGATGCGTGTCCCACGGTCGCAGGGGAAGCGGTCAGGGTGTGTCCTCTTCTTCGGGCAGGATGGCGGACGTGCCGAAGACCTCAGCCCGACTGCTCGCCCTGCTGTCGCTGCTCCAGGCGCGCCGCGACTGGCCGGGCGCGCTGCTGGCCGAGCGGCTGGACGTCAGCCCGCGCACGGTGCGCCGCGACGTCGACCGGCTGCGCGAGCTCGGCTACCCCATCCGGACCGTGAAGGGCCCGGACGGCGGGTACCGGCTCGGCGCGGGTGCCGAGCTGCCGCCGCTGCTGTTCGACGACGAGCAGGCCGTCGCCCTGGCCGTGGCGCTCCGGGTCGCGGCCACCGCCACCGGCCTCGGGGTCGAGGAGGCGGCGGCGCGGGCGCTGCACACGGTCCGACAGGTCATGCCCGCGCGGTTGCGCCACCGCGTCGACACCCTCCAGGTCACCGCGGTCGAGCGGGACGCCCCGCCGCCGCTCGACCGCGGTGTGCTGGTGGCGATCAGCGGCGCGGTGCACGCGCGCGAGGTGCTGCGGTTCGACTACACCCCGGCGGGCGGCGACCCCGTCGCGGGGCCGCCGCGCCGGGCGGAGCCGCACCACCTCGTGACGCGGGGCGGCCGGTGGTACCTGGTGGCCTGGGACCTCGACCGCGACGACTGGCGGACGTTCCGGGTGGACCGGATCACCCCGCGCACGCCCACCGGGCCGCGCTTCACCCCGCGTGAGCTGCCGGGCGGGGACGTGGCCGCGTTCGTCACCGCCCGGTTCTCCGGCTCGGGCGGGCCGGACGGGTGGCCGTGCCGCGGCGAGGTGGTCCTGGACCTGCCGGCCGCCCGGGTGTCGCCGTTCGTCCGCGACGGGGTGGTCGAGCCGCTCGGCCCGGACCGCTGCCGGCTCGTGCTGGGCTCGTGGTCGTGGCCGGGGATGGCCGCGACCCTCGGCCGGTTCGACGCCGACATCGAGGTCGTCGGGCCGGTCGAGCTGAAGGACGCCTTCGCGCACCTGGCCCGCCGCTACGCGAAGGCGGCCTCCCGCTGACCGTCCGCCACCACGCCGACGCGACGGCCCCGCGCCGACCGCCCGCCGCTACGCCGACGCGGCTCCACGCCGGTCGCCCGCCGCGAGGCCGGTCAGCCGCTCCCAGTTGCCCGACCCGATGGCCGCCTTCTCCTCGTCGGTGAACGGCGCGCCCTCCAGGAACGTCCGCGCGACGCCGCCGCTGGTGTCCAGGTGGGGGAAGCCGCCGGGCCGGGTGCCGAAGGTGTACGGGTAGTCCGTCGAGTAGAGCATCCGGTCGGTCCCGACCACCTCGGCCGTCCAGCGCAGGTAGCGCTCGCTCACCGTGCCGCTGCCCGCCACCCAGAAGTTCCGGCGGAAGTAGTCGGCGACCGGCCGCGCCAACCCGGCCTGGTCGCCCAGGTAGCCGACGTGGTCGAGGTAGAACAACACGACCTCGCCCCAGTGCCCGGCGATCACCTGGAGCCCGGGGTGGCGGTCGAACACCCCGGAGAAGATCATCCGGAGGTACTGCACGCCGAGGTCGTAGTACCAGCCCAGCCCGGCGGTCGCCAGCGCCGGACCGATCCCGCGGGGCAGGTCCGAGTAGTACGCCTGCTGGACCGCAGGCACCGGCGCCTGCGGGTGGAAGTGCAGCGGGACGCGGAGCCGTTCGGCGGTCGCGTAGAGGTCTTCGAACTCCGGCGCGTCCGCCAACCTGTCGCCCGTGCGGCCGTAGAGCATCGCGCCGGGGAAGCCGAGCCGGGTGACCGCGCGTTCCAGTTCCGCGGTGGCCGCCTCCGGCGAGGACGTCGGGATGGCGGCGAACGCCTGGAACCGCCGCGGGTGGGTGGCGACCACCTCGGCCAGCGCGTCGTTGACCTCGCGGGCGACGCGCACGGCCTCGGCCGGCGGGAGGTTCTGCACGCCCGGCGTGGCCGGCGACAGCACGGCGACGTCGATGCCCTGCTCGTCCATGTCGGCCAGGCGCCGCTCGCCGACGTCGCGCAGCCGCCGCATGACCGGGTGGTCGTCGCCGTAGGGCTGCGGAGGGACGCCCGCCCTGGCCCAGGCGTCGCTCAGGACCGGCAGGACCACGTGCTCCTCGACGCCGACGATGCGCAGCTTGTCGGTCATGGCACTCCTCGATTCCGTTGATATCGCCATCACGGTATCACTGGAAACATCAGCGGAAGCAAGATCGTGTTATCGTTGATATGTGGACGACGTGGAGGTCGCGGGCCGCGAGGTCGCCCGGCAGCGGGTGGTCGAGGCGGCCGCGGAGCTGCTCGCGCGCGAAGGGCGGGACGCGGTCACCACGCGCGCCGTCGCGGCCGCCGCCGGGCTCCAGCCGCCGGCGATCTACCGCCTGTTCGGCGACAAGGACGGGTTGCTCGACGCGGTGGCCGAGCACGGCTACGCCCGGTTCCTCGCGGCCAAGCACGCCGACGCCGTCCCCCGCGACCCGGTCGAGGACCTGCGCGCGGGCTGGGACCTCTCGGTCGGGTTCGGGCTCGCCAACCCCGAGCTGTACGTGCTGATGTACGGCGAACCCCGGCGCGGCGCCGACTCGGCCGCCTTCCGGGCCGGCATGGAGATCCTGCTGCGGCGGATCCACCGGCTGGCCGCGTGCGGCCGGCTGCGCGTGGACGAGGAACTGGCGGCCTCGCTCATCCACGCGACCGCGCGCGGCGCCGTGCTCACCTGGTTGTCCCTGCCCGAGGACCGCCGCGACCGCGCCCTGCTGACCGCGCTGCGCGAGGCGATGGTCTCCGCCGTCACCTTCGAGGAGCCCGCCGTGCGGGAAGCGGGCCCCGCCGGCGCGGCCAGGGCGCTCAGGGCCGTCCTGCCCGAGCAGACGGTGCTCAGCGACGGGGAGCAGCACCTGCTCGGCGAATGGCTCGACCGCCTGAGCGCGACCGGCTGAACACCCGCCCGCCGCCCGGACCGGCGCTCAGCCGAGGACCACCACGCCGCACGCCGCGATGAAGACCAGCTGGACCAGGGTGCGCAGCGGCAGCGGCATCGTCCTGATGCCACCGCCGGCGCGGGCCGCGCGGACGTTCGCCGGGAACATCACGACCAGCAGCACCGCCAGGCAGACCGCCGCGACCGGCGCGGTGGGCGGGACGAGCAGGCCGACCGCGCCCAGCAGCTCCAGCACGCCCGTGATCGTCACCAGCGCGGCGGGGGCAGGCAGGCCGGGCGGCACCATGGCGATCAGGTGGTCCCGGCGGGGCCGGGTGAAGTGCGCGCTCGCCGTCAGCAGGAACATCGCGGCGAGACCGGCCTGGGCGGCGTGCGCCCAGGAGTCGAACCAGTCGACGGCCAGGCCGGCGAGCCGGGCCAGCCCGGTGACGACGATCAACACGACGAGCGGTGCCATGAGTGCCTCCCCACGAATCTTGACACCGACAAGTTAGGCGCGGACCGCTCATCTTGTCAATGACAAGTCGACGCGGCAGGATGGCCGCCATGGCCAAAGGCTCCTACCACCACGGTGATCTCAGGGCCGCGCTGCTGACCGTCGCCGCCGAGCAGATCGCCGCCGGCGGGGTGGACTCGGTGTCGCTGCGCGAGCTGGCCCGCCGGGCGGGCGTCTCGCACGCCGCGCCCGCGCACCACTTCCGCGACCGGCGCGGCCTGCTCACCGAGCTGGCGGTGGAGGGTTTCGGCCTGCTGGCCGACGAGCTGGGCCGCGCCGCGCCGGACCTCCGCGAACTCGCCGTCGCCTACGTGCGGTTCGCGCTGCGCAACCCGGGCCACTTCGAGGTGATGTTCCGCAACGACCTGCTGCACCCGGACGACCCGGCGCTGATCGCCGCCCGCACCCGCTCCGGCGACCTGCTGCGCGCGGGCGTCGCGGACAAGCTGCCCGAGCACGACCGCGAGGAGGCCGGCGCGACCGCCCTGGCCGCGTGGTCGCTCGTGCACGGCTTCGCCTCGCTGTGGCGCGCGGGCGCGCTGTCCGGCTCGGCCCTGGCGACCGACCCGGACCCGGAAGCGCTGGCCCGGCGCATGATCACGTCCATGCGCATCGGCTGACGCCGCGCACGAGCCGGTGGTGCGGGTCCGCGACACCGGCGGCCCCGCACCACCGCACCGCGCTCAGACGCGGGTGATCTGGAACTGCTGGTTCTGCCCGCCGTTGCACGGGTACTGCTTGAACTGCAGGTTGTCCTGCGAGCCCGACGGCAGGTCCAGGCACTTGCCCGAGTGCCGCGCGACCAGCCGCGAGTAGCCCGACCCGACGTCCACCACCGACCACTGCTGGTTCTGCCCGGAGCCGCAGCTCCACTGCACCACCGCCGCGCCGTCGGCCGTGCTCGCGTCGCTCACGTCCAGGCACTTGTTGGAGTGCCGGGCGATGATCTGGTGGTAGCCGCCGGCGGCCTGCAACCGGAACTGCTGGTTCTGCCCGCCGTTGCACGGGTACTGCATCAACGCCGCCCCGTCGGCCCCGCTCGCGTTGGCCACGTCGAGGCACTTGCCGGAGTGCCGCACGGAGATCCGGTTGTAGGTCAGCGCCACGGCGCCGATCGTCCCGGCCGCGGTGTCGATGACGATCTGGCCCGCGTCGGTCAGGTTCATCGTCGTGTTGCTCGGGAACGTGATCGGCAGCCAGACGTAGGCGGAGTCCACCACCGGCCCGCCCCACGCGCCGGCCCAGCGGTCGCCCAGGTAGAGGTACGAGGTGCCCTGGCTGCCCTGGATCGGCAGCACGTACGCCGGTTGCGAGCGGTACGTGGTGGAGTCGCCGACGTTCTGCATCGCGCTCCACGGCCCGGACATGCCGGTGGCCGTGGCGTACTTGGCCTGGTTCGGCGACCACCCGGTCGCGCCGGAGGTGAGCATGAAGTACACGCCGTTGCGCTTGAACACCGCCGGGGCTTCCCGGTGCCCGCCCGGCCACGGGTTGCCCACCAGCGCCGCCACGCCGCGGTAGTCGGCGTTGAGGCGGTAGATGTGCAGGTCGTAGTTCTCCCGCGCGGCCGAGACCATGTACGCCGTGCCGTCGTCGTCCTTGAACAGCGTGATGTCGCGCGACATGTGGTTGAGCGGCCGGAAGCTGCCCTGGTAGGTGTAGTTCCCGTCCACTGTGGACGAGTACGCCACCGCCGCGCGGGCCTCGCCGTAGTCCTGGCCGTTCTCCCAGTGCATCCACATGACGTACTGCCCGGTGGCCGCGTTGTAGATCACCTTGGGCCGTTCCACCCAGGAGGTGCGCAGCTCGGCGTGGCTGTTCTGGGTCAGCACGTTGTTGCGGAACTCCCAGGTCTTCAGGTCGGTCGACCGGTAGACCGAGACGGCCCGGAACAGGTTGTCCGGGTGCCGGTTCTCGCCGAACCAGTAGTAGTAGGCGCCGACCTTGATCACGCCACCGCCGTGCGCCTGGACGAGGTTGCCGCCGGTGTCGGTGAACTGCACACCCACGTCGACGGTGACGGGCGCGGCGTGCGCCGGGCCGGCGGGCAGCACCACCGCGGCCAGGCCGACGACGACGCCGGCCAGCGCGGCGCGCCACCGCTTCGGGGACGAGCGGGACATCTGGACTCCTTTGTCCGGCCCACCGCAGGGTCGAAGCGGCCAGCGACCGGCGTGGGCCGACCCGTGCGCTGGCGCGTCGGGACCAGTGGCCGACGCGCCGGCGTGGCGGGCCGACGGCGCGACGACCGCGGGAACCCCGCCCGCACCCGACGATCGGCGGTGCGCCCGCTGCGGAGTGGCACCCGCGAGACGAAATGTTTGCGTTAACATCCCCTGGCCGGACCAGTTTGTTGGCCGGGGCGCGCCACTGTCAAGACCTTGCGGGCCGGCGCGGAACACGCTTTCCGCACCCGGCGTCCCGGCCCCGGTCAGGCCGCGCCCCCCACGCGGTGACACCGCGTGCGCACTGCCGTTGACCAGGCACTGGGGGATTTCCGGGGCGATTCACCCGACCGGGCCCGCACGATGACGTCGTGGCCGCCCGGACCGCGAGCGGCCGCAGGACGAGGAGAAGAGGGGCACGATGAGGAAGATCAACGTCCTGGCCCGACGACTGGTGCTGCTGTTCCTGCCCGTGGTCGCCGCGACCTCGCTCGCCGTCCCGGCGAACGCCGAGCCGGGCGCTCCCGCGCGATGGCTCGCGGTGGCGGCGGACGGCACGGCCTCGATCGCGGACGCGGGGCCGGCCGTCGCGCCGCTCGCGCTGACGAGCTACATCAGCAACGAGACCGCGAACGGGATCGGCGTGTCGAGGGACGACGTGGCCGGCAACTACCAGGCGATCCTGGCGGGCCACCGCCGCACCGACGACGCGCCGCTCAACTGGAGCCGGGCCATGTCGTTCTACGTCGGACCGGGCTACTGCGTCGACGCCTGGTTCTACTGGAACGGCGCGTGGCGGTTCGGCGTCTCCGCGCCGGGCGCCCGCGAGTACCTGGTCGACCAGACCATCGACGGCCAGTCCGTGGCGCGCTGGGCTTTGCGGAACACCCGCCCGCTGCCCTGCTGACCCGTTGCGCCGGTGGCACGAGTAGGCCTCTCCCGGCCACGCCGGGAGAGGCCCACCGCACGACCACCCGGATCAGGGCCGCACACTGCGGGGCGCAGGAATCCCGGCCCGAAGAGTCCCGATGACCCGACTCCCACTGCGCACCGCCGCGCCGGCCGATGTGACTTGCGTGGGGCACACAGGTGTGAACCGGTGCGCCCGACTGCGCCGCGCGCCCGCGACACGAGGCTCGCTCACGTCGGCTCGCGCGCTAATCTCCGCCGGAGGTGGAGGGGGAACGGGCGTGACGGGCTTCGATGGCGACAAGACGCACAACGAGATCAGCGGCCCGTTCACCGGCGCTGCGGCCTTGGCGGGCTTCATCGGCACGGTGAACTTCCACGGCCCCTACTCCGGGGCCGCCCCGGCGGAACCCGCGGATCCCTGGGTGGAGTTCGTCCGCGACTCCCCGCTGTGGCAGCACGTCCGTCCCGACCGGGACCCCGCCGCGACACGTGATCGGCTCCTCGACGTGGCCGGCCGGTTGGCGGCCGTCCGCGACCGCTGTGACGCGGTGCTCGCCGACGACCCGTGGGCGGACCGCACACTGGCCGACCGCTTCGGTGCGCGCCTCGGCTGGTTGCTCAACGAGAAGCTGGGACCCGGCGCGCTGGTCCTCGACCCGGCCGAAGCCGCTCTGCTCGTCCTGGTGCCGCTGCTGCACCACGCGCTCTGGCAACGGGCCGCGGTCGAGCTGAGCGCCGTGGGGCCGACCGACCTGACGCTGTCCGGCGTCGACGGCCGACGAGCCTACGAGAAGTACCTGCGCGGCCACTTCCGCCTGCTCGACCGCGCCGGGCTGCGTGAGCTGCCCGATCGCTCGAACGCCCGCCGTGAGATCGGGTGGTGGCTGTTCGACCGGTGGGTGTGGGAGCACGCGGAAGTCGTCAAACCGCCGTCGGTGGGGGCGTTGTTGGCGGAGGTCCGGGTCGCGGACGCCGGCCTGGGCGAGGTCTTCGACGTGGAGCGTGTGCGCGAACTGCTGTACGCCCTCCGGTTGGAGCCCCACAAGCTGTGTGCCCCGGAACGCCTCAGCCGGTTCCGCCCGCACGAGCGCATCCTCCCCGGCACCGCCCGCGAGGAGCGGGTGCGCACACCGCTGTTGGCCTTGCTGCTCGGCGTCGCGCACGCGGCCGCGGTCCCGGTCGTCGCGCTGACGGACACGGTCGTCTGGCACCTCGGCATCACGTCACCGGTGGACCTGCCACGCCTGCACGCGACGCTGGCCAAAGCCGGGTGGGACACCGAGGCCGACAACGTCGTGCTCAACGCGGCCTGCCAGCACGGCGCGGTGATCGAGGCGCTCCGCGAGCACACCGAGCGGGTCGACGCGTTGCTGGACGGCGTGCGGCGGGCCGCCGAGCGCCACGGCGGCCTGGAAGTCCTCGGCCGGCTCCCGGCCAGGGCGTTCGCCGAGGGGGTCAAGGCGGCCAGGGGCCCGGACGGGACCGAGGAGTTCAGCGGCTGGAGCCGGTTCACCCTCGACGAGCAGCGCGTCCGCGAGCTGCTGATGGGCGAGCAGCTCTACCAGGACCGCACCCTGGCCGTCCGGGAGCTGTACCAGAACGCCCTGGACGCCTGCCGCTACCGCAGCGCCCGCGAGGAGTACCTGAGGCGCAGGCACCACCGGCACTCCCCGTGGGAGGGTCTGATCAGGTTCACCCAGGGGGTGGACCGCGACGGCCGCGCCTTCCTCGACTGCGAGGACAACGGCGTCGGCATGGGGGAAGCCGAGTTGGAGGGCGTCTTCTCCCGCGCCGGCGCGAGGTTCGCCGACCTCACCGAGTTCCGCGACGAGCTGGCCGACTGGCAGGCTCTGGAACCCCCCATCGAGTTCTTCCCCAACAGCAGGTTCGGCATCGGCGTCCTCAGCTACTTCATGCTCGCGGACGAGATCACCGTGACCACCTGCCGGATGAAGCCCGACGGCGGGACGCCGGGGCAGACGCTGCGCGCCACCATCTCCGGACCCGGGCACCTCTTCCAGATCCACCCGGTGGCCGACCGCGGCGGTCCGGGCACCACGGTGCGCCTCTACCTGCGCGACGGGAACACCACGTCGTCCGTGCAGGTGTTGCGTCAACTCCTCGGCATCGCCGAATTCCGCACCGTCGCCGAGGACGACGGCGACCGGGTCGAATGGGAGCCCGGCGTGCTGCGTCCACACCGCCGGCGCTTCGGCCGGCGGAGTGGGCTCGACGCGCACGGGGCCCTGCTCCCGACGGCCGGGGGTGCGGTGACCTGGTGCGAGCACGGCGGGGCCATCCTGGTGGACGGCCTGGTGGCCGAGCCGGAGAAGCGCAGCGGTGTGCTGGCCGATCCCGGCCGGGAGGGCGCATTCCGCGGTGCGGTGGTGAACCTGACGGGCCCTCGGGCACCGTCGCTCTCCGTCGACCGGACCAAGATCGTGGAGGACGTGGCGGAGCGGGTCGAGGACCTGCTCGTCCAGGGCATCGGGGAGCTGGTCGCGGCCCGGTCCTCCCTGCCGAACTCCGACTGGCTGGACGACGTGCTGTGGCACACGCCACGACTGGCGGACCTGGTCGCCGAGCGGGCCGACCCCCGGCTCCGGCGGTTCCCGCTGGACCCCGAGGTGCTGTGGACCGGCTGGACCGGCTCCGGACCGTCCGGTCGGCAGTGGCACACCTCCCGGAACCAATTCCCGGACGCGGTGCTGCTGTGGCGGATGCTGGACAACAGCCCCAACACGCTGCTCGCGGAGTTCACCGGCCTGGTCCCGGAACTGGTCGACGCCGGCCCCGTACTGCCCCCTCAACCGTCCGACGTGATGATCTTGAAGACGGACCGGTCGGGGTCTTCCTGGCGGTCGGCGGACGAGATGACACCGGCCGACGTCCTCGAGGTGGCCCAGGAGATCGGCAAGCCGCCGCGGGAGGTGGCGCGGCGCGCCGTCCTGCTCGGCCTCGACGGAGTGGAGGAGGACCGGTTTCCCCAGGTCGTCGCCGACGTCGACATCCACCTGGTCCAGAACTCGGTGAACGGCCTGCACGAATCCGGCCGCCACTCCTACCGCGCCTCTCCCGGCCAATTCGTCCGAGGGCGCTTCGAACACGGCCTGCGACCGGCCGAGACCGCCGACCGACTGACCCGGTACGGGTTCGACGTCAGGGTCGTGGATCACCTGCCCGACCGGATGACACCCCAGGATCTCAGCCTGTTCGAGTGGGAGTTGTCCGATGAGGCCGTGGTGCCGGCCGCGCACGTCACGTGGCTGACCGTCGAACTCGACCGGAGTCGGGCGTCCGTCGAGAACAGGCTCGCGGATTACGGCATCGAGGTGGAGCCCGCGGTGGCAGCGCACGACGCCGGAGACCTGGCCGTCCTCAGCCGGCAGTTCACCGGGATGCCCCGGTGGCTCGACCGGGCCGCCGTCGTGCCGCCCGGTCACGTGGTGGCCGCGTCGATCGCCCTCGGGACGCCCGCCGGAGAAGTCGTCCAGCGCCTGCGGAAGTGCGGGTTCGACTACCCGTTCGAGGTGCCCGACCGCTTCACCGAACAGGATGCCCTCCTGCTGTCGCGGGAACTCGACGGCGCGTGGCCGTGGCTCGACCCGACTCGGCCGGTGGCGTGGCCGCACGTCGTGCTCGCGTCCCGGTACCTCCGCCTTCCCTTCGAAGACGTCGTGGCCGGGTTGCGCGGCTTCGGGCACGAGGTGGAGGCGGACATCGCACCGAACGGGACCGACTTCGACCTCACCGCCGTGTCCCTCGACCTCGACGCCCGGAATCCGTGGTTGCCGATCCACCGGCCGGTGCCCCTCGGGCACCTGATCGAGGTCGCCGCCCGACGTTCCGCCACCCTGGTCGAGACGGCGGACTGGTTCCGGTCCCGGGGATACCGGTCGCCGCACCCCGCCGTGACGATCCGCGAAGCACTGCGCCGGGTGCCGCTCGCCAACCGGTACGCGTGAGCCGTTGTGGCCGGACTCCACACCGCGCTGCGCAGGTAGGACGGAACGGTCCCACACGGCCGCGCACAGCGCGGTCAGCCGGGTGCGGCCGGGCTGAACCCCCGCCGCGTCCCCGTCCCGATCCGGGACGGGGACGCGGCCGACGGGTCAGCTCCAGGGGTTGGCGGGTTGGTCGTTGATCGCGGTCCAGAAGCGGCCGGTGGGCAGGGTGCCGCTCGCCCACAGCGACCAGCCCACGCCGTCGTGGAACTCGGCCGTGCGCCAGCCCGTGCCGAACGCCGAGGCGCACACCTGGTCCGCCGCCGCACGGCTGGTCAGGGCCGAGCCGGGCACGGGGCCCGTCACCTTCACCTCGCCGAACGCCCAGCTGTGGAACCCGGTGGTCGGGATCCCCGCGGGCGCGGCGCGACCGTCCACGCGCAGGCACAGCACGGGCAGGGCGGTGGTCGCCGCCGTGTCGCCCTGGTAGGGGTTGGTGCGCGCGTCGCTGCCCACCCGGACGATCCCGTCGGAGCGCTGTTCCAGCACCGTCCACGTCATGCCGGCGTGCGTGGCGGGCGCGGGGTTGGCGTTGACGACCGGCGCGGGCCGGCCGACGTAGACGGCCGGCGCGCCGGGCCCGAGCACGGCGGCGTCCAGGGTGCAGGTGTCCAGCCAGGCGGCCGGGACCTGGGCCTGCCGGCACACCGCCTCGGCCCGCTGGCGCACCGTCGGGTCGAGGTGGCCGGTGAAGAACGGGCCGGACGGGTTGCCGACGCTCACCGCGTCGCACGCCTGCAGCAGCGACGTGACGGGGTTGGCCCGCCAACTGGCGCCGAACCGGGTGTAGAGGTCGCTGAACGAGATCGGGATGGAGAACCGGGTGCCGTCCTTGGCCTCCAGCAGCCTCGGGTTGTGGTCGGGGTTGCCGAGCAGGCCGCGCACCGTGACCGGCCAGGTGCCCAGGCCGATCTGGAGGTCGGAGTAGACGGGGTTCGCGCCGGTGTTCGCGGTGACGCGGACGCTGTTGCCGGCCTGGTCCCGGACCAGGTACCGGTTGCCGTCGCGGCGGATGCCCACACCGCCGGGCAGCAGCACCGCCGCGCCGGGCGCGAGTTCCGTGGCGCGCCCGTCCACCACCAGGCGCGTCCCGTCGCACAGCGCCACCCTGGTGGTGCCCATCCTCGTGGCGACCGACCGGTTGACCGAGGCGTTCGGCCACGACGGAGCGCCGGACACCTTGCGGGTCTGGACCTCGAACGCGCTGCCGACCTGCGCCTCGACGAAGTCGCCGGTGGCCTGGAAGTCGTAGAGCAGGCCGGCGAACGTGCGCTGGTGGGTGTCGCCGATGGTCACGGCCGCGTTGCACCCGTCGGCCAGGGCGTCGCCGGTCTTCTCGTTGAAGATCACGGCCGGGCCGCCCGGCGCCACCGAGTCCGGCGCGGCGCCGAGGTTGAGGTTGTTGCTCTCGCCGGTGAAGCCGTCGACCCGGCACAGGGGCGCTTCCGTGCCGCCGTGGTTGATCCTCGTGCGGACGGTGAGGTTGGCGGTCGGGTCGCCGGGGTTGGTGTTGAACTCGGCGGTGGAGGCGTTGCCGAAGCCGAACACGTTGAACTCCGCCTTGACCCAGCCGGGGTCGGGCGCGAGCACGTGCGTCCGGGTCGGCGCGACCGACGCCATCATGCTGGTCCCGTTGTGGAAGATCGCGGTGTCGGTGTCGGTGCCCGTGTTCACCACGCCGGTCAGCGCGAGGTTGGGGTTGGCGATGTCGGTGATCGGCACGTTCGCCGTTTCGGTCGCCGCCGACTTCTGGTAGCAGTAGATTTCCGGCAGGTACGGCGGGTACTCGACCCAACCGGCCGGGCAGGGGTTGTTGTAGACCAGCAACCAGTATTCGACGAAGATCCGGCCCGTGGTGCCGCTGTTGGCGAACACGAACTGCTTCCAACCGGTGCACTGCGTCGGTTGGGCCGCGCCCGCGCATTCCGCGGCCGCGAAGAAGTTGGTGTTGAGCTGAAGGCTGTAGGCGTTCGGCACCGGCGCGCCGCCCTCCTTGAGGGGCGACCGCACGTTGCTCACGCCGGTGACGCCCTCGAACGACCCCGTCGCCTGGGTGATCACGCCGCTCGCGGTCGGCGCCTGCGCCACGATGTCGTAGCCGCTGCCGATGCGGGCGTTGGGCGGAGCCGGCCGTTTCGGCACCATGGGGGCCGCCGGCGGGGCGACGCACGCGGTCTCCCGCCAGGCCAGGCCGGGGTAGTCGGCGGTGAAGCAGCCGGGCGTCGCCGGCGGCCCCACCCGGGCCATGGTCGCGTGCCACGCGTCGAGCGTCGCCGCGGTGGCGGGCGCGCCCGCGGCGGCTCCGGAGTGGATTCCCGCGAACAGCAGGACCACGGTCGCCACGCCGAGAATTGTTCGGATCGTGCCGCGTCTTCGCGGAAGCAGGGTCATCGCTCGGTCCTCCCGGAATGGAAAACTGCGTCGGCAGGGGGAATTTCGGGCAGGCTTCGACGCCGCGTGCCCGGCGAGCACCGTCGGGGTCGGTATTCGGAGTACGCGCGATTCGTGCGGTGCACGGACATCGGGTCGTTCCCGGGCATCGTGGGGTTCGACCACCCGGCCTCCGGCGGTCCGCGGTGCGCCGGGAATCGAGCGTAACACTCCGCGCTACGGCGACAATTACCCTGAGTGGCCGCTTTGGCACGGGACCGGCCGGCGCGCCGACGACGGGCACAGGAGCCGCTCTACCGGTTGGTCGCGGCGCATTCCCGCGGGTGGCGGCCGGACCCCGTCAGGCGCCGGCGCGCGAGCCGCCCATGCGCGGGGTCATTCGACGGACCACAGCGGCGCGACCGGTCCGGCGGCGAGCTGCGGCGCGGCGCGCGTGCCCGGCGCCGGGAGCGCGAGCAGGTCGTCCACGACTTCGTCCAGCGCGCCGTGGCGGACCCACAGCAGGCGGGGCGGCTGCTCGCCGTCGCTGCGCAGCCCTTGGACGTCGTCGCGGTCGCGGATGCGGATGACGTCCACGTGCAGGCTCCCCGGCCAGCCCTTGGTGCCCTGGATCTCGACGACCTGACCCACCTCGTCGAGCAGCGGCACGACCTGCCACCCGCGGCGGATCAGCTCGACCAGACCGCGCAATTCGGGGTGTGCCGTGAGTGCGACGAGCGCGTTGTGCCTCAATGCGTCGTTCATATGCACCCTTACCGCCTCATCGCACCGTCATGAATCCGGGTGCGCGCCTCCCGCACCGCACCCATGCGTTCTCATCGCGCCATGTTGGTACCCCGTTGCACGTGCTGCTGCACGTGCAGGACGAGTGAATCGTACCGGACGGGTATTCCGATGAGTCGATACGGAAAATGCATGGGAGCCGTATACCGCGTATCGCGGGGACGCGAGCGAACCCCCTGCTCACGTCGGAGGTTGGGGTCAAGGTGTTACGCCTCGCGCGTTTACCCGTGCGCCGCTACCGGGCGGGGAGGTCGGGCGAGGTCGCGGAAGTGCCCGGAGACCGCGGTGAGGGCGTCCACGCACGCGCGGAATCGCACCCGCGGTCGTCGTCCTCCGCGCGTGTCACGGTGAGGATCGTGCGGTGGAGCGCCGGGCGGGCGGCCGGTACGCGCACGCCGATGGGCACCGTCCCGGCCCGGGCGCGGCACGGCGACCGCGCGTGCGCGGTGGCGGGGATCGCGCCGGCCCGCCGGGTGCCGGTGACGTCGTCGCGCAGCCGCGCCGGCCCTCACGGGGAAGCGGCGCTGCCGGGCTCCGTGCCGGTCCGTGGCGTCCTGTGTCAGGTGGAGCTGAGGGTCACGCTGCCGAATCGCGGGCGGGAGGCGGGGGCCGGGATCGTGGCCTCGGCGGCGTCCTCGCCGGCCGGTTCGAGAGGCACGGGCGCCAGGATCACCGACGGGATGCCGCCGCCGTCCCACAGGCCCTCCTCCCGCAGGTGCGCCAGGTGATCGGTGACGTCGAAGCGCAGCGTCAGGCCGGCGCCGCCGTGGTGGTGGATGTCGCCGCCGATCGCGCCGAAGAAGTCGAGGTGCCCGACGAAGTAGGGGCTGTCGGCGCTGAGGTCGTCGTCCCCTTCCGCGGCCCCGAGCAGCACCCGGTAGGTGGTCCCCGGCGACTCGTCGGCCCGCAGGTCGCCGATGGTGAGGATCACTCGTTCCGGGGTGTCGCTCTGCACGGCGACACCGAGGGCGTCGATCCCGCCGCTCTCGGCCTGGAGGGGCACGGCCTGAGGTCGGGAGCCCAGTTCGGAGCCCGTGTCCGCGCGGCCGAGGATGCGGTCGGGGTTCCCGGGGACGGCGCCGGTCACCTGCAGGCTGCGCCATTGCGGGCCGACGGCGGGGCGGGTCCACACGTCGTAGTTGTCGTACGTGTAGCCCAGTGCCTCCGGGGTGAGCATGTCCTTGGACTTCTTGCCGGCTTTCTTGGCGTTCTCGTCGCGGAAGGAGTGCTCCTTGTCGAGCCACGCCTTGGCCTCGGGGTTCTTGCCGCCGCGCCTGATCCAGGACTCCCACAGCCGGTCGATGTTGGCGTGGTGGAGCCAGAAGATCGGATCGCGGGGCGAGACGAACACCCCCATCCAGCCACCCACGAACAGGTGAATCTTGTTGTGCGGGACCGATTCCAGGGCACCGAAATCGGCCGCGTCGTGAGGCATGTCCGATCCGGTGTCCTTGCTGCCGAAGTAGTCCGGCCGCACGCCGGGGAACACCTTGGCCCGCATGGCCGTGGTCGGGTCGACCAACTCCCAGGCCGCACCGAAGCCGGCATTGGCGGTTTCGCTCCGCTTGATGCAGTCGTGCAGCGGGTTGGCCATGTACCGCACGTCCGCGGTGGGCCCCTGCCTGAGGTCGCGGATCTCGGGCTGCCGGAACGCCGCCGGGAGCTTGCGGAACTCCTTCGACGCCGGGCTCATCGGGTCGTCGCCCGCCACCCGCGTGTAGCTCCAGTACGGCAGCGACCAGTTCCGCGGCCCGCCCAGCCTCTGGACCACCCGGCCCACGATCAGCTCGAAGTAGTACAGGTACGCACGGTGCCAGGGCAGGAAGAACCAGCCGCCGTGCGGGCACTGGTTCCACTCGGGGTTCCACCCGTCGGGGGGTTTCGTGCTCGAGTCCGGACTCCCCGAACCGTGGATGTTGGCCTGCCAGCGCCAACTGCGCGGGTCCTCGTCGTAGTCCTTCATCATCTCCCCGACCGCGTAGGCGTACCAGAGGATGTCCGGGTGCCAGTTGTCCGGGTCGCTCGTCATCGTCGCGACATCGCGACGGGTGCGGGTGGCGGGCGCGTCGTTCATGAGGGGCTTCTTCCCATCCGTGTCGATGCGGTGCGCCGCCGCTCGTCCCCCTGTCCACCAGGCCGCCGGCGGGTTGTGGACGAGTCCGTCGACCGCGTCGGCGGGCACCGGAGCGGTGGTGTCGGCGCAGGATCGTGCGGCGGGGTTCCTCCTGTGGTTCTCGCTCCCGCCAGTACGCCACCCGGGTGCCCCCTCGGCATCCCGAGCCCACCATTCGGGTGTACTCGGCGCTCGCTCCACCGGTCTCGCACCCGCGCAGGGCGCGACCGGACCGGCACGGCGATCCGGTTCCTGCGACGGACTCAGCTCAGAGGTCGCCACCCTCCTCGAGATACGCGCTCGATCATCCGCCTCGCGTCGTTGTCATCCCGCTCGACGCCTGCCACCGATTCCCGGCCACCGCAGCGGATTCGTCCCTGATATGACTGGAGATATGGCAGTGCGCGCACCACTCCACACCGCTCTGCGGCATTCTTGTTGCGCCGCGCCCGGTCCGGCAGCCATTGGGGCGCAGCTGCCAATTCGGCGGGGTCGACTTCGAGGTGGCGAACGTAGAACTGGCGCAGCGCCCTGACTCCGCAGTGGGAGGCACGGGTTTACGGAAATGTCCTCGGCCACTCGAAATCGGACACTACGGGCTCCACGGCCTCCGGCCGTTGTCGGCGGTGGAGGAGGGCCGGGGGCCGCCGCCCCGGCACGGCTCGGTCGCGCGGCCGACCTCACC
>NZ_JBSGBG010000062.1:0-44160 GCF_053601135.1 Actinosynnema sp. NPDC004786 | reverse complement strand
GCAGGCTCGGCGGGCGCTTTTTCCGCCGAGCCTGCCCGGCTTTGGCCTGCCTGTGGTGCCCGTAAGGGCCCCATGTCAAATCGAGCCGGTCAGGCCCACCACACGCCAACAAACAAAAACAAAAACAGAAACCCAAAAGCGTCCTCGCCGGACGGGCAGATCAGCAGGATGACGGGGTTCGTGCGGTCCGCTCCCGTACCAGCCGGAGCCGGACTCCGTGCCATCCCACCGACCTCCACAAGGGCTACCACACGCGTCAAGGGGGCGGCAAAGGAGCACAACGGGGCAATGCATGCACGCCGCCCCCTTGACGCGTGCGGTAGGGCTGCGCCAGGTCGGCGGGATGACACGAAGCCCTCCTTCATGGGGAGAAGCAAGGGCGTGAGGTCGGCGGTCGGGACGGGATGGAACGTTGGCACGGCCAACGAACACGGGCTACTGTTGGTCCGACCAACATTGGTGAGACCAACGGAGCAGTGATGATCACGCCCTTCACGCTGGACGTGCCGCAGGCGGAGCTGGACGACCTGGCCGGGAGGTTGGCGCGGACGCGGTGGCCCGACGAACTGCCGGACGCCGGGTTCGACTACGGGTTCCCCTTGGCCGAGGCGCGTGCGCTGGTCGACCGGTGGCGCGACGGGTACGACTGGCGGCGGCACGAGGCGCGGCTGAACCGGTGGCCGCAGTTCGTCACCGAGGTAGACGGTCAGCGCGTGCACTTCCTCCACGTCCGCTCGGACCGCGCCGACGCGCTGCCGCTCGTGCTGGTCCACGGCTGGCCCGGTTCGGTGTTCGAGTTCCTCGACGTCGTGGAGCCGTTGTCGCGGGACTTCCACCTCGTCATCCCGTCCATCCCCGGTTTCGGGCTGTCGGGTCCGACGACGTCGCGCGGGTGGGACGTCGGCCGGGTGGCGCGGGCGTTCGTCGGGTTGATGGCCGCGTTGGGTTATCGGCGTTACGGGGCGCAGGGCGGGGACTGGGGTTCCGGGATCGCCAGGGCGATGGCCGCGGCGGCGCCGGGGGACGTGGTGGGCGTGCACGTCAACTTCCTGCCCACGCCGCCGGTGGAGGGTGTTGCGCTGTCCGAAGAGGACGAGCGACGGCTGGAGAGGACCCGCGCGATCATGCGGAACCGGCCCGGGTACCAGGTGTTGCACGCGACGCGGCCGCAGACGGTCTCGTACGCGTTGACGGACTCGCCCGTGGGGCAGTTGGCGTGGATCGCGGAGAAGTTCGCCGAGTGGGCCGATCCGGCGTCGGGGATCGACGTGGACGTGGTGCTGACGCACGCGTCGCTGTACTGGCTCACCCGGACGGCGGGGTCGTCGGCCCGGTTGGCGCGGGAGTCGGGGATCGGGTCGGACGAGTGCCCCGCGCCGTTGGGCGTGGCGGTGTTCCCGCACGACATCGTGCTGCCCGTGCGCGCGCTGGCGGAGCGGTCGCACCGGGTGGAGCGCTGGACCGAGTTCCCGCGCGGCGGGCACTTCGCGGCCCTGGAGGCGCCCGACCTGCTGGTCGGGGACCTGAGGGAGTTCTTCGCCGGTCGCTAGAGGAGCAGCGAGACACCGGTCGCCGTGACGACCACGGCGACCGCCGCGTCCAGCGCCCGCCACGCCGAGGGCCGGGTGAACGCGCCGGACAGCCACCGCGCGCCGAAGCCGAGCGCGCTGAACCACAGCACGCTGCCGGCGACCGCCCCGGCCGCGAACCACCAGCGCTGGTCGCCGAACCCGGTGGACGCGGTGCCCAGCAGCAGCACGGTGTCCAGGTACACGTGCGGGTTCAGCCAGGTCAGCGCCAGGCACGTGACGATCGCCGCGCCCGCCGCCGGGCCCGCCGGGTCCAGGGCGGCCGGGCGCAGCACCCGCCGGGCCGCCAGCACCCCGTAGCCGACGAGGAACGCCGCGCCGACCCACCGCACGGCCGTCATCGCGGTGGGCCACGCGGTCAGCGCCGCGCCGACGCCGCCCACGCCCAGGGCGATGAGCACGGCGTCGGAGCCGGCGCAGATGGCGACGATCGCGGGCACCTGCCGGCGGAGCACGCCCTGGCGCAGCACCAGGGCGTTCTGGGCGCCGATCACGACGATGAGGGACAGTCCGGTGCCGAGCCCGGCGAGCAGCGCGTACATCACGCGGTCGACGGTAGGCACGGGCGTCGCGTAATCCCAGCTAACTTTTCTTCAGTATCGTTAGCGATCGTGATGCTCGATCCGGAGTCCGTGCGCACGCTGCTGGCCGTGGTGGACGAAGGGACGTTCGACGCCGCGGCGAAGGCGTTGCACGTCACCCCGTCCGCGGTGAGCCAGCGGATCAAGTCGTTGGAGCAGCGCACCGGCCGCGTCCTGCTGGTGCGCGCGAAACCCGCGCGGCTCACCGAGTCGGGCGCGGTGGTCGCCCGCTACGGCCGGCAGCAGGCCCTGCTGGACCGCGACGCGCGGGAGGCGCTGGGCCTGGTCGAGGATCCCACGCCGATCCCGGTCGCGGTCAACGCCGACTCGCTGGCCACGTGGTTCCGCCGGGTGGTGCGGGAACTCGCGGCCGACGACGGGCTCGTGCTGACCGTGCGGCGCGACGACCAGGACCACACGGCCGAGCTGCTGCGCCAAGGGCTCGTCGTGGGCGCGGTCACGTCGTCGCCCCGACCGGTGCAGGGCTGCGTCGCCCGGCCGCTCGGCAGCATCCGCTACCACGCCGTGGCCACCCGGGCGTTCGCCCGCCGCTGGCTCGCCGACGGCAGGCCGCTGCACGACGCGCCGGTGATCGTGTTCGACGAGAAGGACGACCTGCAGGACCGGTTCTGCCGCGAGCTGTCCGGCCGCGACGCCTCGGCCCGCCGCCACCACCTGCCCGACGGGCACGTGTTCGAGGACGCCGTGGTCGCGGGGGCGGGTTGGGCGCTGCTCACCGAGCACCAGATCGCCGCGCACCGCCGGCTCGTCCACCTCGCCCCCGACCGGCCGGTGGACGTGCTGCTGCACTGGCAGCAGTGGAAGCTCGACTCGCCCCCGCTCGCCCGGGTCGCCGACGCGGTGTTCCGCGCGGCGGCGGCCGAGCTGCACTGAACGGCCGGGACACCCGGTCGCCGACGCGCGGGTGAGCGATTCGCCGGGCGTTCACCGGCCGTCCGCCCGACCATCACCACGCAGTGTCCCCGCGTCCCTACTCTCTGCGAAGCCCTGATCGCCTCGTTCGAAGAACGAAGGGTTACGCATGTCAGCACGCAGAGCCCCGCTGGCGCTGCTCGCCATCGGCGCCGTCACCGCCGCCACCCTCACCGCCGTCGCTGCCTCCGGGCACGTGCCCGCCGCCTCGGCCGCCACCACCACCGTCACCCCGACCGCCGACACCCACGTCGACAGCTCCGCCGCCGCCACCAACCACGGGACCTCCGGGCAGCTCGGCGTGGACGGCTCGCCGACCAAGCGGGTGTTCCTCAGGTTCACCGTCTCCGGCGTCTCCGGCACGGTCACCGGGGCCACGCTGCGCCTGCACACCGACGACGTCTCCGGCTCGAACAGCCCGGCCGGCGGCACGGTCCGCGCCATGACCGACACCACGTGGTCCGAGACCGCCGTCACCTGGAACGACCAGCCCGCCGTGGACGGGGCCACCCTCGGCTCGCTCGGCTCCGTCTCCCGCAACGCCTGGTACGAGGTCGACGTGACCGCGCACGTGAAGGGCAACGGCACGGTCGCCTTCGGCATCACCTCCACCAGCACCGACGGCGCGGACTACGACTCCCGCGAGACCGGCGCCACCGCGCCGCAGCTCGTCGTCACCACCGGCGCCGCCCCGACCACCACCACCGCACCGCCCGGCGCCGACCCGGTGCTGGTCGGCGTCGGCGACATCGCGAACTCCGGCTCCGGCGACACCGCCACCGCCGCCCTGCTCGACGGCATCCCCGGCACCGTCTTCACCACCGGCGACAACGTCTACGACAGCGGCACGGCGTCGGAGTTCGCCACCTACTACGACCCGACGTGGGGCAGGCACAAGGCCCGCACCCGCCCGTCGCCCGGCAACCACGACTACGGCACCGGCGGCGCGGCCGGCTACTACGACTACTTCGGCGCGCAGGCCGGGCCGTCCGGCCGGGGCTACTACTCCTACGACCTGGGCAACTGGCACATCGTGTCGCTCAACTCCAACATCGGCACGGTGGCGGGCTCGGCGCAGGAGCAGTGGCTGCGGGCCGACCTCGCGGCGAGCACCAAGCCGTGCACGGCGGCGTACTGGCACCACCCGCTGTTCACCTCGGGCGCGAACCACGCCCCGTCCACCGCGACCCGGCCGCTGTTCCAGGCGCTCTACGACCACAACGCCGACGTGGTGATCTTCGGCCACAACCACCAGTACGAGCGGTTCGCGCCGCAGAACCCCAGCGGCGGCCTCGACACCACGCGCGGCATCCGCACGTTCGTCGCCGGCATGGGCGGCGCGAGCCACTACGGCTTCGGCACCATCCGACCCAACAGCGAGGTCCGCAACAGCACCGCCTACGGCGTGCTGAAGCTGACCCTGCGCAGCACGGGCTTCGACTGGCAGTTCGTGCCCGTGGCGGGCCAGACGTTCACCGACAGCGGCAGCACCGCCTGTCACTGACCCGCCCGACGCCGCGCCCGGTCGTCCCCCGACCGGGCGCGGCACCCCCGGAGGTGCGCCGTGTACCTGTCCACGATCACCCGCCCCAGGACCGCCGGCTGGAAGGGCGTGGGCGCGAACGTCCTCGCGCTCGGCGCGGTCAGCCTCGTCACCGACGTCTCGTCCGAGATGGTCACCGCCGTCCTGCCGCTGTACCTGGTGGTGGGCCTCCAGCTCAGCCCCGCCGCCTACGGCGTGATCGACGGCGTCTACACCGGCGCGACCACCCTGCTCCGGCTCGTGGGCGGCTACCTCGCCGACCGCACCGACCGGCGCAAGGGCGTGGCCGGGCTCGGGTACGCCCTGTCCGCCGTCGCCAAGGTCGGGCTGCTGCTCGCGGGCGGCTCCACCGCCGCCCTCGGCGCGGTGATCACGCTCGACCGGGCGGGCAAGGGGCTGCGCACCGCGCCCCGCGACGCCCTCATCACCCTCTCCACCCCCGCGGGCGACCTCGGGCGGGCGTTCGGCGTGCACCGGGCCATGGACGGCATGGGCGCGTTCGCCGGACCGCTCGTCGCCCTCGCCGTGCTCGCGCTGACCGGCGAGTCGTTCGACTCGGTGTTCATGACGAGCTTCTGCGTCGCCGCGCTCGGCGTGGTGATCCTCGTGCTGTTCGTGCGCGACCACCGCTCCCCCGTGGCGTCCCGGCCCGTGCGGCTCAGGGCGGTCGGCGGGCTGTGGCGCGACCGGGGCGTGCGGCGGGTCGTGCTCGCCGCCTCGCTGCTGGGGTTGGCCACGATCGGCGACGGGTTCGTGTACCTGCTGCTGCAGAAGCGGGAGGGCCTGGCGATCGGCTGGTTCCCGCTGCTGGCCGTGGGCACGAGCCTGGTGTACCTGCTGCTGGCCGCGCCGCTGGGCGCGGTGGCCGACCGGGTCGGCCGGCTGCCCGTGATGCTGGGCGGGTACGCGGCGCTGGGCGCGGTGTACCTGTTGCTGTTCGGGCCTCTGGGCGGCCGGCCGCTGGTCGTCGTCGTGGTCGTGCTGTACGGGGTGTTCTACGCCGCCACCGACGGCGTGCTGATGGCGTTGGCCGGCCCGCTGCTGCCGGAACGGCTCCGCACCACCGGCATCGCGCTGATCCAGAGCGGGCAGGCCCTGGCCTACCTCGGCTCGTCCGTGCTGTTCGGCCTCGCCTGGCAGTTCTGGGGACCCGAGGCCGCCACCCGCCTGGCCGCCGCGGCGGTCGCGCTCACCCTGGCCGCCACCGCCGCACTCCTGGGACGCCGATCATGACCACTCGGGCACGTCTGCTGATCACCGCGCTGGCCGCCGTGCTGCTGGCCGCCGTCGCGGCCGGGTACGCCGCGTGGTCCGGTCCCGAGCCCGGCGAGGTCGCCTCGACCCCGGTCGGCGGGCCCCGGCTGATGGTGCTGACCAACGGCCGGGTCTCCACGGTGTCGCGGTCCGACCCCGGCGGGCCGCGGGAGGTGGGCGAACAGCGGTGCGACCGCGTCTACACCGCCGGCGGGACGACGTCGTGCCTGCGGCCGGTCGGCGCGTTCGAGGCGGGTGGACTGGCCGTGCTGGACGCCGACCTGCGCGAGGTGCGGACCGTGCCGCTGACCGGGTTCCCGAACCGGACCAGGGTGTCGGCGAGCGGGCGGATGGTGGCGTGGACGCTGTTCGTGGACGGCCACTCGTACGCGGCGAACGGCTTCTCCACCACCACCGGCATCCTCGACACCCGGTCCGGGACGACGGTCGCCTCGCTGGAGGAGTTCACGTCCACAGTGGACGGCGTGGTGGCCTCGGCGGTGGACCGCAACTTCTGGGGCGTCACCTTCGCCGCCGACGACAACCGCTTCTACGCCACGATGTCGACCGGCGGCCACCGGTACCTGATGGAGGGCGACTTCGCCGCCCGCACGCTCCGGTCGGTCGCGGACGACGTGGAGTGCCCGTCCCTGTCGCCGGACGGGCGGCGCATCGCGTACAAGGCGGCGGTGAACGGCGACCCGAACCAGGGCTGGCGACTGTCCACGTTGGACCTCGACACGCTGGCGGTCACGCCGCTGGCCGAGGCGCGGAGCGTGGACGACCAGCCCGCGTGGCTCGACGCGGGCACGATCGCGTACGGCATCCAGCGCGACGACGGCGTCAACGACGTGTGGGCGGTGCCCGCGGACGGCACCGGGACACCGACCCTCCTCGTGCCCGAGGCGAACTCCCCCGCACCGCTCGGCTGACCCCGCCCGACCTTCGGCCACGATGTCGGCATGGACGAACATCCGATGCAGATCAGCCGCGCCGTCCGGGGGTTCCGGCCGGGGGCGCGGGGTCGGAAGGCGCTCGCGGCGGGGTTCCTGATCGCCGCGGCGGTGGGCCTGGCGCCCGAGCGGTGGTGGTGGGCCGCGACGGAGGTCGCGCGGTGGACGGGGCGGCACTGGCCCGCCGTGACGCTCGCCGTGGCCGCCGCGGTGCTGTTGGCGGCGGGCCGGGGACACGGACCGCGGACGGCGCTCGGCCGCCGACCGCGATTACCCGCCGTGCCGCTGGTCGTGCACGTCGCGCTGGTCATGGCCGTGACGGCAGCGGTCGCGGTGGGCGTCGGCGTGCTCCTGTGGCACGTGCTGGGCGGACCGGCCACCGTGCCGGAGCGGCTCGACGCGCTGAAGGTCGTGCTGACGGTCGTGGGCGGCATCGGGGCGGTGGTCGCGTTGACCGTCGCGTACCGGCGGCAGCGCCTCAACGAGGCGGATGCCCACCGCGAGGCGAGCAAGGTCCTGCTCGACCGCTACACCAAGGCAGCCGAGCTGCTCGGTGCGCCCGCCGCCTCGGTTCGCATCGCGGGCGCGTACGCGTTCGCGGCCCTGGCCAACGACGCGCCCGAAGCGCGTCAGGGCTGCATCGACGTGCTGTGCGCGTACCTGCGGCAGCCCTACGTCGCCGAACCCGGCCAGGAGCGCCAGGTGCGGCTCACGGTCATCCGGCTCGTCCGGGACAACCTGCACCTGCCCGACGACGACCCGCGCACCTGGCGCGGCCACGACTTCGACTTCTCCGGGGCGGTGTTCGACGGCGGCGACTTCGCCGGCGCCACGTTCGGCGGGGAGGGCCGGGTCGACTTCGCCCACGCCACCATCACCGGCACGCTGTCCTTCGAGTCCGCGACGTTCGCCGGCGGCACCGTCTCGTTCGCCCACGCCCGGTTCACCGGGGGCGGGCTCGCCTTCGCGGGCGCGCGGTTCAGGGGCGGTGAGGTGGACCTCCGGCACGTCGACCCGGAACACCCGCCGACCCTCTCCGGGCTCCCGCCCGCCGGCACGCGCGGGCTGCTCCTGCCGCCGACGTAGTGATATTCAGTTCACACTGAAGTTATCAAGGGTTTCACCTTCGTCGGATCGACCGGGTGACGCCCGACCAGGTGGTCCGACGGGCGGGGTGCGGGTGGCGGTGGTCGGCTGTCCGACGGCAGGTCACCACCCGTCCCGTCAGGCAGCAGGAGTCACCATGGCGCAACCCAGCCGCACCACCCGGTCGATCAAAGCAGTGGCGGCCCTGGTCGTCGGCCTCGCCTTCCTCGGCGGCGCGACCGGCACCGCGGCGCCCGACCGCACCGCCCAGGCCCTCGGCGAACCGGCCAACCTCGGGTTGGCCAAGCGCGACGTGGTCCAGTACTACCGGGGTTGGCGGGACGCGCAGGGGCACAACCACCACTCCGCCGACAGCCCGTGGGGGCACGACACCGAGTCCGAGATCGACCGCGCGCAGTCCTACCTCGCCGCGCGGCTCGGCGCGGGGGTGGACCGGCCGGCGATCGTGCTCGACATCGACGACACCTCGGAGATCACCTACGGCTGGCAGGCCGACAACGACTTCGGCTTCGACCGGGCCAAGCAGCAGGCCGCGATCGAGCAGGGCGTCTTCGAGGTGATCGAACCGACCCTGGACCTGGCCCGCTGGGCCGACGAGCGCGGCGTGCGGGTGTACTTCATCACCGGTCGCCGCGACACCCTCGCCGGGCCGTCGGTGCGCAACCTCGAACACCACGGCTACCCCGTCGCCGCCGACCGGGTCTACTTCAAGCCCACCTCGAACCCGGCCCCCTACCTGACCTGCGGGCTCTCCTGCCGGGTCGGCGAGTTCAAGGACCTGACCCGGGCCCACATCCAGGACGACCTGGGCGACACCATCGTGCTCAACGTCGGCGACCAGCACAGCGACTTCGACGGCGGCCACGCCGAGCGCGAGGTCAAGCTGCCCAACCCGATGTACCACGTGGCCTGACCCGGTGCGCCGGCGTCGTCCCTCGGGACCACGCCGGCGCACCGGCGTTCGCCCGCGCAGCGGGTTCCCGGTCCGACCCCCCGGTGGGAGAATGGGATCTTGACAACGTTGTCAAGCCTCCTACCCTGCCGGAGGTCCCACGATGCGTCTCCGCTCCGCGGCCGTCGCCGCGCTCACCCTCGCCGCGCTCGCCGTCCCCCTGCACGCCGGCCCGGCGCACGCCGCCCCGGATCCCGACCGCCAAGCCGTCGCCGACCCCGCCCAGCACGTCAACCCGTTCGTCGGCACCAAACCCGGCGGCCCCGACTTCGGGCACGGCGGAGGCGCGGGCAACACGTTCCCCGGTGCCGTCGCGCCGTTCGGCATGCTCCAGTGGAGCCCCGACACGGTGACCCACCAGCACGGCGGCTACCACTACGACGACAACCGCATCCGGGGCTTCAGCCTCACCCACCTCTCCGGCCCGGGGTGCAGCGACTTCGGCAACGTCCCGTTCATGCCGTCCCTCGGCACGTCGCCGGCGGCCTACTCGACCTTCGCCCACGCCGACGAGCAAGCCTCCCCCGGCTACTACTCGGTCCGCTTCGACAACGGCATCCGCACCGAGCTGACCGCGAACCAGCGCTCCGGCGTCGCCCGCTTCACCTACCCGGAGGGCCGGCGCGCGTCGCTGACGGTCGACGCCGCCCGCGCGTTCAACGCCGCCGCCGGCTCGATCACCATCGGCGCGGACAGCCTGTCCGGCTACACCGACAGCGGCGGGTTCTGCGGCACGGGCAACCGCTACCGGCTGCACTTCCACGTCGCCTTCGACCAGCCGTTCGCCTCCACCGCGACCATCGCCGACGGCCTGGTCACGCCGGGCGGCCGGGTGGTCGAGGGCAGCGGGCGGGGCAGCGTGCCGCCCGCGCCGAAGACGGCCGGGAGCCAGGCGCTGCCCGCGCCGTCGGCCACGACCGAGGACGTGCGGCCGTTCGCCGCGTCGGCGTTCGTGTCGTTCGCCTCCACCACCGTCACGGCGCGGATCGGCATCTCGTTCGTCAGCCTCGACAACGCCAGGGCCAACCTCGCCGCCGAAACCGGTTCCCGGTCGTTCGACGAGGTGCGCACCGCCGCCCGCGCCGCGTGGAACTCCTGGCTGGGCCGCGTCGACGTCACCGGCGGCACGACGGCGCAGCTGGCCACCCTCTACACCGCGCTGTACCACTCCCTGTTGCACCCCAACGTCTTCAGCGACGTCAACGGCCAGTACGCGGGCTTCGACCGGCAGGTCCACACCACCACCCGCACCCAGTACGCGAACTTCTCCGGCTGGGACGTCTACCGGTCGCAGATCGCGCTGATCGCGCTGCTGGGGCCGGCCGAGGCGGCCGACATCGCGCAGTCGGCCGTCAACCAGGCCGCCCAGGGCGGCTACTTCGACCGGTGGACGGTGGCCAACGGCGGCACGGGCGTGATGAACGGCGACCCGATGGCGATCATCGTGTCGACCGCGCACGCGTTCGGCGGCACGGACTTCGACACCGCGGACGCGTTGCGCCGCGTGGTCGCGGGCGTGGACGACATCCGCCAACGCCCGGGGTGGTTGCAGTACAACAACTACGGGTACGTGCCGACCGGCCTGGGCGACGTGTGGGGCTCGGCCGCGACCACCCTGGAGTACACCAGCGCCGACTTCGCCATCTCCCAGTTCGCGGCCAGGCTCGGCGACGCCGCCACCGCGGAGCGGTTCCTGCGCCGGGCGCAGAACTGGCGCAACCTGTTCAACCCGGGCAGCAGGTACGTGCAGCCGCGCGACGCGAGCCTCACGTGGCCCGCGTTCAGCCCGACGCAGGAGAACGAGTACGTCGAGGGCAACGCCGCGCAGTACACGTGGATGGTGCCCTACAACCACCGCGGCCTGTTCGACGCCATGGGCGGCAACGCGGCCGTCACGTCCCGGCTGGACACGTTCTTCACCGAGCTGAACGCCGGGTCGAAGAAGCCGTACGCCTACCTGGGCAACGAGCCGACGCTCAACACGCCGTGGGCCTACGCCTACGCGGGCGCGCCGCACAAGGCGCAGGACGTGGTGCGGCGGGCGTTGACGTCGATCTTCGCGCCGACGCCCGAGGGCCTGGTGGGCAACGACGACCTGGGTGAGATGTCGTCGTGGGCGGTGTGGGCGGCGCTGGGCCTGTACCCGCAGGCGCCGGGCCGGGCGGAGCTGGTGCTGGCCAGCCCGCAGTTCCCGGCCACGACCATCCGACGCGGCAACGGCGTGACCATCGCCCGTCACCGCGCCGAACGCCTCCGACAGCGCCAGGTACGTCCAGTCCCTGCGGGTGGACGGGGTCGGGTCGTCCCGGCCGTGGCTGCCCGCGTCGTTCGTCGCCCGGGGCGGCACGCTCGACTTCACCCTGGGCACGACGGCCACGACGTGGGGCAGCGCCGCGGTCGACGCGCCGCCGTCGTTCGACGTGGGCCCGAACCCGGCCCGGTCGGGCGCGGTCGTCGGGTTGGCGGGCAAGTGCCTCGACGGTGATCCCGGCGGACCCGCCGACGGCGCGGTGGTGCGGCTGTGGGACTGCAACGCCTCGGCCGCGCAGCAGTGGACCCTGGCGCCCGACGGCACGCTGCGGGCGCTGGGCCGGTGCCTGGACGTCAGCGGCAGCGCGCGGACCAACGGGGCCAGGGTGCAGCTGTGGACGTGCAACGGGACGGGCGCGCAGCAGTGGTGGCCGCGGGGCACGGCGCTGGTGAACACGCCGTCGGGCAGGTGCCTGGACGTGCCGAACAGCACCACCGCGAACGGCGTCCAGTTGCAGATCCACGACTGCAACGGCACCGGCGCGCAGCAGTGGCGGCTGCCCTGAGGGCGCTCGGGGAGTAAATTGGCCGGTCGCCACGGCTCTCCCATCACGTGGCGACCGGCCTTTGACACCGCGAGGCGGCTACTTGACACCGCCTGCGGTCAAGCCCGCGATGATCCTGCGCTGGAACAACAACACCACCACGACCAGCGGCACGGTCACGATCACGCCGGCGGCCATCTGCGTGCCGAACGGCTGGTCGAAACCGTACGCCCCGGTGAACCGGGAGATCGCGACGGTGGCGGTCTGCATCGAGCTGTCGTTGACCATGGACAGGGCGATGATGAACTCGTTCCACGCCGCGATGAACGTGATGATCGCGGTGGTGAACACGCCGGGCGCGGCCAGCGGCAGGATCACCTTGCGGAACGCCTGGCCGCGGGTGCAGCCGTCGATCATCGCCGCCTGCTCCAGCTCCTCGGGCATCTGCCGGAAGAACGCGGTCAGGTTCCACACCGCCAGCGGCAGCGCGAACGACAGGCTCGGCACGATCATCGACTGGTAGGTGTTGATCCAGCCGATGTCGGTGAACAGGGCCAGCAGCGGCACCAGCAGGGAGATGCCGGGGAACATCGACGTGGCGATGATCAGCGCCGCGACCAGGTTCTTGAACCGGAAGTTCAGCCGGGCCAGCGCGTAGGCCGCCGACACGCCGATGATCAGCGTGAGCACCGTGGTGGTGCCCGCGACGACCAGGCTGTTGAGCAGCGACCGGCCGAAACCGACGCCGGGCGCGAACACCGCCGTCAGGTTGTCGAGCGAGAACGGCGCGGGCAGCGGCGTCAGCTCGAACTGGTCGGACGGGCGGCGGAACGCCGAGACCGCCATCCAGTAGAACGGCGCCAGGCAGTAGACCAGGATCAGCAGCAGGCCGCCGAACGAGAGCACGCGCTTCACTTGCGCCCCCTCTCCCGGGCCGCGCCGATCACGTCCGCGCCGAGCAGCCGCACGAACACCAGCGCGGTGATCGCGACGTAGGCGAACAACACCGTCGCGTACGCCGCGGCCGGTCCGAACCTCAGGCTCGCGGCCTCGTCGAAGGCCACCATGGACAGCGTCTCCACCGACTCCTTGCGGCTGCCGATCAGCACGAACGGCAGGTCGAACATGCGCAGCGCGTCGAGCACCCGGAACAGCACGGCCACCAGCAGCGCGGGCTTCACCAGCGGCAGCGTGATGCGCCAGAACTGCCGCCACGGCGACGCCCCGTCGACCCGGGCCGCCTCGTACACGTCGTTCGGGATGATCTGGAGCCCGGCGAGCACGAGCAGGCCGACGAACGGCGCGGTCTTCCACACGTCGGCGAGGATGACCGCGAACTTCGCCTGCCAGCCCTCGGTGGTCCACAGGACCTGCTGCCCGATCACCGCGTTGGCCACGCCGTCGGCCTGGAAGATCCAGCGCCACAGCAGCGCCGACACGGCCGTGGGCACGGCCCACGGCACCAGGATGCTGGCCCGCACGACGCCGCGCCAGCGCAGCGCGTGGTGCATCACCAGCGCCATGGCGACCCCGATGAGCACCTCCAGCGCGACCGTGACGAGGGTGAACACGGTGGTGTTGCCGAAGGCGTTCCAGAACCGGGCGGCGGACTCGCCGGCGAAGATGGCGGTGTAGTTGTCGAGGCCCACGAACCGCGAGCCCTCCACCACGAAACCGCTCTCGTCGAGGTCGGTCCCCTCCCGGAACACCGACTCGCGCAGCGCCGCGACCAGCGGGTACCCGACCACGAGGCCGAGCACCACGAACGTGGGCGACAGCAGCGCCGCGGCGAGTCGCCCCGCTCCCGAGGTCGCGCCCTTGGCACGACCCCGGGAGCGGTGGGCGACCGCCGTCACTTAAGGAGCTCCGACAGCTTGGCCTGCAGGTCCTTCAGCGCCGCGTCGCTGGTCTTCTCCCCGGTCAGCGCGGCGTAGGCGGCCTCCTGGATCGCCTGGGTGACGTCGCCGTAGCGGACCGCCTGCGGGCGCGGCTTGGCCGACAGGATCGACTCCTTCAGCGTCGGCAGGTACGGGAACTTCGTGATCAGCTCGGCGTCGTCGTACAGGCTCGCCAGGGTCGGGGCCTGCGAGGTGGCCAGCAGGTTGGAGCGCTGCGCGGACTCGCTGGTGAAGAACTTGATGAAGTCCAGCGCGGTGGCCTTGTTCTTGCCGAACGCGGAGATGGCGAAGTTGTGGCCGCCGAGCGTGGAGCTGCCGGGGCCGTTGACGCCGGGCAGCGGCGCGACGTCGAACTTGCCCGCGACCTGCGAGGAGCCGTCGGTCTTGCCGGCGAGGTTCCACTGGTAGGGCCACTGGCGGTGGAACAGCAGCTCGCCCGCCTGGAAGGCGCGGCGGCCCTCCTCCTCCTTGTAGGTGATGGCCTTCTGCGGGATGACGCCCTGCTGGAAGCCGGTGACCAGGGTGTCCAGCCCGGCCTTGGCCTCCGGCGAGTCGACCACGGGCTTGCCCTCGGCGTTCACCACGTCGCCGCCCGCGGAGTGCACGGCCTCGTCGAAGTTGACCGTGAGGCCCTCGTACTTCTCGAACTGACCGGCGTAGCAGCCGATCTCGGGCTGGGTCGCCTTGACCGCCTGGCAGGCGGTGGTCAGCTCGGCCCACGTCTTCGGCGGCTTCAGGCCCGCCGCGTCGAGGAGGTCCTTGCGGTAGTAGAGCAGGCCGCCGTCGGAGTACACCGGCACGGCGTAGAGCTTGTCGCGGTACTGCGCCGTCTTCACCGCGGGCTGGAGGAACTTGTCCAGCTCGAACTGGTCGGCGGGCAGCTCGACGACCCAGCGGTTGGCCGCGAACTCGGCCGTCCACACCACGTCGAGGTTGAGGATCGTGTACGCGTCGGACTTGACCTGCGCGTTCTGCACCATCTGCTGGCGCTGGGCGTCGGCGGACTCGGGCAGCTCGATGATCCGGACCTGCTCGTTCGCGTGCGAGGCGTTCCACTCGTCCACGAGCTTCTGCATGTTGCCCGACGTGTCCTTGCCCGTGGCGAACGTGACCTCCCCCCGACCTTCGAGCGCACCGCCGGGCTGCTGGCCGCCTTCGTCCCCTCCGCTGCCGCACGAAGCGAGGAGGACTGCCACGCCCAGCGCCGCGGTCGCCCGCAACGCCGTTGTCCGAACGCCCATCACCGAAACTCCCATTCGTTCACTCTTGCTCTGTCAAGCGGACCGGGGCGCTGCCGCGGCGGTCGACACCGCCCGGCAACGCCGCTCCCCGGTCGCCGTTCGCGACGGCCGGCGGGACCGTCGCGGTGCGGGCGAACCCGGTGCCGGGTCGCCGCGCGGAGGTGGGGCCACCGTCCACAGCGGAGGGCGGCGGTGAGTGGTCGGAACCCGTCACCGCGACGTCCGTCCCCTCTCGGCGCGCTGCACCGTGCACACCTACCGCACGGGGGTGGGCCGATGCGATCACCATGTCGGGGAGAACTTCGGGGTCCAGCACGTCTCGATTCGTCGCGCCGGCGGCCCACCGACCCGGAAACGGCTCACGTACGAGCCCTGCGCGGTCGGGCGATGGGTGGTCGGCCCGGTGACGAACGTCAGGTCGCGGCCCGTGCGCGGGCAACGCGACCCGCGAGTGGCCGCCGACTGCGGTCCGGTGGCGAACGTCGGCCCCCGGACCGCGCGCGGGCAACGCGGTCCGGAGGTGGCCGGGGACGGGCACGGCGGCCCGGTGACGGGAGTCGGGGCGCGGACCGCACGCGGGCGACGCGACCCGCGAGTGGCCGGCGACGGGCGCGGCGGCTCGGCCGCGGGCGTCGGGGGGCGGCGCGGGGCGGGGGTCGGGCGCGGTCGGGTGGGAGGGCGTGGCGCGCAGCGCCACCTGGCGGATCGTCACCGGACCGCCGGGACGCGCCATGGTCTGCCCCCTCCCCCCGGCTCGGGCTGGTTCCCTGCTCCCTCGAACGGTTACGCACCGCACCCGGTTGGACACTTCGACGGGCGTTCAACCGCTCAAAATCGGCGGTACTGTGTCGCGGGCCACAGCACTGTGTCAAGGAGTGGGACGGGTGCGTGACCGGACCGCAACTCTTTCGCACCCTGGTGCCGCAACGACGCGGGGCGCGTGGTCCAGCCGTTCACACCTCGGAGCCGGGGGGTGGCGAGGTCGGGCGTCACGCCGAGGAGGTGGGCGGGCCCGGGGCAGGCGAGGCGGGACCGGCGAGGCCGGGGACGGGCAGGCCCGCCCCCGGCCGCCTGGCTCAGCAGATGCTCTGGCTGCTGTTGACGAGCGTGTTGTTGCGGAAGACCGTGTTGTCGCCGCACGGGCTCTCGCGGATCGACGAGTTGGTCACGGTCAGGTTCTGGATGTAGATGTCGCGGTTGTTGGGGAACTCGCTGCGCGCGGCGAGCCGGATCTCGCCGCCGCCGGACACCGTGCCGCCCTGGCCCGCGACCGTGACGTTGTAGCAGTTCTCCACCAGGATCGCGTTGTTGCCGGTGTTCGCCACGTCGATCCGGTCGATCACCAGGCCGCCGCTCTCGGACACGCAGAAGATGCCGCGGCCGCCGCCGCGCGCCTTGACCGTGCCGACCCGGATGTTGGTCGGGTAGCTGCTGCCGATGCGGCCGTTGCGGTTGGCCGTGCGGAACGCGGCGTAGCCGGTGCCCGCGCCCGCGTTCTCCGCGTCCACCGTGCCCACGGTGGCGTTGATGGTCTGGTTGAGCAGCAGGCCGGACTCGCCGACGCTGCGCGCCACCACGGTGCCGATGGTCAGGCCGTCCACGCCGTAGGTCTCCACGGCGTGCGAGCTGGCGCCCTGCACGTAGGCGTAGTCGAGGCGGATGTTGCGGCTCCACTGGCTGGTGTCGCCGCGGTTGTCGATGCGCACGCCCAGGCCCCGGGACAGGCGCATGGTGACCGTGCCGATCACCACGTTGGTGACGTTGCGCATGAAGATGCCGTACACGGGGGTGCCGGTGACGGTGAGGTTCTGGACCTCGATGTCGCGGACGCCGCGCGCGTAGACGGGGGCGTAGTCGCCGGAGCCGGACCCGGTGACGTCGATGGTGCCGCACACGTCGAGCGCGGTGTAGCTGCGCATCGAGTAGCGCTCGCCGGCGGGGATGGAGCCGGAGGCCCGAACGACGATCCGCTCCTTGGAGGTGCGGTTGGCGGTGAGGCTGTCGTTGGCCGCCTGCATCGCGGCACGCAGGCTGCTGCCGGTGTAGACGGTGCTGCCGCCCCGGCGCGCGGTGAAGCTGCTGCCGGAACCGGTCACCTCGGCGTGGTAGGTGCCGTCGCCGCAGGCCGCTTGCGCCTCCGGTGCGGTGACCTGGAGCAACGCCGCTGTCAACGCTGACACGGCGAGGAGTGCCTTCATGGGGTGATCTCCTGGAGTGGTAAGCGCTTTCCTGGTGGCGGCGGAGATCGGAGCGGTGGTCGTTTGGTGGTGTCGCGCGGGAGGTGCGCGGCCCGTCGAGGGACGTGACGGGCCGCGCACCAGAGTCTATGGGAGCGTTCCCAACGCAGTCGTAGTGAATCCGATGCGGGGCCGCGCCGTCAAGACCCCTCAGCGGGTGATGAGGTAGGCGATGCCGCCCGAACCGCCGCCGACGGAGCCGTCCGCGAGGTGGCGCCGGGTCCGCAGCCACACCGTCTCGAACTGCCGGCGGTCGTAGACGCGGCGCACCGCGTCGTTCGACGGCGAGGCGGGGTCGTTCGCGATGACGTCGCCGTCCCCGGTGAACCCGACGACCACCATGATGTGCCCGGCCGTGCCGTAGCCGGCGCCGTCCAGTTCGTCCTCCCGGAACGACTGCGAGGTGATCACCGGCACGCCGCGGGCGATGTGCCGCTCCAGTTCGGACAGCGAGCGCAGCCGGGTGACGTGGCCGCGCAACCCGAAACCCGCCGCGTACGCGGTGTTGAACGGCCAGTTGCCGGCGCCCCCGTAGGCCCGGTCGTAGGTGTGCCGGGCGGCGTGGTCGACGGCCGGGTCCGCGTGTCCGGGGTCCACCCAGGACAGATCCTCGGCGCTCGGGCCGCGCCCGTAGTACTCGACGACCATCTCCGTGGACGTCGGGCTGCACCACGCCTCGCCGCCGCCGTCGTACTCCGGGTAGTGGCCCTCGTGCACGTTCTGCGAGTAACGCGGCACGGGCAGTTCGATCCCCCTCGCCACGCCCGGCGCGCTCGCGGGCACGGTGAAGCGGTCCGGCACGGCGGAGGCCATCGCGCCGGCCATGCGCAGCAACGGGGACGCGCCGCCGCCCGCCAGGCGGTAGAGGGTGACGCGGAGCCGGTAGGCGCGCAGCGGCCGGGCGGCGAGGAAGGTGTCCACGTCGACCGAGCCGTGCTCGTCGGCCTGGCCGGGGACGCTGGTGCGGGCGATGTCCCCGTCGCCGGAGGCCCACCGGCCCATCACGTACCAGGGCGTGTCGTCGCCGCGCAGCTCGACCTGCAGCCAGGTGCCGGGCGGGGTGTCGGCGTTCCAGGAGGCGACGGCCTGGGTGGCGGCGAAGCCGGTGACCCGGCGCGGTGACGTCCACCGCGCGTACTCGTAGCCGTCGAGGACCCCGACGGGGTGGTGGATCGCGAGCCCGCCGGGCACGGGCGCGGTGCCCTCGTGCGCGCCCTCGGCGAGCCGCGCGGCCCGCCATTCGTGGTAGTCGACGTGCGCGCCCTCGGCCACCGCGGCCGGGGCCGAGGTGAAGCCGAGGGCGAGCACCGCCGACAGGACCGACACGACCCGGCCGCGGGGGCCACGAGCACTCATGTGGGAAAGTGTCGCGTCAGTCGAACACTTTGTAATCAACCAACAGGGTGGTCACGCCCGGCCGCGGCGCTTGGTCCACACGTCGTAGGCGACGGCGGCCAGCAGCACCAGGCCCTTGACCAGCATCACCCGCTCGCTGGGCGCGCCGATCAACGACATGCCGTTGTTGATCACGCCCATGATCAGGCCGCCGGTGATCGCGCCGACCACCTTGCCCACGCCGCCCTGCACCGCCGCGCCGCCGATGAACGCCGCCGCGATCGCGTCCAGCTCGAACGCGTTGCCCGCGGTCGGGCCGGCCTGGTTGAGCCGGCCCGCGAAGATCACGCCCGCGAGCGCGGCCAGCAGGCCCATGTTCACGAACACCCAGAACGTGACCTGCTTGACCTTCACGCCGGACAGCGTGGCGGCCTGGAGGTTGCCGCCGATGGCGTAGATGTGCCGGCCGAAGACGGACTTGTTCGCCATCACCGAGTAGCCCATCGCCAGCACCGCGAGCAGCACGAGCACCCACGGCAGGTTGCGGAACCGGGCCAGCTGCACGACCACGGCCAGCACGATCACCGCGGCCAGCGCGATCTTGGCCACGAAGATCCCGAACGGGTCCACGACCTGCCCGTAGCCGAGCCGCGCCTTGCGCTTGCGCCACTCGTTGACCGCGAACCCGACCACCACCGCGACCCCGACCAGCAGGCTGACCAGGTCCGCGCCGCCCAGCGGGCCGAGGCCCACGTTGCCCAGGTAGCCCTCGGTGAAGCCGTTGGCCAGGGTGCGGATCTCGTCCGGGAACGGCCCGATGCCCTGGTTGCCCAGCACCGTCAGGGTCAGCGCCCGGAACACCAGCATGCCCGCCAGCGTGACGATGAACGCCGGGATGCCGAAGAACGCCACCCAGTAGCCCTGCGCCGCGCCGATCACCGCGCCCGCGAGCAGCGTGATCAGCACCGCGAGCGGCCACGGCAGGTCCATCTGCACCGTCAGCACCGCGCAGATCGCGCCCGTCAGCGCCACCACCGACCCGACGGACAGGTCGATGTGCCCGCCGATGATCACCAGGATCATGCCGATGGCCAGGATCAGCACGTACGAGTTCTGCACGATGATGTTGGAGATGTTCTGCGGGGTCAGCAGCGCACCGTCCGTCAGCACCGTGAACAGCACCACGATGAGCGCGAACGCCATGTAGATGCCGGACTGCCGCAGGTTGATCGTGAACCGCCGCTGCGGCGGGCCGGCCTGGGTCGCCGCCGGCGTGGCGGCGGTCTTGGTGGTCATGAGGTCTGTCCCTGGGTCATGTGGTGCATCAGGCGTTCCTGGGTCGCTTCCGCGCGGTCCAGCTCACCGGTGATCCGGCCCTCCGACAGGGTGTACACCCGGTCGCACAGGCCCAGCAGCTCCGGCAGCTCGGACGAGATGACCAGCACCGCGCGGCCCTGGTCGGCCAGGTCGTTGATGATCGAGTAGATCTCGTACTTGGCGCCGACGTCGATGCCGCGGGTCGGCTCGTCGAGGATGAGCACGTCCGGGTCGGTGAACATCCACTTCGCCAGCACGACCTTCTGCTGGTTGCCGCCCGACAGCGACGCGGTCGGCGTGGCGACGCTGGGCGTCTTGATGTTCATCGAGCGCCGGTACCGCTCGGCGACCGCGTGCTCCTCGTTCTCGTTCACCCAGCCGCGCGGCGCGAGCTTGTGCAGCCCGGCCGCCGACACGTTGAGCTTGACGTCCTGGATCAGGTTCAGCCCGTACCGCTTGCGGTCCTCGCTGACGTAGGCCAGGCCGTTCTCGATGGCCTTGCGGACGGTGCGCGTGTCGATCTCCCGGCCGTCCTTGACGACCCGGCCCGACACGCCCACGCCGTAGGACCGCCCGAACACGCTCATCGCCAGCTCGGTGCGGCCCGCGCCCATGAGGCCCGCGAGGCCGACGATCTCGCCGCGCCGCAACGACAGCGTGGCGCGGTCGACCACCACCCGGTCCGGCTGGGACGGGCTGTGCACGGTCCAGTCCTCGATCCGCAGCACCTCGTCGCCGATCTTCGGCGTGCGCGGCGGGAAGCGGTGCTCCAGGTCGCGGCCGACCATGCCGGAGATGATCCGCTCCTCGCTCACCTCGCGGGCGGGCGCCAGCGTCTCGATGGTGCGGCCGTCGCGCAGGATCGTGATGCTGTCCGCGATCCTGGTCACCTCGTTGAGCTTGTGCGAGATGATCACCGAGGTGATGCCCTCGGCGCGCAGCCCGTCGAGCAGGTCGAGCAGGTGCGCGGAGTCGTCGTCGTTCAACGCCGCGGTCGGCTCGTCCAGGATCAGCAGCTTCACGTCCTTGGCCAGCGCCTTGGCGATCTCCACGAGCTGCTGCTTGCCGACGCCCAGGTCGTGCACGGGCGTCGTGGGGTTCTCGCGCAGGCCCACGCGGGCGAGCAGGGCGCCCGCCGCGTGGTTCGTGCGGTTCCAGTCGATGAACCCGCGCCTGGCGCGCTCGTTGCCGAGGAACAGGTTCTCCGCGATGGAGAGCTGACCGCACAGCGCCAGCTCCTGGTGGATGATCACGATGCCGCGCCGCTCGCTGTCGCGGACGCCGCCGAACGAGCAGGGCTCGCCCTCGAAGACGATCTCGCCCTCGTACGACCCGTGCGGGTGCACGCCGGAGAGCACCTTCATCAGCGTGGACTTGCCCGCGCCGTTCTCACCGCAGATCGCGTGGATCTCACCGCGCCGCACGGACAGCGTGACGTCGTGCAGCGCGGTGACCCCGGCGAACCGCTTGGTGATGCCGCGCATCACCAGGATCTCGTCGGACATGGGGTGACTACCTCAGCTGGTCTTCGGTGTAGTAGCCCGTGTCGACCAAAGCCTTCTTGTAGTTGCTCTTGTCCACGATCACCGATTCGAGCAGGTACGACGGCACGACCTTCTTGCCGTTGTCGTAGTCCTTCTCGTTGTTCACCTGCGGCTTCTCGCCCTTGAGCACCGCGTCGGCCATGGTCACCGTGGTCTTGGCCAGCTCACGGGTGTCCTTGTAGATCGTGGAGAACTGCTCGCCCGCGATGATCGACTTCACCGAGGCGACCTCGGCGTCCTGGCCGGTGACGATCGGGTACGGGTTGCCGGCGGTGCCGTAGCCGCTGCTCTTGAGCGCGGACAGGATGCCGATGGACAGGCCGTCGTACGGCGACAGCACGCCGTGCACCTGCGCGCCGCCGTAGGTCGAGGTCAGCAGGTCCTCCATGCGCTTCTGGGCCGTGGCCGGGTCCCAGCGCAGGATGGCGACCGTCTTGAAGTCGGTCTGGCCGCTCTTGACCACCAGCGTGCCCTTGTCGATGTGCGGCTGGAGCACCGACATCGCGCCGTTGAAGAAGAACGTGGCGTTGTTGTCGTCCGGCGAGCCGGCGAACAGCTCGATGTTCAGCGGTCCCTTGGCCTCGCCCGCGCTGCCGTCGGCGTTGATCACCTTGAGCCCGGTGAGCAGCGACGTCGCCTGCTGCACGCCGACCTTGAAGTTGTCGAACGTGGCGTAGTAGTCGACGCTGTCGGTGTTGCGCAGCAGCCGGTCGTACGCGATCACCGGGATGTTCGCGTCCTGCGCCTGCTGGAGCTGCGAGGTGATCGCGGTGCCGTCGATCGAGGCGACGATGAGCAGCTTCGCGCCCTTGGTGATCTGGTTCTCGATCTGGTTGGCCTGCGTGGGGATGTCGTTCTCGGCGTACTGGAGGTCGACCTGGTAGCCCTTCTCCTCCAACGCCTTCTTGATGTTGTCGCCGTCGTGGATCCAGCGCTCCGACGACCGGGTCGGCATGGTGACGCCGACCAGCGCGCCCTCCGTCGAGCCGGACTCCTGGTCGACGGTCTTCTCCGCCGATCCGCAGGCGGCGAGGATCAGGCCGGCCGACGCGATGGCGGCGATCCGCGGAAACCTCATTGTTTCTCTCTCTCCCTTTGGCGGTGTTGCGTGCGCGGGGCCGCTAGTGCAGGCCCTGCGCGAGTCGGAAGTACGCCTGGTTCCAGCGCAGGCGGTCGCTGAACGACGCGGTCGTCGTGTCGCGGTCGATGACCACCAGTTCGGTGTTCACCATGGTGGCGAAGTCCCGCAGCGTATCCGCGCCCACGGCCTGCGTCATCACGGTGTGGTGCGGGCCTCCCGCGGTCAGCCACGACTCGGCGGACGTGGACAGCGACGGCGCGGGCTTCCACACCGCGCGCGCCACCGGCAGGTTCGGCAGCGGCTCGTCCGGCGGCACGACCTCGACCTCGTTGGCGACCAGCCGGAACCGCTCCCCCAGGTCGGCCAGGCCGACGACCACGGCCGGACCCGCGGCCGCGTCGAACACCAGCCGCACCGGGTCCTCCCGGCCGCCGATGCCCAGCGGGTGGATCTCGCACGACGGCCGGTCGGCCGCGATGGTCGGGCAGACCTCCAGCATGTGCGCGCCCAGGATCTTCGGCTCGCCCGGCCCGAAGTGGTAGGTGTAGTCCTCCATGAACGACGTGCCGCGGCCCGTGCCCGCGCCCATCGCCTTGACCGCGGCGAGCAGGGCGGAGGTCTTCCAGTCGCCCTCGCCGCCGAAGCCGTAGCCGTCGGCCATCAGCCGCTGCACGGCCAGGCCCGGGAGCTGCCGCAGCCCGCCCAGGTCCTCGAAGTTCGTGGTGAACGCGCCGAAGCCGCCCTCGGTGAGGAACCGGCGCAGACCGGCCTCGATGCGGGCCGCGTAGCGCAGCGAGTCGTGCCGCGCCGCGCCCTTGTCCAGCTCCGGCGCGAGCCGGTAGACGTCGGCGTACTCGGCGACCAGGACGTCGACCTCCTCGTCCTCGACCGCGTCCACGACCTCGACCAGGTCGTTCACGCCGTAGGTGTTCACCGAGACGCCGAAGCGCAGCTCGGCCTCCACCTTGTCGCCCTCGGTCACCGCGACGCCGCGCATGTTGTCGCCGAACCGGGCCAGCTTCATCCCGTTCAGGTGGCTGTAGCCGGTCGCGGCGCGCACCCAGCCGTCGATCCGCTCGGCCAGCAGCGGGTCGCTCGCGTGGCCCGCGACGGTCTTGCGCGGCACGCCGATCCTGGTCTGGATGAACCCGAACTCGCGGTCGCCGTGCGCGGCCTGGTTGAGGTTCATGAAGTCCATGTCGATGGTCGACCACGGCAGCGCCTCGTTGAGCTGCGTGTGCAGGTGCAGCAGCGGCTTGCGCAGCGCGTCCAGCCCGGTGATCCACATCTTGGCGGGCGAGAACGTGTGCATCCACGCGATCACGCCGATGCACGACGGGTCGGCGTTCGCCTCCAGCATCACGGCGCGGATCGCGGCGGTGTCGGTCAACACCGGCTGCCACACCACCTCCGCGCTGATCCTCCCCGACTCGGTGAGCATCCGCTGGATCTGCTGCGACTGCCGGGCGACCTGCTCGAGCGTTTCCGGGCCGTAGAGGTGCTGGCTCCCGGTCAGGAACCAGACCTGCGGCTTCCCAGCAGGCGACATGCGGGGCTCCCCTCGTGGGCTCATTGCCCGTAGACGTTCTGGTAACGGGCGTACAGGCTGTCGATGTGGTGCTGCTCGATCGGCTTGGGCGTGCCGAGCTGGTGCGCGAAGTGGACGGTGCGCGCCACGTCCTCCAGCATCACCGCGGCCTTCACCGCCGCCCGCGCGTCCTTGCCGACCGTGAAGGGACCGTGGTTGCGCATCAGCACGGCCGGGGAACGGCTCTCCCGCAGCGTCTCCACGATGCCCCGGCCGATCGAGTCGTCCCCGATGAGCGCGAACGGCCCCACCGGGATGTCACCGCCGAACTCGTCGGCGATCATGGTGAGCACGCACGGGATCGGCTCGCCGCGCGCCGCCCACGCCGTGGCGTACGGGGAGTGCGTGTGCACCACTCCCCCCACCTCGGGCATGTGCCGGTACACGTACGCGTGCGCGGCGGTGTCCGAGGACGGCGAGTAGTCGCCCTCCACGAGGTTGCCGTGCAGGTCGGTGACGACCATGGCCTCGGGGGTCAGCTCGTCGTAGGACACCCCGGACGGCTTGATCACCATCAGGTCCCGGTCCGGCACGCGGGCCGACACGTTGCCCGCGGTCCAGATCACCAGCTCGTAGCGGGTCAGCTCGCGGTGCAGGTCCGCGACCGTGCGGCGGAGGTCTTCGAGCACGGACACCGGTCACTCCCCCTTGGCGGCGCGGCGCCGCGCCTTGAGCCGGTGCATGACGTCGTTGACGCCGCGGCCGAAGTAGTCGTGCAGCTCCTGGTACTCCACGAACATCCGCTCGTACGCCTCGACGTTGTCCGGGATCGGCAGGTACGCGCCCCGCTTGATCGAGCCCATCGCGTCGGCGGCCGCGCGGATGTCCTCGTACGCCTTGGCGGCGACGGCGGCGTGCATCGCCGAGCCGAGCGCCGGGCCCTGCTCGGAGCCGATCACCGACAGCGGCAGGTTCGTCACGTCGGCGTAGATCTGCATCAGCAGCGGGTTGCGCAGCAGGCCGCCCGCGATCACCAGCTCGGTCACCGGGATGCCCGCGTCGGTGTAGGAGTCCACGATCACCCGGGTGCCGAAGGCGGTCGCCTCCAGCAGCGCCCGGTAGGTGTCCTCGGCGCGGGTGGCCAGCGTCTGCCCGACCACCACGCCCGACAGCTCGTGGTCCACCAGCACCGAGCGGTTGCCGCTGTGCCAGTCCAGCGCGATCAGGCCGTGCTCGCCGATGCGCTGCTGCGCGGCCAGCTCGGTGAGCAGCTCGTGCACCGAGATGCCGCGCGCCGCGGCCTGCTCGTGGTACTCCGGCGGCACGTTGTGCTCCACGAACCACCCGAAGATGTCGCCGACGCCGCTCTGCCCGGACTCGTAGCCCCACAGGCCGGGCACGATCCCGCCGTCCACCACGCCGCACATGCCCGGCACGTCGGCCAGCACGTCGGCGTTCATCACGTGGCACGTGGACGTGCCCATGATCGCGACCATCTGGCCGGGCTCCACCGCGCGGGCGGCGGGCGCGGTGACGTGCGCGTCGACGTTGCCGACGGCCACCGCGATGCCGGGCCGCAGCCCGGTCCACTCCGCCGCCTGCTCGGTCAGGCCGCCGGCGCGGTCGCCGAGGCGGCCCAGCGGGTGGTCGAGCTTCTCGGCGACGAAACCGGCGAAGTCGGGGTTCAGCGCGGCCAGGAACTCCTCGGACGGGTAGCCGTCCTGGTAGATGCCCTTGTAGCCCGCGGTGCACGTGTTGCGCACGTAGACCCCGCACAGCTGCCAGACGATCCAGTCGGCGGCCTCGACCCAGTGGTCCATCGCCGCGTAGACCTCGGGGGCCTCCTCCAGCAGCTGGAGCCCCTTGGCGAACTCCCACTCCGAGGAGATCAGACCGCCGTAGCGGGGCAGCCAGCTCTCGCCGCGCTGGGCGGCCAGCTGGTTGATGCGGTCGGCCTGCGGCTGGGCCGCGTGGTGCTTCCAGAGCTTCACGTACGCGTGCGGGTTGCCGGTGAACTCGGGCAGTTCGTTCAGCGGGGTGCCGTCGGCCTTGACCGGGACCATCGTGCACGCGGTGAAGTCCGTGCCGATGCCGATCACGTCGGCCGGGTCCACCCCGGCGTCGACGAGCGCGGCGGGCACGGCGTGCTTCAGCACGTCCACGTAGTCCTGGGGGACCTGCAACGCCCAGTCGGGCGGCAACGAGCGGCCGTCGGGCAGCGCCCGGTCCAGCACGCCGTGCCGGTAGTCGTGCACCGCGGTGCCGAGTTCGAGGCCGTCGCGCACCCGCACGACCACCGCGCGCCCGGACAACGTGCCGAAGTCGACACCCACCACCAATGGATCGCTCGCCATGGTGAGTGAGTGTTATCGCTAACATTCACGACGTCAAGACCTGCCCGCAACGTGGTCTTAAACAGATGGTGAGCGTGCACAAAAGGCCGTGTTCAGCGGGTTGCGGGGCCGCTGCGACGCCACTCCAGCCTAGGCGCGTTCGGCGCTCGTGCGGGACCGCAGATGGGCGGAGACGGCACGAAAATGTTGCGGTGCGGTCGTTAGGGCCTCCGGTAGGGCCCTTCGGTCGCGGCGACGGCACGGCGCTGTGCCGTGCGACACCGCTTCACGCTACTGCGCGGGCGGCGCGCCACCGTACCGGGATCCCGTACGCCACCGCACCGCCGCGCCCCGCCCTCGCCCTCCCGCCGGCACACCCGCCGGGACCGGCCTCGCCCCGCCGCCTGCCGCACCGCGCCCACCACACCGGCTGCCTACAGCCCAGCCGCCCGGCCGCCCTCGGCCAAGCCTCACCGCGTGCCGCCGGACCGCTCGGCAGCCTTACCGGGTGCCTCCCAGCGCCCAGCCGAGCCCTACCGCGTGCCGCCCGGCCGAGCCTTGCGCCCGGCCGCCGAGCCGGGCCGTACGCCCCGCCAAGCCGCCCAGCCAAGCCCCACTGCCCCGCCGCGTGCCGCCGTGCCGCCCGGGCACGACCGCCCCGCCAAGGCCCCTGCCGCCCCCTCCGGGCCCTTGAAGCGCGACCGGTCGTGGCCGGGCACGCGAGCGGAGCCTCGGGACCGCACCGTCGCGCCCGCCGGGCCGCCCGGGGTCACTCCGCGGGCGGCGCGACGCTGTCCCGCTTCACCAGGGCCGGCGCGACGGTCCGCTGCGACGCGCCCACGTCCCCGTCGCCGACCTGCGCCAGCAGCAGCTCCAGCGTCTCCTTCGCCACCGCGTGGAAGTCCGGCCGGATCGTCGTCAGCGGCGGGATGAAGTAGGCGGCCTCCGGCACGTCGTCGAAGCCCACGATGCTCACGTCGTGCGGCACCCGGCGGCCCCGCTCGCTCATCGCCCGCAGGATGCCCAGCGCCAGGTGGTCGTTCGCCGCGAAGATCGCCGTCACCTCCGGCATCCGCGCCAGCATCTGGCCCGCCCGGTACCCCGACGCGGCGCTCCAGTCGGCCGGCACCACCGGCGGCACCTCCAGGCCCGCCGTCTCCAGCGCCGACCGCCAGCCCCGGATGCGGCCCAGGCTGTCGAACCAGTCCGACGGGCCCGACACGTGCCACACCGTGCGGTGGCCCGCCTCCAGCAGGTGCGTGGTCGCGGCGAACGCGCCCGCCGCCTGGTCCACCGTCACCAGCGGGGTGGACCGCTCCGGGTCGCCGTCCACCGTGACGAGCGGGATGCCGGCGGACACGTCGCCGACCGCGTCGTTGGCCGACGCGGTCGGCGCGATGACCACTATCCCGGCCACCCGCTGGTCGCGGTGCCGCTCCACCGCGTCGGAGATGGAGTTGCGGTCCAGCACGTTGACCCGGCCGACGCTGACCGCGAACCCGGCCTCGGCCGCCGCCGCCTCGAACGCGGCCAGCAGCGACGCGGGGCCGTAGAGCGTCGAGTTCTGCGCCACCACCCCGATCAGCTGGGATCGGCCGGTGACCAGCGCGCGGGCCGCCTTGTTGGGCCGGTAGCCCAGCTCGGCGATGGCCGCGCGCACCCGCAGCCGGGTCTGCTCCCGGACGTTGGGGTGCCCGTTCAGCACCCGCGACACCGTCTGGTGCGAGACCCCGGCGAGCCGGGCGACGTCCGTCATCGCGGGATCGCGCGAGGTCCTGTGCTCCACTACCGCCCCATCTCCGCCTGTGTCCGACACTGCTGCCAACCCAATGTTAGCGATAACACACCCTGATCACCCCGCAGGTGCGCGGTCCATTGTCCACCAGGGACCGTTCCCACCAGCGCAGGGACGCTTCAGCTCACCCGGAATGTCGCACGTTCGCGGGCGCGTCGGTCGCCGCCCGGCCGGGCGACCACCAAACGTCCCGTGTCGTGGGACAGGTACGCCTGCGGGTCCGCCGCCGAGCGCAGCGACACCGCGTCGCGGTCGGCCAGGCCCGGCACCCGGACGAACGACGCGGCCCGCCCGTAGGCGTCGGAGTCCTCGTACGGGTCGATCCGGACCGCGGCGCCGTCCACCCGCGCGTAGCGGTCCGGGAAGTTCACCGACTGCACGGCCACCGTGCCCGCGCCCAGGAAGCCGGGCACGAACCGGAACTGCGAGTCGGCCACCTCCCGCACGGCGCCGTCGACCCGCAGCCGGTACTCGAAGTGCCGGACGAACAGCTCCGGCGCGTCGGCGGGCGACAGCCGCACCACCGGCCCGCCCTTGCCGACCGGCACGCCGAAGCTCGGGGTGCCGTCCGCGTTCCAGTGGAGCCGCTGCACGCGGGTGTGCCGGTTCGGGTCGAACAGCGGGTCGCCGGTGATCGCCCGGTAGTCACGGGCGTGGTAGACCAGCACGTCCTGGTCGCCGACCGTGGTGAACGAGTTGTGCCCCGGCCCGTACTGGCCGGTCGCCTCGTTCGTGGCGAAGACCGGCGTGGGCGTCTTGGTCCACGAGCGCGCGTCGAGCAGGTTGGCGTTCTCGTCCGCGGTGAGCAGCCCCATGCAGTAGCGGGCGTCGGTGGCGCTGGCCGAGAACGTCACGAAGACCCGGCCGTTGCGGATGAGCACCGCCGGGCCCTCGTTGACCCGGAAGCCCTGCACCTCCCAGTCCAGCGTCGGGGTGGCGATGCGCACCGGCGCGGTCTTGAGCGCCAGCGGCGAGGCCATCTCGGCGATGTAGAGGTTGGTGTTGGTGTCGATGCCGGGCTCGTGCTGCGCCCACAGGAAGTACCGCTTGCCGCGGTGGGAGAAGGTCGTCGCGTCGAGGGTGAAGGTCTCCCACGCGGTGACCACCTGGCCGCGCAGCTCCCAGCCGCTCTCGCGCGGGTCGTCCTTGGCCGATTCCAGCACGTAGGTGCGGATGCGGAACGGGTCGTCGGAGTCGCCGGCGGCGAAGTAGACGTACCACCTGCCGTCGATGCGGTGCAGCTCGGGGGCCCAGATGTAGCCGCCCATTTTCCCGGACGGCGGACGCCGCCAGATGGTGCGCTCCCGGGCGTCGGCCAGGCCATCGAGGGTCGGCGCGCCCCGGACGACCACCCGGTCGTACTCGGGCACCGAGCCGGTCAGGTAGTACATGCCGTCGGTCGGCGGGGTGATGAACGGGTCGGCGCGCCGTTCGACCAGCGGGTTGCGGGTCGGCAGGCCGCCGGCGGCCGCGGCGGCGGCGTCCGGCCCGTCCGGCGCGGCGACGGCCGACGCCGAGGCGGTCAGCCCGCCCGCGACGGCGAGCGCGCCGCCGGCGCGGAACAGGCTCCTGCGGTCCAGGGACACGGTGGCTCCAATCGCGGGGGTGCGCTGCGGGGTCGGCGCGGTCATCGACGCCGGTCCTTGATGCGCAGGAACGTGACCGAGTGCGGCGGGAACGTGTGGGTGAACGAGGCGGACACCCGCACGTGCGCCTTCCTCGCCTTGACCGGCTGGGTGAACTCGGTGTTGACGTCGTCGGGCAGCCCTTCCACGATCGTCGCCTCGGCGGCAGGCACGACCCAGGCGCCGCGGCCGAGGTCGATCGCGGTGCGGGCGGGCTTGTCCCGGGCGTTGACCACCTTGACGATCAGCTCGCCGGTGGCCTCGTCGCGGGTGACGACGTGGCGGAACGGCTCCGGGTTCCCGGTGCCCTCGTCGGTGAAGCCCGCCCACAGCCGCCCGTCGATGAGCAGCTCCACGGTCCGGTCGCGCACCTCGATCCGCAGGTCGTAGGTCCGACCGGTCTCGATCGTGGTGTTGTCGGCGTGGAACACGCGCGAGGAGTTGCCGCCGTCCACCGCCGAACGGGTGTTGTTCCAGCCGCCGAGGTTCCACCAGAACGGGTTGCCCGCGCCGTTGACCGCGAACGGGATCAGGAAGCCCTCGCTGCCGGACAGCTTGGTGGCCTTCACGCTGACGGTGAAGTTGTTCCAGGTGGGGTCGCCCGCGGTCATCAGCGGGTTGGCCACGGCCGGGTCGGACTGCACGAACCGGCCGTCCACCACGCCCCAGCTGCCCGTGCCGTTGCCGGTCCAGCGGGACGCGTCGCCGGAGAAGTCGTCGGAGAACAGCACGCGGCCGTCGGCGGCGGTCACCACCACGTCGTCGTAGGCCACGGAGGTCGCCCAGGACGACAGGCCGATCGCGCCGGTGATCGGGGTCGGCGTCCACGGCGTGCCCGACGCGGTGCTCTTGACGACGTGGTCGCCCACGTTGGTCATGAACAGCTTCTGCACCTCGTAGGAGGTCGAGCCCCAGGACGCGTGGTTGTTGAACCAGATCATGTCCGGCTTCCACTGCACGTGGTCCTCGTTGGCCGGCAGCGGGGCGTAGGAGGCGAGCTTCACGACGTCCGCGTTGCGCTCCAGGCCGGTCATGAACGCCGCCTCGGCGAGGGCGTTGGCGAACTTGTCGTCCTGGGAGGCGTACTCGCCGAGGAACACCTTGGGCCCGTTGCGGTCGTAGGTGTCGTACCGGTCGTTGTTCTCCAGGAACCAGTTCGGCGCGTTGTAGTAGTGCTCGTCCACCATCGCGACGCCGGCGTCGCGGTTGAGCTGCCACAGCCGGTCGAAGGTGGCCCCGGTGTCGTCGGGGCCGGAGTTGCCCACGACGGTGATGTCGGGGTGCTTCGCCTCGATGGCGGCGCGGAACCGGGTGAACCGGGCGAAGAACTCGTCGGCCAGGGTCTCCTCGTTGCCCACGGCCAGGTGGGTGAGCCCGAACGGCTCCGGGTGGCCCATCTCGGCCCGCTTGCGGCCCCACGGCGAGTCGGCCGGGCCGTTGGCGTACTCGATCAGGTCGAGCGTGTCCTGGATGTGCCGCTCCAGCAGCGCGGGGTCGTCGGTGGCGCGGTTCTGGCCGCACCCGGTGACGAGCGCGGGCACCACGGGCAGCGGCATCGCGCCGATGTCCTCCGCGAACTGGAAGTACTCGTGGTAGCCCAGGCCGTAGGACTGGTTGTAGCCCCAGAAGTTCCAGTTCGCGGCCCGCTGCTCGACCGGGCCGATGGTGTCCTTCCACTGGTAGGAGCGGCGGCGTTCCCAGCCGGGCGCCTCGTAGCCCTGGTGGCTGCCGGTGTTCACCAGGCAGCCGCCGGGGAAGCGGAGGAATCCGGGCCGCAGGGCGGCGATCTTCTCGGCCAGGTCCTTGCGCAGGCCGTGGCCCTTGAACGTGTCCTGCGGGAACAGCGAGACCATGTCCAGCCGCAACGTGCCGGAGCCGTCGGCCTGCAGCAGCAGCCGGCCGGTGGTGGACGACTCGCGCGCGCTGAACGTGCCGGTGTACTTGGTCCAGCCGTCGCCCGTCACCCGCAGGTCCAGCCGGGGCGCGAGGTCCTTGCCCGCCGGGTCGGTGAGGCCGACGCGCAGCGGCGTGCCGCCGGCCTGGTCCGTGCGGGCCCAGGCGGAGAAGTCGTAGCGCTTGCCCTTCGCCACGGCGATGCCGGAGTCGTAGCCTGAGTTGATCACGCCCGCGGGCAGGCCGAGGCGCAGGTGGTTGCGGTTGCGCTCGTTGAGGCGGGCGTCGTCGTCCACCACGTCGAGGGTGCCGCCGGTCGGCGCCCACCCGGTGAGCGGCGTGTAGGCGGCGTTGTCGGCCGGGCCGTACTCGAACGACCGGTTCTGCACCAGTTCGGCGTACAGGCCGCCGTCGGCGGCCCGGTTGATGTCCTCGAAGAAGACGCCGTACAGGGTGTCGTCGATCGCCGCGCCCCGGGCCGTGGGGTCGATGGACAGGGTGTAGTCGGGGTCCGTCGCCGCGCCCGAGGCGGGCGCGGCGACGAGCAGGCTCGCGGCGAGGGCCGCGGCCATCACGACACGGGACATGCGAACTCCTGTGCTCCGGTGCGGGGGCGCCGGGGAGGCAGGGTCACGGGAAGGCGGCGCGGACGCGCTCCAGCTCGGCCTTCGTCACGGGCAGCACGGTGCCGTGCCGCGGTCGGCTGGGCAGCTCGTAGCCGGTGGCGAGGGTCCACTCGCCGGAGGCGAGGTCGGTGGTCTCGAACGGGACGTAGCCGCGCCCGCCGAACTCGTCGATGAACAGGTACCAGCGGTCCTCGGTGTTGGACTTGAACACCGTCGGCCCCTCGCCCTGGTTGATCGAGCCCTTGCCGATGCAGTCGGCCACGAAGTCGTAGGAGGTGTCCCGCAGCCGCGTCGACTTCTCGGCCAGGATGAACTTGCTGCACGGCGTGCTGGAGGTGTTGTTCCGCTCGTCCTTGGTGAACCGGTAGTACTCGTCGCCGTGCTTGATCACGGTCGAGTCGATCACCGAGTAGCCGGGGTCCACCCACACCTGCGGCTCGCTGAACGTGCGGAAGTCGCGCGTGGTCGCGTACAGCATCTTGTTGTAGGTGTCGCCGGTGTGCTCGGGGTCGTCCTCGGCGTAGAGCTTCGAGGCCCAGAAGACGACGTAGGCGCCGATGGACTCGTCGTAGTACGCCTCGGGTGCCCAGGTGTTGCCCGCGGTCTCGGGTGAGACCAGGACGTGCCGCTGCTGCCCCCAGTTGACCAGGTCGGTGGACTCCCACACCTCGATGTAGCGGCTGCCCTTGCGCTGCACGAGGTCCCAGTTGCCGTTGCCGTGGATCTTCAGGTCGGTGGCGATGAGGTAGAACTTGTCGCCCTCGGGCGAGCGGATGACGAACGGGTCGCGCACGCCCTTGTCGCCCAGCGACGAGGTGAGCACGGGCCTGCCCTGGTTCAGCTCGTCCCACTTCAGCGCGTCGTTGCCGCGGCTGGCGGCGAAGTAGACCTGCTCGCCGGTGGCGGAGCCCTCGCCGGTGAAGTAGCCGAACAGGTACCCCTCGTAGTCCTGCCGCTGCGGCAGCGGGGTCACGGTGACCTTGAACTTCTTGCGGGTGGTCTCCTCGCCGGACCGGATCTCCGCGGTGAGCTGCACCTTGACCGGCTTGCGGCCGTGCGCGGGCCGGGTGACCTCGCCGGTGGGCGTGATCACGTCGGGCTTGTTGCTCTTCCACGTGACGGTGGTGCCGTACAGGCCGGTGGTGGGCAGGGTGATGTTGCCGCGGATGTCGTCGGCGTCCCACACCACGAGCGCGGCGTCGGCCTCGGCGACCTTCTCGTCGTCGGTGAGCTGCGGTCGCACGGTCACCTGGAACTCCCGGGTCTGCCCGGCGGCGGTCGCGGTCAGCGTCACGGTGGCGGGCCGGCCGCCGGGCGCGGGGCGGGTGACGACGCCGGAGGCCGACACGACGGCGGGGTCGCTCGACTGCCACGTGATGGTCGAGCCGTACGGCCCGGTGACGGGCAGCGCGAGGTCCTCGGTCACGGCCGAGGTGTCGCCGAGGTCGATCGCGGCGAGGTCGCGCCGGCCGCGCTCGTCGTCCGGCACGAAACCCAGCTCGTGCGCCTCGGCGGCGGTCAGCGCCCGGTTGTAGAGGCGGAAGTCGCGGACCGCGCCCTTGAGGTACCGGTCGCCGCTGTAGACCGAGCGGCCGATGTAGTTGGCGGTGGTCGAGCCGCCGCCGATCATCGCCGGGGTGATCGTCACACCGGTCTTGCGGGCGACCTCGACGCCGTCCTCGTACAGCACGGCCGTGCCGCCGCCGAGCGTGTAGGTAAGCGTTTTCCAGACACCCCTGGCGAGATCCCGGCCGGCGGTCACGGTCTGCTCCGTCGACCAGTTGCCGGTCGCGATGGACGACCGGTAGGCGTTGCCGGTGGTGAACAGGTAGCCATTACCGGCTGTGCCCGAGGAATTACCGAGGCCGTAGATGAAATAGGGCGTCGCCTGGTCCGGGGCAATGCGCACCTGCAGCGACACGCTGACCTCGGCCAGGTCGCGCAGCACGTGGTCGGGCAGCTTCACGTGGCCGTTCACGCCGCCGAGTTGGAGCCCTTCCGCGCCGCCCGGCGTGGCGTCCCCCATAACGATTCCATTGCGCCCACCCCCCGAGGTGTCCACTGCGACGGCTCCAGCGGTTTCGGTGAGGGGGTAGTGCAGGACGAGGCCGTCCGCCGCGGTGGCGGGCGGCGAGGTCAGGACCGCCGCGCCGAGCGCCGCGACCAGCGTCGCGACGAGCGGGCGGGGCCTTAGCCGAAGGGAGACCATGTGGGGCGTCACTCTCGTCTCGCGCGCGGCGGCAGGCCGCGGATGAACTGGGCACCCGGGTGTGAGTGGTGGGCTGAGTCACAAAAGTGAGCGCTAACATACGACTGTGCTCACAAACGTGTCAAGGATGCGAAGTTGACGTTTCCGGGGGGTTGACTGGTCGATTGTGAGCGTTCACTCTTGTGCCCCAGGTGACCACCGTCACGCGGTTCGCCATCCCGTCAGTGTCTCGGGTTCACACGGAGGAAGACCAGTGTTGAAGAAGATCACGACCGCCGCCGCCGCGGTCCTGTTGGCCGCGTTGACCGCGTGCGGGTCCGGTGGTGGGTCCGGGGACGCGGGTTCCACGGGTAGCGCAGGGGGCGACGACAAGATCACGATGGGCTTCGCCCAGGTGGGCGCCGAGAGCGGTTGGCGCACCGCGAACACCAAGTCGATCCAGGAGTCGGCCGAGAAGGCCGGGATCGACCTGAAGTTCTCCGACGCGCAGCAGAAGCAGGAGAACCAGATCAAGGCGATCCGCTCCTACATCCAGCAGAAGGTCGACGTCATCGCCTTCAGCCCGGTGGTGGAGACCGGGTGGGACGCCGTGCTGCTGGAGGCCAAGCGCGCGAACATCCCGGTGATCCTGACCGACCGCGCGGTCGACTCGGACGACACGTCGCTCTACAAGACGTTCCTCGGGTCGGACTTCGTGGAGGAGGGCAAGAAGGCCGGCGAGTGGCTGAAGGCCAACGCCGGTGGCGCGAAGAACATCGTCGAGCTGCAGGGCACCACGGGCGCCGCGCCGGCCATCGACCGCAAGAAGGGCTTCGAGGACGCGATCGCGGGCACGGACCTGAAGATCGTGGCCACGCAGACCGGTGACTTCACGCGGTCGGGCGGCAAGCAGGTCATGGAGGCGTTCCTGAAGTCCGTGCCGCAGATCGACGTGGTCTACGCGCACAACGACGACATGGGCCTGGGCGCGATCGAGGCCATCAAGGCCGCGGGCAAGGTGCCGGGCAAGGACATCAAGATCATCACCGTGGACGCGGTGAAGGACGGCATGACCGCGCTGGCCGCCGGTGAGATCAACTTCATCGTCGAGTGCAACCCGCTGCTCGGCGACCAGCTCATGGAGCTGGCGAAGAAGGTCGTGGCCGGCGAGGAGGTGCCGCCGCGCGTGGTGACCGAGGAGACGACGTTCACCCCGGAGCAGGCCAAGGCCGAGCTCCCCAACCGCAAGTACTGATCCCAAGCCGCGGCCCCCGCCACCCTCCGGGTGTGGTGGCGGGGGCCGCACCCAGTCGTCCGATTGTCGGCGCCGCCGACGTCGTGTGAGGGGAGTTGTCCGGTGACCGAGCCGGTCGTCGACATGCGGGGCATCTCGGTGGAGTTCCCCGGCGTGAAGGCTCTGCAGGAGGTGGATTTCCGGCTGTTCCCCGGCGAGGTCCACGCGTTGATGGGCGAGAACGGTGCGGGCAAGTCGACGCTCATCAAGGCGTTGACCGGGGTGCACCCGCTCGCGGCGGGCGAGGTCCGCTACGCGGGCGAGCCCGTGTCGTTCCACGGCCCGGCGCAGGCGCAGGCCGCGGGGATCAGCACGGTGTACCAGGAGGTCAACCTCTGCGCGAACCTGACCGTGGCGGAGAACATCCTGCTCGGGCGGGAGCCCCGCAGGTTCGGCCGCATCGACGGCAAGGCGATGCGCGCGCGGTCGGCCGAGCTGCTGGCGCGCATCGGGCTGCACATCGACCCAGGTTCGGTGCTGGAGAGCCACCCGATCGCCGTGCAGCAGCTCGTCGCGATCGCGCGGGCCGTGGCGGTCGACGCGCGGGTGCTCGTGCTGGACGAGCCGACGTCCAGCCTGGACGCCGACGAGGTCGCCGAGCTGTTCCGCATCATCCGGGTGCTGCGCGACGAGGGTGTCGCGGTGCTGTTCGTGACGCACTTCCTGGAGCAGGTCTACGAGATCTCCGACCGGATGACGGTGCTGCGCAACGGCCGGCTGGTCGGTGAGCACATGACCGCCGACCTGAGCCGGATCGACCTGGTGTCGGCGATGCTCGGCCGCGAGATGGGCGTGCTGGAGGAGATCGAGCGCCGCACGAACGCGCCGGGCGCGCCGCTGCTGGTGGCCGAGGGCCTGGGCCGCAAGGGCTCCGTGGCGCCGTTCGACCTGGAGATCCGCAAGGGCGAGGTGGTCGGGCTGGCCGGGCTCCTCGGCTCGGGCCGCACGGAGGTCGCGCGGTTGCTGTTCGGCGCGGACAAGGCCGACTCGGGCCGGGTCCTGGTGGAGGGCGAGCCGGTGCGGCTGACCGGGCCGCGGGCGGCGATCGAGGCCGGCATCGCGTTCTCCTCGGAGGACCGCAAGGCCGAGGGCATCGTGGCCGACCTGAGCGTGCGGGACAACCTGATCCTGGCGATGCAGGCCGCGCGCGGCTGGGCCCGGCCCGTGCCGCGCAAGCTCGCCGACGAGCTGGTGGCCAAGTACATCGAGCTGCTGGACATCCGGCCGGCCGACCCGGACCGGGCGGTCGGCAACCTGTCCGGCGGCAACCAGCAGAAGGTGCTGCTGGCGCGGTGGCTGGTGACCCAGCCGAAGCTGTTGATCCTGGACGAGCCGACGCGCGGCATCGACGTCGGCGCGAAGGCGCAGATCCAGAAGGTCGTGGCCGACCTGGCCGCGGAGGGCATGGCCGTGGTGTTCATCTCCGCCGAACTGGAGGAGGTGGTGCGCGTGTCCGACCGGGTCGTGGTGATGCGCGACCGGCAGAAGGTGGCGGAGTTGGACGGTGGAGCGGGTGTGGACGACGTGATGGCGCTCATCGCGGGCGGCGGCGACCACGGCGCCGACCACGGTGTCGAGAAGGCGGTGGCGTCGTGAGGAACCGACTGCTCTGGCCGGTGCTGGCGCTGGTCGCGCTGCTGGTGCTGAACGTGGTGGTGACGCCGTCGTTCTTCTCGCTGCGGCTGCAGGACGGGCACCTGTACGGCAGCCTGGTCGACATCCTGCGCAACGGCGCGCCGACGCTGCTGATCGCGCTGGGCATGACGCTGGTGATCGCGACCCGCGGCATCGACCTGTCGGTCGGCGCGGTGGCGGCCATCGCGGGCGCGGTGACGTGCACGTACATCGCCTCGGGCGGCAACGCGTGGCTCGGCATGGGCCTCGCCCTGCTGCTGTGCGCGGCGCTGGGGCTGTGGAACGGGTTCCTGGTGTCGGTGCTGGGCATCCAGCCGATCATCGCCACGCTGGTGCTGATGACCGCGGGGCGCGGGGTCGCGATGCTGATCACCGAGGGCCAGATCATCACCGTGAACGACGACTCCTACCGGCAGGTGGGCGCGGGCTTCCTGGTGCTGCCGATCGCGATCCTCATCAGCCTCGCGGTGCTGGGGTTGGTGGCGCTGGCGACCCGGCGGACCGCGCTGGGGCTGCTGATCGAGTCCGTCGGCGTGAACCCGTCGGCGTCGCGGCTGGCCGGCGTGCGGGCGCGGACCATCATCTGGACGGTGTACGTGTTCGCGGCGCTGTGCGCGGGCGTGGCCGGGCTGATGATCAGCTCGAACGTGAGCGCGGCGGACGCCAACAACGCCGGCCTGTGGATCGAGATGGACGCGATCCTGGCCGTCGTGATCGGCGGCACGTCGCTGGCGGGCGGCCGGTACTCGCTGACCGGCACGCTGCTCGGGGCGTTGATCATCCAGACGTTGACCACGACGGTCTACACGATCGGCATCGCGCCGGAGATCACGCTGGTGTTCAAGGCGATCGTGGTGATCGCGGTGTGCCTCATGCAGGCGCCGCTCAGGATCCGGGTGAGGCAAGGGGTGCCGGCATGAAGGAGACAGTGACCCTCGAACCGCAGGCGCCCGCCGCGCCCGCGCGCAGGTCGTCCGGGTGGTCGGTGAGCGTGCCGAAGCGGTTCCTGCCGGTGATCGCGACGTTCGTGGTGTTCGTGGCGACGTTCGGCGTCGGCTCGGTGCGGTACGAGGGGTTCGCGTCCGGCCAGGTCGTGGCGAACCTGTTCATCGACAACGCGTTCCTGATCGTGCTCGCGGTCGGCATGACGTTCGTGATCCTGACCGGCGGCATCGACCTGTCGGTCGGGTCGGTGGTGGCGTTGTCCACGATGATCGCGGCGTCGGCGCTCCAGGCCGGCTGGCCCGCGTGGCTGGTCGTGATCACGGTGCTGGCCGCCGGGTCGGGGCTCGGGCTCGCGATGGGCTGGGTGATCCACCGGTTCGGCGTGCAGCCGTTCATCGTGACCCTGGCGGGCATGTTCCTGGCCCGCGGCCTGTGCTTCGTGATCAGCGTGGAGTCGGTGTCCATCAAGGACCCGACGTTCCGCGACCTGGCCACCTCGTCGGTCCCGCTGCCGGGCGGGGTCAGCATCACCTACGGCGTGGTGATCGCGCTGGTGGTCGTGCTGGCGGCGGTGTACGTGCTGCACCTGACCCGGTTCGGGCGCACGGTGTACGCGGTCGGCGGCAGCGAGTCGTCGGCGCGGCTGATGGGCCTGGCCACCACGCGGGTGAAGATCGGCGTGTACGTGATCAGCGGGTTCTGCTCGGCGCTGGGCGGCCTGCTGTTCAGCCTCTACATGCTGTCCGGCTACAGCCTGCACGCGGTCGGCATGGAGCTGGACGCCATCGCCGCCGTGGTCGTGGGCGGGAGCCTGCTGTCCGGCGGGGTCGGGTTCGTGGTCGGCTCGGTGGTCGGCGTGCTCGTGCTGGGCACGATCCAGACGCTGATCTCGTTCGAGGGCACCCTGTCGTCCTGGTGGACGAAGATCGTGATCGGCGCGCTGCTGCTGGCGTTCATCGCGTTGCAGCGGATCATCGTGCGGCGCACGTAGCCGCGCTCCGGTCACGCGAAGGCCCGTCGCCCCGCCCGGGGACGGCGGGCCTTCGCGCTTTCGGTGGCAGCCGAACCCCCCAGCCGCGACTCGACCACCGCTTCCGCGCCCGGCGGCTCCCCGGCCCGCAAGCGTGGGCGGCCGTTTCGGGTCGCGGTCGCAACTCGGGGTGCGTGGCGCGGTCCGCGCGCCGGGCGACCGCCGCGACCACGTTGTACCGCCGGCAGAAGCCGCCCTCCGCGCCGGGCCGCCACCGCGTGCTGCCGACACCGGACCTGGTGGTCCACAGGGTGAGGTTCCACATCGCCGGACCGCTGAGGCCGTCGCCGTGTCCTCGAACGCGAAGACCTCACCGAGACCGGGACGAGGTGGTCGGGGGCGGTGCCGCGTCGGGTCCGTGTCGCGCTCGTGCCACGAGAACGGGTCGACGGTCCGCGGGACCCACCAGCCGTCGCCCGCGTCGGTTGCGCGCGCCTGTGCCCACCACCCCGCCGGCCCGGCGATCGCCACCACGGCCGTCCCGACGCCCACCCACCACAGCGGTCGCGCCTCGATCGCGCGCAGCCACGGGCAGCTGCCGCCGGTCGCCACGTTGACCGAGACGGACACCAGCGTCGTCGCCGCGGCGGCCACGGCGTACGACGCCACGGCGAGCCCCCACCACCACCGTCGCACCCGGCTCCTCCCCCGCGCACCCCACCCGATCAACCACCCGGACCGGCGCCGGTCGGGCCGATTACGCCGGACGGCGCAAATGGGGGTGGGCGGAAGGCGGTGACCGTTGACTTTCCGGACGTCGCTCTGCAACCCTTCGAACCGCTTACGCAAGAAATCGACAAGTACGCGGAACTTTCTGACAAGACGCCGGAATGCCCTAACGAGAAGGGCCAGCACGACGATGTCAACGACGACTCGCGCCAGCGCACGCCTCGCCGCCTCCCTACTCGCCCTGTCCCTGACCGCGTTCACCCTGAGTCCCCCCGCCGCTCAGGCCGCGCCGTCGGCCGGGGTCCTCGACCTCGGCGAACCGACCCGCATCGACCAGGTGCGCCTGTCCCTCCCGGACGACGACGCCACCTTCTCCGTCCAGACCAGCCTCGACGGCAAGGGGTTCGCCACCCTCGTGCCGTCCGCCCCGCGCACGGGCGAGCAGCAGACGTTCGACTTCGACCCCACACTCGTGCGCTACGTGCGCGTCGACGGCGCGGCGGTCGAGGACATCGACGTCCGCGAAGCCGACGTCGGCGCCAAGCTCGCCGCCACCTACACCGCGAGCAGCCACGTCGACGTCTACCAGGCGTCCAACGTCGGCGACGGCAACCAGGCCACCTACTGGGAGAGCGCGAACAACGCGTTCCCGCAGTGGCTGCGGGCCGACCTGGGCGCGGCCGTCAAGGTCGACCGCGTCGTGCTCAAGCTGCCGACGGCGAACTGGGGCGCGCGCACCCAGACGCTCGCCGTGCAGCACAGCACCGACGGCCAGAACTTCGCCGACCTCGTCCCGTCCGCCCAGTACGCGTTCAACCCCAGCGCGAACAACACGGTGACCATCCCGTTCACCGCGGCCACCACGCGGTACGTGCGGCTGCTCGTCACCGGCAACACCGGGTGGCCCGCCGGGCAGATCTCCGAGTTCGAGCTGCACGGCCCGACCGGCGGCGACACCCAGGCCCCGACCGCGCCCGGCAACCTCGCCTACACCTCGCCGCAGTCCGGCCAGATCCGGCTGACCTGGTCGGCGTCGACCGACAACACCGGCGTCACCGGCTACGACGTGTACGCCAACGGCGCGCTGCGCACGAGCGTCCCCGGCACGGTGCTCACCTACACCGACTCCCAGCCCGACGGCGTCGCGGTCACCTACCACGTGATCGCCCGGGACGCGGCGGGCAACCAGTCGCCGCCCAGCGCCTCGGTCACCCGGCCCGGCACGCCCGGCAACGGCACGAACCTCGCCAAGGGCAGGCCGATCACCGCCTCCTCGCACACGTTCACGTTCGTCGCGGCCAACGCCAACGACGACGACGTGAACACGTACTGGGAGGGCGCGACCTACCCGAACACGCTGACCACGCAGCTCGGCGCGAACGCCGACCTCAGCTCGGTCGTGCTCAAGCTCAACCCGTCCTCGGCGTGGGGCACCCGCACGCAGAACATCCAGGTGCTCGGCCGGGAGCAGAGCGCCACCGGCTTCACCAGCCTGGTCCCCGCCCGCGACTACGTGTTCAACCCCGCCACCGGCAACACGGTCACCATCCCGCTGAGCGGGCGGGTCGCGGACGTGCAGCTGCGCATCACCGCCAACACCGGCGCGCCCGGCGGCCAGGTGGCCGAGTTCCAGGTGTTCGGCGTGGCCGCGCCCAACCCGGACCTCACCGTGACCGGCACGTCCTTCAGCCCGACGAGCCCGGTCGAGACCGACCCGGTCACGCTGTCGGCCACCGTGCGCAACGCGGGCACGGCGGCATCGGGCGCGACCGACGTGACGTTCTTCCTCGGCGACGACGCCGTGGGCACCGCCCAGGTCGGCGCGCTCGCGGCGGGCGCGTCGGCGACCGTCACCGCCGACATCGGCCCGCGCGGCTCCGGCTCCTACCAGTACACGGCGAAGGTGGACGAGACGAAGAAGGTGGTGGAGCAGAACGAGGCCAACAACTCGCGCCTGCACCCGAGCGCCCTCGTCGTCACGCCCGTGCCCAGCTCCGACCTCGTGGGCGCGCTGAGCTGGTCGCCGAACAACCCGGCCAACGGCCAGAACACCACGTTCACCGTCGTCCTGCGCAACGAGGGCTCCATCGCCACGGCGAGCGGCGCGCACCCCGTCACGCTCACGCTCGTCAACGCGACCACCGGCGCGACCGTGCGCACGTTCACCGGCGGCTTCACCGGGGTCGTCCAGCCGGGCCAGTCCGCCGCGCCGATCACGCTCGGCACGTGGGCCGCCGCGAACGGCAAGTACACGCTCAGGACCGACGTCGCGGTCGACGCCAACGAGATCGCGGCCCGGCGGGCGAACAACGTGACGACCCAGTCGCTGTTCGTGGGCCGGGGCGCGAACGTGCCGTGGGAGCACATCGAGGCGGAGGACGCGGTCACCGCGGGCGGCGCGCAGAAGATCGGGCCCAACCGCACCATCGGCGACCTCGCCGGCGAGGCGTCCGGGCGGCGCGCGGTCACCCTCAACACCACCGGCGCGTCGGTCGAGTTCACCACCAACGGGCCGACCAACACCCTGGTCACCCGCTTCTCCATCCCCGACTCGGCGGGCGGCGGCGGCATCGCGGCCACGCTCAACGTCTACGTCAACGGGACCTTCCACAAGGCGCTCGACCTGCACTCGCGGCACATCTGGCTCTACGGCAACGAGGCGTCGCCGGGCAACTCCCCCGGCGCGGGCGGGCCGCGGCACATCTACGACGAGGCGAACGTGATGCTCAACGACACGTTCCCGGCCGGCACGAAGATCAAGCTGCAGAAGGACCCGGCCAACACCACCAACTACGCCATCGACTTCGTGAACTTCGAGCGCGCGGTGGCACGGCCCAACCCCGACCCCGCCCGGTACGTCACGCCCACCGGGTTCAGCCACCAGGACGTGCAGAACGCGCTCGACCGGTTCCGCATGGACACCAGCGGCAACCTGCTCGGCGTCTACCTGCCGGCCGGCACCTACACCACCTCGCAGAAGTTCCAGGTGTACGGCAAGCCGGTGCGGGTGGTCGGCGCGGGGCCGTGGTTCACCAGGTTCGTCGTGCCGACCACGCAGGAGAACACCGACGCGGGCTTCCGGGCCGAGCAGTCGGTGAACGGCTCGACGTTCAGCGGGTTCGCGTTCTTCGGCAACTACACGTCCCGCATCGACGGGCCGGGCAAGGTGTTCGACTTCGCCAACGTCTCCAACATCACCATCGAGGACATCTGGGCCGAGCACATGGTGTGCCTCTACTGGGGCGCGAACACCGACTTCATGACCATCAAGGACTCCCGGATCCGCAACATGTTCGCCGACGGCATCAACATGACCAACGGCAGCACGGACAACCGGGTGGCCAACATCGAGGCGCGCTCCACCGGTGACGACAGCTTCGCGCTGTTCTCCGCCATCGACGCGGGCGGTGCCGACGAGAAGAACAACGTCTACGAGAACCTGACGTCGCTCACCACGTGGCGCGCGGCGGGGTTGGCCGTCTACGGCGGCTACCTCAACACGTTCCGCAACATCTACATCGCGGACACGCTCACCTACTCCGGCGTCACGATCAGCTCGCTCGACTTCGGCTACCCGATGAACGGCTTCGGCCCGGAACCGACGACGTTCAGCGGCATCACGCTGGTGCGCACCGGCGGCCACTTCTGGGGCGCGCAGACGTTCCCGGGCATCTGGATGTTCTCGGCCTCCAAGCCGTTCCGGGGCATCCGGGTCAACGACGTCGACATCATCGACCCGACGTACTCGGGGATCATGTTCCAGACGAAGTACACCGGGTCGACACCGGAGAACCCCATCCAGGACACCGTCCTGACCAACATCTCCATCTCCGGGGCCCGGCTGAGCGGTGACGAGTTCGAGCACAAGTCGGGCATGGGCCTGTGGGCCAACGAGATGCCCGAGCAGGGCCAGGGCCCGGCGGTCGGCTCGGTCACCTTCAACAACCTGAGGTTCAGCAACAACGTCGAGAACATCCGCAACCGCACCTCGACGTTCACCATCACCATCAACCCCTGACCCACCGCGACGGCGTCGCCCCGCACCCAGCGGGGCGACGCCACCTCACCCCAACCCACCGAAGCACCCACCACCCCAACCCACCGGAACATCCACCCAACCGGCGCACAACGGCCCCGCAACGAACCACCGAGGCCCGATTTGACATGGGTTCGAGTGCCTTAGGCTGGTCGGAGCCGGCAGGCTTGGCGGGACGCTTTTCCCCGCCGGGCCTGCCGGCT